>JAZNJX010000044.1:0-38338 GCA_045578245.1 Candidatus Fimenecus sp. | reverse complement strand
GCAACAGTTCTAATATTTTCAAGCTCTTCGTCGGAGATTTCCATATCGAATTCATCCTCAAGAGTCATAACTAAATCTGCAAGGTCAATACTGTCAGCACCAAGGTCTTCAAGGAGAACAGCGTCTAAAGTAACAACATCCTCGTCCAATTCAAGCTGGTCACAAATAATTGCGCGTACTTTTTCAAAAATCATACCTACACCTCCGTTCAAAATCTTTATTCCCTATAATAGTAATTTTTTTTAGCCTGTTTGTCAACACTTTTATTGCAAATTTATAAATTCTTGGACTGGTGTAAAGTCAATTCCCTTTACGTTTTTAACCATTTCGCAAAAGCTTTTGCAGATTTCAACACAACCACCTTCTGTGTCGCTTTCCGTATTGAAAGGCATTACAGGGTCGTGAACAGAAAGTCGGAGCAAGAACCATCCGTTTCGCTTTACATCTTTAAATGAAACTCTCACACCCTCATAATTATCAGGTGCTAAAAACATTTCTTCATTTTCTTCCGCCTGTTTTTTAATATCCTCAATAAGCGTTTCGCCGATTTCACGGAAATTTTCTTCGGTTATATTAAAACGAAGTTCTTTTTCTTCCAAAGGCTTTTTAAGGTCAGCAATACAGTCACCAATTTTCTTGTTTTCCTTACGAAGCACAGCAGCCTTAATGATAATCTTTGTAACAAGATAAGCACCGTCGTCAAGATAGTAATTCTCTTTAAATGCCGCATGTCCTGATGTCTCAATTGCAAGTGGTGAGTTTTCACCGAGATTTGTACGACGAATTGCCTCATCAATTACATTTTTATATCCCCTTTTAAAACGAATATGCTTTCCACCGAGTTTTTCTTCGATAAATTCACGGAGTCCATCACTCGTTACAGAGTCTGTGACAATACTTCCACCCTCGTTGCCTTCAAGTGCAATTACAGATGCTAATGCAACGATGGCATTTCTGTTAATTTCTTCACCTTTTTCGTCAACACAGGACGCACGGTCAACGTCAGTATCAAAAATCACACCTAAATCGCAATTGTTCTCTACTGTTGCTTTACGGATAAATTCCATGGCAACCTTGTTTTCTGGATTAGGAATATGATTAGGGAACATTCCGTCAGGCTCTAAAAACTGACTTGCAGAAACATCTGCACCAAGTGGCTCTAAAACCTTTGTAGCATAAAAGCCACCAACACCGTTTCCTGCGTCAACTGCAACTTTAAACCCATCAAGAGGTTTTTCGTAATTTTCAGCACTCACACCCCGCTTAATCATATTACGAAGAATCTCTGCATATTCGGAAATATAATCGATTTCAGTAACTGTACCTGATTTATCTGCTTTTTCGCAAGGCTCATTTTCTGCATCAGCTAAAATTGATTTTAACTCATCACCGGAAAGACCACCGTCACGAGTAAAGAATTTTAGTCCGTTTCTGTCAAAAGGATGATGACTTGCAGTAATCTGAATGGCACCATCACAACTTCTTGTAACAGTTGTCATAAACATTGCAGGAGTTGAACAATATGAGCAGTTAAGCACGTTAACACCCATATCTTTTACAACTGAAATTACAGCATTTCTTATTCTGTCGGCAGAAATTCTTGAATCGTGACCAACCGAAACAGTTAAATCGCAATATGCCTTGCCTGTTTTTCCACTCAAAAACCTGATAAAAGCTGTTGAAATATATTTCACCACATCGTCAGTCAGCTGAATTTCAGGATATTTCTCTGTTGAAACAGCAACACCACGGACATCTGTACCACTTTTAAGGTGCATCAATTTCATTTTATAAGACCTCTTTTCAAAAGTTCTTCTGTTGCAAGCATTACACCGATTTTTCCACTGTGGAAATTAAGTCCACCCTGCATCCATACAGCATATGGCTCACGAAGTGGTGCATCAGCAGAAAGCTCAATGGATGAACCTGATGTGAAAGCACCTGCAGACATAATAACTTGATTGTCATAACCAGGCATATCCCAAGGTTCAGGCGTTACATATGAGTCAACAGGAGCACCTTTTTGAAGTCCTTGACAAAAAGCAATAAGATTTTCAGGAGTCTCAAGGCAAATTGCCTGAATAATGTCATGTCGAGTTTCTTCAACTGTTGGAGTAACCTTAAAACCTAACTCAGTATAAATTGATGCTGCAAAAACTGCAGTTTTAAGTGCTTCCCCAACAACATGTGGAGCATTGAAAAGCCCCATGAAAAGACTTCTGTTCTGTCCTAGTGTTGCTCCAACCTCAATGCCAAGTCCTGGAGTTGTAAGACGATATCCACAAAGTTCAACCAAATCCTTGCGACCTGCAATATATCCACCGCAGGAAGCAATTCCGCCACCTGCATTTTTAATGAGTGAACCTGCCATCAAATCTGCCCCAACTTCTGTTGGCTCAAGCTTTTCAGTAAATTCACCATAGCAGTTATCAACCATAACGATTGCTCTTTTGTTAACTCTATGTACAATTTCACAAACCTTTTTAATTTCATCAATAGAAATTGTGTGACGAAGTGAATATCCACGAGAACGCTGAATATAAACCATTCTAACATCTTTATCTTTTGCGCATTCTTCAATAGATTTGTAATCAAGCTCGTCATTATACAAATCAATCTGTTGGTATGTTACTCCAAAATCAGCAAGTGTTCCGTCGCCCATATTTTTGCCACCAAGACCAATTGTTGAGTGAAGAGTGTCATAAGGTGCACCTGTTACACAAAGCATTGTGTCATTTGGACGAAGAATCCCATAAAGACAAACTGCCAGAGTATGTGTACCACTAGCGAGTGCGCCTGAACGGATAATCGCACTCTCTGCACCAAAAATATCAGCAGTAAGCACATCAAGTTTTTCCCTGCCCTTATCACCATAACCATAGCCTGTTGATGTGTTGAAATCTGTTTCATCAACACGGTTTCTGATGAATGCAGAAAGCACCTTCTGTTGGTTATATTCTGTTATTTCATCAATTCTTCCGAAAACTGTTTCTGCCTTTTTCAAAGCAACAGAAGAAAGGTCTTTTACTCTCTCACTAATTTCAAAAAACATTTTGCATTATCCTTTGTAGTCATATATTTCTTTAACGATTTCAAAACCGCATTTTTTATAAAAATCTAAATTGTGTTCCTTTGATACAAGATACACATCTTCATTTGTTGAAGCATTTAGTAATTTTTCAACTATCGCCTTGCCGAAGCCCTGGCCACGATATTTCTCATTTATATATACATCTGTAATCAAAGATACTTTTTGACTAAATGTAATGAATCCACCACCGATAATCTCGTTATTATCAGATAGCAATTCTCCCTCACACTTGTTCATACTGTTGAGAAGCATTTTAAAGGCTACAATTTCGTCGTGTTTTTCTCTATCTAAACTATTTAAAGCTTTTATCTTCCAATATTCAGACCTGCCAACACCTTTTTCACAACATAATGGCGACACGGATTTTTTAAATAGATATTTTTTATCTATTACCTCGTTTTCGCCATTTGCAATAAAGTTCAATTCTTCTTTATCAGCATTTTCATCGGCAAAAATAAGGCTTTTTCCACTTCTGGACGTTGCAACAACAGCAGTAATACGCTCGGTTTCATCAGTTTGTACCCACACAACGCCATCATTAAGCCTTATTCCATCACAAAGTCCCGTTAGTGCAATAAACACAGCATAATCGTCCTTGCCGAGATAGTTAAAAATTGACTTATCAATAAAATCTATGGACTTAACCATTTGCAAACTCCTCAAGCAAGGTGGTAACAAGGTCATTAACTGCTTCAATATCCTTTTTACAACCAACGGAAGATGCAGAGTGAATATACCTGCAAGGAAGTGAAACTGCAACTGTATTTATGCCACCTGCTGCCTTGTGGATTGCAGCAGCATCATTTCCACCTGCAACAACAGTCTTTGTCTGGTTAGGAATTCCCTTTTTATCAGCAAGTTCTCTTGCCTTTTTATATAAATCCTTGTTGTAAATTGTTCCTCTGTCCATAAATGACACCACTGCACCACTACCCACCTTGCAAACCTTCTTGTTTTCAGGTGTGTCAGGAATATCCGATGCAGTTGTTGTTTCAATAACAATGGCATAATCAGGATTCACTGTGTATGCAGAAACTGTAGCACCACGAGTGCCAACCTCTTCCTGCACAGTGAAAACACAGGTGTAGTTAATTTTTGACTTCCTCTGTAAAAGTTCAAGCATAATAGCACATCCAAGACGGTCGTCAAGCGCCTTAGATTTAATCATATCATTTCCAAACTCAATAAAGTCCGATTTAAAATAACCAAAATCACCAAGGCTTAGATGTTTTTCTGCTATTCCTTTATTCTCAAACCCAAAATCCACACACATATCCGTGATATCAGGAATCTTCTTTGCTTCATCACCTGAGCATTGGTGAATTGCCTTACCACCAACAACGCCAATATGACCATTTACAGTAATTTTCTTACCGAAAAGTGCAGAATTGTCAATACCACCTACATTTGCAACATACACAAAGCCATCATCAGTAATATATGTGACAATAAATCCAACCTCGTCCATATGTGCAAAGAGTGCAACTTTATTTTCAGGCTCTCTTTCACCTTTTTTGTTGACAATAAGATTTCCAATGGGGTCAACAATGTATGCGCAATCTTCTGGAAGTTTTGAGATTATAAAATCTCTCACATTTTTTTCATCACCTGATGTGCCATTGAGCATGCAAAGGGTTTTTAAAAGTTCAAAATTCATACTCTCACACCCTTTCCAAAAACTCTGCAATAAGTTTAGCGCAGGACTCAATATCCTTTAAATCAACCGTTTCAACAGGAGTATGCATATATCTTATTGGAATTGACACCAATACAGAAGGCACTCCACCCTTTGAAATTGTAATATGGTCAGCATTTGTGCCTGTGCGACCATTCATAATCTCCTTTTGGTATGGAATATCCTTTTCTTTTGCGATTTCAACTAAAAGTTCTGTATATTGTCTGTCAAGAATTGGTGCGTAGCCTACCATAGCTCCACCATTCATTTTGCCACATTCACTTGCCTTTGAATCAGGTGTAGTTGCAAAACTCACATCAACAGAAACGGACAAATCAGCATCCACGTTAAATGACGCACATTTAGCACCAGTGCCACCTGTTTCTTCCTGAGCTGAGCAGACAAGCGTAATCTCGTTTTCTGTTTTTGTGTATTCAAGTGCCTTTAAAAGCACGGCAATTCCTCCACGGTCATCAATATAAGGAGAAGACACCCTGTTTTCATTAAGCACAGAAAAACTGCTTTTGAAAGATGCTCTGTCACCTATGGAAATCATCTTTTCAGCATCTTCTTTAGTCATACCAACATCCACAACAGCAGTGCCATCAGCCGAAACTTTACTTTCTCCGTCTGAAAGATGTGGTGGCACAGTGCAAATAACACCGTAAATATCCTTTTCACCGTGAAGAGTCAATTCCATACCCTCTACTGTACGCATATCAACTCCACCGACTTTCTGTACACGGATAAAACCATCCTCGGTAATTCCTGTTACAACGAAGCCGATTGTGTCAAGATGTGCATCCAGAAGAATATGCTTTCCTGTACCATTTTTATGGATAATTATGTTTCCTGAAACATCAGAAGAAACTTCTCCATACAGTGAAAAAAGCCCCTTGAGTGCTTCAAAGGAGCTGTTTTCTTCCCCCGCAACACCTGCAGGGGAAGTTAGTTTTTCTAAAAGTTCAATAGTTGTCATTTAAATCAACCTTAGTTCTATATTTCTATACCGCCAACCGGTCTAATGATTAACACGTAACAAGAGCCCTCACCAAAAATGCTTTCCATCGCATTTTTGTAGTCAGCAAGGATTTCGTTTGGAACAAAAGCCTGAATTGTACCTGCAAATCCACCACCGTGAACTCTCCAAGCCCCTTTGCCTTTAAGAATACTTTCACTTACTGCTAAAGCAAGTGAAACAGGCTGTTCCTTAGGCTTTTTAACAGAGAATACATTTTGATTATACTTGTATGATGAGTCACCACTTTCAAGTATGTATGATTTGAATGTTTTAAAGTCACCATTTTTAAGAGCATCAACCTCTTTTAATACTCTTGCATTATCTGCGAAGAAATGCATTGCACGAATAACTGCTCTGTCACCAACTTTTTCACGTACAGCAGGAATATTCTTCTTAAATTCTTCTTCATCAACTTCACGAAGAACCTTTTTACCAAAACAGCCTGCAACGCCTTCCATTTCACTACGGATTGCAGCATAATCGTCTGTCAAATCTGAATGGCTGCCCTTTGTGTCAACGATGCAAAGTGAGTGACCTGATGATGCAAAGTCAAATTTAACCTCGTTAACGATTGGTTCTGCAGGGTTGTTAAAGTCGATAGTAACAAAGCCACCAACTGAGCAAGCCATCTGGTCCATAAGTCCACATGGTTTGTCAAAGTAAACATTTTCAGCATACTGTGCAATTTTTGCGATTGTGATAGCATCAACCTGACCATCATTGTAAAGGTAGTTAAGCATTGTACCAACAAGAACCTCATAAGCCGCTGATGATGAAAGACCTGAGCCTGAAAGCACACTTGACATTGTTACAGCGTCAAAACCACCGATTTTGTAACCATATTTAAGGAAACCTGCACACATACCACGAACAAGAGCAGGTGAATGACCTTTTTCATCCTCTTTAATTTCAAGGTCAGTAATGTCACAAACATCCATTTTGTATCCACGTGATTTTACGCGTACAATATTCTCTTCATTCTTTGATGCAACAGCAATAGCATCAAGGTTAATACCTGCTGCAAGAACTCTACCGTGGTTATGGTCTGTATGGTTACCACCAACTTCTGTTCTGCCAGGTGCAGAGAAAAGACGAGCATCTCTGTCCTCACTAAAAATTTCAGCAAAGTCATTTGCAAGGCTTACATATCTTTCGTGCTGAGCTTTAACAGCCTCATCTGTAACATAAACTCTCTTAAAACGAGCGTCGAACTCACCATTCATAATTGCATCTTTAAGCATTTGAATTTTCATTTTTATTTTCTCCTTTTCTTTTCTCCAAGGTAATATTCACAATCAAGGTTACTACACCTGACAAAATTAACAACACAATAATCGGACCCATAAACTTCCAGGTAAATGGCTGACTGATATTTCCACCCATTACGGAATATGTCCAGATTTTCGGGAAAAATCCTAAAAGCGATGCTACTAAAAAGTCATAAAGAGGATATTTCATACCACCATAGGTTTTGCTGACAAGATTTATAGGAACTGACGGAACAAGTCTCAATGCCACAAGAACACCTAATTTAGTCTTTCCGTGATGAGACATCATTTCTCTTACATTGTCATATTTTTCAAGTTTTTTGATTGCCACTCCACCACCAGTGAATTTTCCCCAGAAATAGTTTATTACAAAAACTATGGTTGTTCCTGCCGTATTGATTAAAATAGCATTAACAGGACGAAACATAACACCGGTCATAATGAGAAGAAACGGGAATGGTATCGGCAAGAATCCTCTTAATATATATACTCCCATCAAAGCAAGAGCAATCAGCCATCTGTTCTCCAGTGCCTGAATAGAGGTTTGTAGTTTATCCAAAGCGTGTAAAAATTCTGCCCAACCACCTTCGGCAACCTTTGTGCTCATAATAACAGTAATAACCGCAATTACTATGGCTGCAACAAAAAGTCCGATTGACGTGGCATATAACACCCTTTTTCTGTTCAGGTTTTTCTTTTCCATTAAGTTCACCATATAAGAAATTTACATACATATTAATTTTATAATATTTATTAAAAAAGGTCAATGTTTTTATTGTTATATTATATTAAAATATGGTAGAATATTATGTGTTATAAATCCTACATAAAAGGTTGTGATTTTTTGAAAATCGTAGTGCTTGATTCATATGCATTAAACCCGGGTGATTTATCTTGGGAATGGCTTGAAAAATTAGGAGATTGTGAAATTCATTACCGTACTCCACAAGAGAAAATACTTGAAAGATGTGAGGGTGCTGATATTATTCTCACCAACAAAACTCCACTTACAAAAGAAACTCTTTCCAAGCTTAATAATCTTAAATATATTGCCCTTCTCTCAACGGGATATAACATTGTTGACTGGGAATATGCAAAAGAAATTGGTGTCCCTGTTTCAAACATTCCTGCTTACTCAACTAACGCTGTTGCTCAATTGACTTTTTCTCTTATTCTTGAAATTACAAATGCTGTTGGTCTTCATAGCGAAAGCGTTAAAAATGGTGACTGGACTACTTGTCCTGATTTCTGCTATTGGAAAACTCCTTTGACAGAATTGTGTGGTAAAACTCTTGGAATTGTAGGTTTTGGTCAGATTGGTCAGGCAGTTGCAGATATTGCAGAAGCATTTAAAATGAATATTGTTGCCGTTTCAGGTCACGAAACCGACCAAAGTCACCGTAAAAACTTCAAATGGGTTGATATGGAAACTCTTGCAAAAACAAGTGATATTATCTCATTCCACTGTCCGTTGACAGAAAAAACAACCGGACTTGTTAACAAAGATTTCATTGATAAGTGCAAAGATGGTGCTATTATAATAAACACAAGTCGTGGACCCGTTATTAATGATAAAGATTTAGCTGAAGCTTTAAATAATGGTAAACTCCGTGGGGCAGGACTAGATGTTTTAACCGTCGAGCCTCCAAAGGCCGACAACCCATTACTTTCTGCAAAAAATTGCTTCATTACCCCTCATATCGCATGGGCAGGATTTGAAACAAGGGAAAGGCTTATGAACATTTTAAAAGAAAACATCTTCGCTTACTTAAACGGCACACCACAAAATGTTGTAAACAAATAAAAGCAAAAGAAAAGACCTGCTTAGCAGGTCTTATTTTTCTTATTTACAGAAGTAGTTTTTGATTCTTTCTACTGCTTTAATTGTATTTTCTGTTGAGCCAAATGCTGTGAGTCGGAAATAACCCTCACCACTTGGACCGAAGCCCTCACCTGGAGTACCAACAACCTGAATATTTTCAAGAAGTGTGTCGAAAAATTCCCAGCTGCTCATTCCGTCAGGAGTTTTGAGCCATACATAAGGTGAGTTAACTGCACCATACACTGTGAAGCCACATTCTTTAAGTCCGTTGTATATGATTTTTGCATTGTTCTGATAATATGCAATAATTTCACGAACCTGCTTTTTACCTTCTTCACTGTAAACAGCCTCTGCTGCTCTTTGTGTGATATATGAAACACCGTTGAATTTTGTAGCCTGACGTCTTGCCCAGAGTGCGTTAAGCTCAACTCCGTCAACCTTAATATCGTGTGGAACAACTGTGTAACCACAACGAACACCAGTAAAACCAGCTGTCTTTGAGAAGCTTCTGAATTCAATAGCGCAAGATTTTGCTCCTTCGATTTCATAAATTGAATGTGGAACATTATCTTCTGTGATAAACGCCTCATAAGCCGAGTCAAAAAGGATTACTGCACCATTTTCATTTGCATAATCAACCCACTTTTTGAGCTCATCCTTTGTTGCTGCCATACCTGTTGGGTTGTTTGGGAAGCAAAGATAGATAATATCAACTTTTTCCCTTGGAAGTTCAGGTAAGAAGTTGTTTTCAGCATTACAAGGCATATAGTAGATATTGCTCCAGCCTTCTGCTGTTTTATCACCTGAACGACCACTCATAACATTTGTGTCAACATAAACAGGATAAACAGGGTCGCAAACTGCAACTTTATTATCCGTTGAGAAAATGTCACCAATGTTGCCGCAGTCACTTTTTGCACCGTCAGAAACAAAGATTTCACTGTTATCAAGTTCTACTCCACGTGCTTTGTAGTCATTCTCGTTAATAGCATCTAAAAGCCATTTGTGACCATATTCAGGTGGATAACCCATAAATGTTTTTTCATTTGCCATTTCGTCAACAGCCTTGTGCATAGCCTCAATACAAGCATCTGCGAGTGGACGAGTTACGTCACCGATACCCAGACGAATAATAGGCTTGTCAGGGTTTGCTGCAACATAAGCGTTTACCTTTTTTGCAATGTTTGAGAAAAGGTAAGAACTCTGGATTTTTAAGAAATTGTCATTTATTTTCATAATTGTCCCTCCGACAATATTTTTTACATCTTTATTTCTCCCGTGAAAACTTCAACAGCTTCACCTGTTAAATACACATTATCATCCTCGTGCCATTTAACTGATAAAACACCACCACGAGCTTGAATTTTTATTTTTTCTTCTTTGCGACAAATGCCGTTAATAACGGATGCTACTGCCACAGCACAAGCACCTGTGCCGCAAGCAAGAGTTTCTCCACTACCTCTTTCCCATACGCGCATTTTAAGATGATTTTCATCTACAATCTCCACAAATTCTGTGTTAATCCTCTCAGGAAACATCTCGTGATGCTCAAAAAGAGGTCCGATTTTATTCAAATCTAATCTATCTATATCATCACAAAACACTACGCAATGAGGATTCCCCATACTAAGACAGGTAATTTTGTAATCATTGTCGTCAATGTCAAGAATCTGGTCTTTTACAACACTCATTCCGTATCGCGTAGGAATATGACGTCCGTTAAGAATTGGTTTTCCCATATTAACTGTGCCACCAATGGCTTTTCCGTCTTTTGAGTGTATCTCAACCACTTTTATTCCACTTAAAGTGTCGATTTTTATTCTGTCTCGTTTTTTCTTGTTGTCATATATGTACTTTGCAACACATCGGACTGCATTTCCGCACATTTCTGCCTGACTACCGTCTGCATTATAAATATTCATTGAGCAATCGGCAACAACCGACGGTTTTATTAAAACAATTCCATCTGCACCAATGCCAAAATGTCTGTTACTTAATTGTTTCGACATTTCTTCAGGATTCTCGACATATTCATCAAAGCAATCAATATAAATATAGTCATTTCCTGCGCCGTGCATTTTTGTGAATTTCATAGTAATCCCCCACTGCATTTTTTACAGTTTATGCAGTGGGGTTGTTGTTTTATGAATTATTCATATAAAGGATATTTTTTGCAAAGCTCTGCAACACCATTTGTGATATAATCCTTCTGGTTTTCAAAATCAGTTGCTGCAAGATAAATAAACTCTGCAATCTTATCCATATCTTCTACCTGGAGACCTCTTGTTGTAACAGCAGGAGTACCAATTCTCAAACCACTTGTTACAAATGGCTTCTCAGGGTCATTTGGGATAGCGTTTTTATTAGCAGTAATATGAACTTCGTCAAGTCTGTGCTCAAGCTCTTTACCGGTAATACCAACTGAACGAAGGTCAACAAGCATAAGGTGATTATCTGTACCACCTGATACGAGATTAATGCCTCTCTTTGTAAGACCTTCTGCAAGAGCTTTTGCGTTGTCGATAACTCTCTGCTGATATGCTTTGAAATCATCTTTTAATGCTTCGCCAAAGCAAACTGCTTTACCTGCAATAATATGCATTAAAGGACCACCCTGAGTACCTGGGAAAATTGCCTTATTGAACTGCATACCAAAATCCTCGTCCTTGCAAAGAATGATACCACCACGAGGACCTCGAAGAGTTTTATGTGTTGTTGATGTAACAACATCAGCATAAGGTACCGGAGATGGGTGAAGACCTGCTGCAACAAGACCTGCAATATGAGCCATATCAACCATAAAGTAAGCACCAACGCTATGAGCAATGTTTGCCATTCTTTCAAAGTCGATTGTTCTTGGATATGCAGATGCACCTGCTACAATAAGCTTTGGCTGACATTCCTTTGCTTTCTTTTCAAAAGCATCGTAATCAAGGAAACCATTTTCGTCAACACCATAAGGCACGAAGTTATAGTATTTACCTGACATATTAACAGGTGAACCGTGAGTTAAGTGACCACCCTCTGCAAGGTTCATACCCATAACTGTATCACCGGGCTCTATAAGAGCAAAATAAACTGCCATGTTTGCCTGTGCACCTGAATGAGGCTGAACATTTGCATATGCTGCACCAAAAAGTTTCTTGAGTCTGTCACGAGCAATGTCTTCTACAATGTCAACGTGCTGACATCCACCGTAGTATCTCTTTCCTGGGTAACCTTCAGCATATTTATTGGTAAGCACACTGCCCATTGCTGCCATAACAGCAGGAGAAACAATATTTTCGCTTGCAATCAGTTCGAGATTCTCTCTCTGTCTTTTAAGTTCAAGACCCATTGCTGCAGCAACTTCAGGGTCAGTATTGTTTATAAATCCAATAGAGTCAATTAAGTTTTCAAACATAATTTCAAATTCCTTAAATTATATATTTCCTGAATAGTTTGGAGCTTCTTTTGTAATGTAAACATCATGAGGATGGCTTTCTTTAAGACCTGCGTTTGTGATTCTGATGAACTTAGTCTTTGTCTTAAGTTCTTCGATTGTTGCACAACCACAGTAACCCATACCAGCCTTAAGACCACCCATAAGCTGATAAATTGTATCTGAAAGAAGTCCCTTGTAAGGAACACGGCCTTCAACGCCTTCTGGAACAAGCTTCTTGTTATTAGCCTGGAAGTATCTGTCTTTTGAACCGTTATTCATAGCAGCAATACTACCCATACCACGATAAACCTTGAACTGACGTCCCTGATAGATTTCGCTTTCACCTGGTGACTCTTCACAACCTGCAACAAGTGAACCAACCATGATAGCAGAAGCACCTGCAGCAATAGCCTTAACAATTTCACCTGAATACTTGATACCACCGTCAGCAATTACTGTAATACCGTGTTTTGCAGCTTCGTTTGCTGAATCATAAACTGCAGTAATCTGTGGAACACCAATACCAGCAACAACACGAGTTGTACAGATAGAACCAGGTCCGATACCAACCTTAACGCAATCTGCACCTGCATCAATAAGAGCCTTTGTAGCTTCTGCAGTAGCAATATTACCTGCTATAAGAGGAAGGTTTGGATATGCAGCCTTAACCTTTGCAACTGACTTAATGATATTCTGGCTGTGTCCGTGTGCAGAGTCAAGTGTAATAATATCAACACCTGCTTCAACGAGAGCAGCAACACGGTCAAGCACGTCAGCTGTAGCACCAACAGCAGCACCACAAAGAAGTCTGCCCATTGTATCTCTTGCTGAGTTTGGATATTTAACAGCTTTTTCAATGTCTTTGATTGTAATAAGACCTTTAAGGAAACCTGCTTCATCAACCAAAGGAAGCTTCTCAATCTTATGTTTCATGAGGATTTTCTTTGCTTCGTCGTGGTTTGTACCAACAGGAGCAGTAACAAGACCTTCGCTTGTCATATAATCCTTGATTTTGCCGCTGTAATCAGCAATAAATCTCATATCACGGTTTGTGAGGATACCAACAAGTTTGCCATTTTCGTCACAAACAGGAACACCTGAAATCTTATAACGATGCATAAGATTGTCAGCTTCCTGAACTGTGTTTTCAGGAGAAAGGAAGAAAGGATTGTTGATAACACCGTTTTCACTTCTCTTAACCTTGTCAACCTGTGCTTTCTGAGCATCAATAGACATATTCTTGTGAATAATACCAATACCGCCTTCACGAGCAATGGCAATCGCCATATTGCTTTCAGTAACAGTATCCATAGCTGCTGTGAGTACAGGTGTGTTCAATTTAATTGTTTTTGTAAGCTGAGTTGAAATGTCAACATCACTTGGAAGAACGTCACTTTCTGCAGGAATGAGAAGCACGTCATCAAAGGTAAGTCCTTCTTTTACAAACTTGTCTGTCATAATTTATATCTCCTTCACATTAAAATTCTTTATAAAACAGAGAGAAACTCTTTCAAGTTTCTCTCGTATAGGCATAGTTATTCTGCAGGGAAAAAGGCCTTGTGAATAGCGCTGACTGCACGGTCAGCATCCTCAAGGTTGATAAGAACTGAAATTTTGATTTCGCTTGTTGCAATCATATCAATATTGATGTCTCTTTCATAAAGAGCTTCAAACATTTTTGACGCAGTACCAGGGTGAGATTCCATACCTGCACCAACGATTGAGATTTTTGCAACTGATGTATCGCAGATAATATCTGTATCTTCAATATCAAACACATTCTTTACACACTCAACTGTTTCTTCTGCATTGCTCTTTGAAACGGTGAAAGTAATGTCTTTTGTGCTGTCGCGACCGATTGACTGTAAAATGATATCAACATTAATCTTGTGTTTTGCAAGAACATCGAAAAGTTTAAAAGCAACACCTGGTGTGTTTGGAATTTTTGTAACTGAAATACGTGCTACGTCTGTATCTTTTGTAACACCTCTGATGAGCATTTTCTCCATTTTGGTAACCTCCTTAACAATTGTACCTGGAACTCGTTTAAGACTTGAAAGAACTTCTAATTCAACATTATACTTTTTAGCCATTTCAACAGAACGGTTATTTAAAACCTGTGCACCAAGAGTTGCAAGTTCAAGCATTTCATCATAAGTGATTTCCTGAAGTTTCTTTGCATTTTCAACTTTTCTTGGGTCAGCTGTGTAAACACCTTCAACGTCTGTGAAAATCTGGCAACGGTCAGCACGAAGAGCAGCAGCAATAGCAACGGCACTTGTATCAGAACCACCACGACCAAGAGTTGTAAGGTCATCATATTTGTTAATTCCCTGGAAACCAGCCACAATAACAATGTTGTGACGGTCAATTTCAGAACGGAGTCTGTCTGTTTTAACATTTTTTATTCTTGCTGAACCGTAAGCAGAACTTGTGTTAAATCCCGCCTGCCAGCCAAGAAGAGAAACTGCAGGACAACCTAATTTTTCGCAAGCCATAGCAAGGAGTGATATTGAAATCTGCTCACCTGATGCCATAAGCATATCCATTTCTCTTTTTGATGGCTTCTGATTGATTTCATAAGCCTTTTCGATTAAATCATCAGTTGTGTCACCCTGTGCTGATACTACAACCACAACATCATTACCTGCACGATAAGTATCAGTAACAATCTGGGCAACATTCATAACTCTTTCGGCGTCACGAACACTTGAACCACCGAATTTCTGAACTATAAGTCCCATATATGCCTCCTAAATGGAATAAATACTATTAATAATCAGTAACTCTTATAAGAGATTTTATGCTAATTGAAGAAATGCTGTTAAGCTTTTCTGTAAGTTCACCCTCTGACATAGCAGATGTTACAAAAGCAAGCTCATTTGACTTGCAGCCTGCAAACTCAAGAACCTGAACCTTGCCGATTGTAGCAACAACATCCTGTAACGCGTTTGCCTTGTCTGTAACTTCAGCACGGATGTAAAGAGGATTAACCGCTGACTTGTAGTCAACAACGTAGTTTTCTTCCGCTTCACTCCAGCCGATTGGTTTCTTTCTGTCCATATTTCTTGCACAGTCAATAACGTCAGCTACAACAGCAGAAGCTGTAGGAAGTTTACCTGCACCCTTGCCATAGAAAACAACATCACCTGTTGCGTCGCCACGAACAAGAATTGCATTGAAAACATCATTAACAGATGCCAATTGACTTCCGTCCATTACGATTGCAGGAGAAACGATTGCAAAAATCTTACCGTCTTCCATTCTCTTTGCACGACCAAGAAGTTTAATCACGCCACCGAATGCACCTATATATGCAACGTCATCAAGAGTGATTTTTGTAATTCCCTCTGTATAAACTGAATCAGGATAAACATGTTTGCCAAAGCAAAGAGATGCAAGAATACAAATTTTTCTGCAAGCATCGTGACCTTCAACGTCAGCAGTTGGGTCTTTTTCAGCATACACATTATCCTGAGCAAGTTTTAAAGCATCTTCAAAACTCATATTCTTTTCAATCATCATTGTAAGAATAAAGTTTGTCGTACCGTTAAGAATACCCGCGATTTCGTCGATTTCGTTTGCTGCAAGGCACTGTGAAATAGGACGGATAATTGGAATACCACCACCAACAGATGCCTCGAACAAGAAATTCACATTGTTTTCTGCTGCAAACTGTAAAAGCTCACAACCTTTTGCTGCAACGAGCTCTTTGTTTGATGTTACAACACTCTTACCTGCTTTAAGGCAAGAAGAAACAAACTCGTAAGCAGGGTGGAGTCCACCCATTGTTTCAACAACAACTTTAACATCATCGTCATTAAGAATAATGTTAAAATCCTTTATCATTTTATCCTCGTGAGGGTCTCCCGGGAAATCTCTCAAATCGAGAATATATTTAACTTCCATTTCTTTCTGTGTGCTTCTTTTTACAATACTGTCATGGTTTTTTGTAAGCACTTCAACAACGCCTGAACCAACAGTACCGTAGCCCATTACTGCAACATACATTAAGAATTCACGTCCTTGCTTTTTATGTGATTATGTAAAAAAGGTTATAATCAAGCATTATAATATACTTTCGAATATTCTATCACAAATTTTCAATATAATAAAGGGGTAATATGATATATATTTGCGAAAATTTTTAATAAATTTTTAGAAAAATTTACATAAAATGCAATTTTTCATTGATACTTGGAGCAAAATGGTTTATTATATTAGTATATATGTTTTGATTTGGAGAATCATTTATGACAGGAATTGAAAAAAAGAAAAATTTTATAATAAATATTGCATATATTGCAGTAGTGCTTGCTCTTTTTTACTTGTTTTTCAAATATGTCTTCGGAGCAATATTGCCGATTATCCTTGCGATAATTGTTGCATTTATTTTGCAGAAACCTGTTAACTTTATCTCCGAAAAAACGCACCTGAAAAAGGGGATTGTCTCTGCAATTACAGTTCTTATCTCTTTCGTTGCTTTGTTTTCTGTAATTGCACTTCTTGTTATATGGTTATTCTCTGAACTTAAAGGATTTATTCAGTATCTGGTAATAAGATTCGAAGATTTACCAACATTCATTTCAGAAATCGAAAAATTGATTGTAAGCTTCGTGTCAATTCTTCCCGAAAAAGTATCAACACCTGCAATCCATTTTATTCATGAAAAAATCCAGACGCTTATGTCTGAAAAACCATCACTTTCTGTTCCAGATATAGATTTTTCTTTCCTTTCAACACCTCTTTTGGGTGTTTGGAATACCGCAAAGCAAATCCCAACAACTCTCGTTGCAGTTGTTATAACAATTATTACGAGTTGCTTTATCACTGCTGATTTTGACACATTTAAAAAATTAGTTTTAGGGCTTTTCCGTGAAGAGACACGAGAAAAAATTGTTCGTGCAAAAAAATTGTTGCTTCCATCTTTAGGCAAATACGCAAAAGCATATGCGTTGATTATCAGTGTTACTTTCACAGAACTCTGTATTGGATTATTCGTATTGAAGCTTCTCGGTATTTACACTGGCGGATATATATTCATTATAGCTGGTATTACAGCGATTGTTGACATTGTTCCTGTTTTAGGTACTGGCACAATAGTTATTCCTTGGGCAGTATATAATCTTTTTTCAGGAAATATACCACTTGCTATCGGTCTTTTTGTAATATATATCTGTATAACGGTTATCCGTCAAATTATCGAGCCAAAACTTGTTGCAACACAGCTTGGAATCCCTGCATTCCTTACAATTACTTCAATGTTTGTCGGCTCACAAATTTTTGGTGTTATAGGTATTTTCATTCTTCCTCTCACAATAGTTATGCTTAAACTTTTGAATGATGAGGGAATTATTCATATTTTACATTACAATGAATCTGCTGAAAAAGGAGATGAATAAAAGTGATAGATATTCATACACATGTTCTCTACGGAATAGATGATGGTTCTCGTAATATTACTGAGTCAATCGAAATGTGTCGTGACGCTTATGAAAACGGTTGTGACTCATTAGTTCTTACTCCGCACTTTTTTGACTTTAATGTTTTACCTGCATTTATTGATGAACGTAATAATCGAATTAAGAGTCTTAAAGACTCATTACTTGACGATGACATTAAAATAAATTTATATTCTGGAGCAGAGGTTTTTCTCTCCAATAAAATTTTTGGGGCAGATAATTTAGACGACCTTACCATAAACCATTCAAGATATCTACTTTGTGAAATGCCTCTCGGGCCATTCAGAACAGATAACGTATTGTTATGGTTTGACGAATTAATCGATAGGGGATACACTCCAATCCTTGCTCATCCCGAAAGATATGTTGTTTTGCATCAGGACTATGCTCTTATTGATGCAATTCTTGACCGACCTATCCTCATGCAAGTAAATATTGATAGTTTAAGAGGAAGAAACGGTCCGGAGCCTCAGGATATGGCTATTGACTTTATCGAAAATGGATATGCGCAGTTTATTGCAAGTGATGCTCATGACCCAGTCTATCGTCACACAAGACTCAGTGAAAAGCTTGAAGATATAACCGGGTTTATCTCCGCATCAGATATTCATCGTTGTTTAGTCAAAAATCCACAAAAGGTTATAGATGATATTGATATATTATAAAATTTACACCTAAAACAAATTAAGCGTTGTGTTCAGACGAACACAACGCCCTTTTTTATATCTTTTTTCTTCTTTATAAACAAAACCCCCGAGGGGTATCCTCGGGGGAAAAGATTATTCTTTATTGTTGGTCAGCAAGGATTAGCCCTGCCAGCCCTCACCGTCTCCGTCACCTTCGATGACTGAGAGTGTAATTACATCTTCGATTTCGTAAACTGTTACGTCGAAATCTGGTGTTAAATATTCACGTATCATAGCTCATTAAGCTCCTTTCATTTATATAGATTTGATTTTAACAATTATTCAGATTATTTGGTGAATGCTTCGCCAAATATATCGTCATAATACTCGTCAATCAAACCACTGTAAGAAACTTTCTGAACTGCTGGATAGTAGCAGTAAACTGGATTACCATCTGCGTCTGCATATGCGATATAAGCAACAGCTAAAAGTGAATCTTCATAGTCCACTGCAGTCATACCTGTAACCACACATGTGAATACATAGTTAGGGCTGTCAATACTTGTACTGATGAAATTAACTGGTTTTATTGCATAGCCTTCAACTGTTTCGTCACCTTCAACAACCTTCTTAACATTTTCGTATGTCATTTTTGATACTTTGCTTCCAGCTGCAAATACGAAACCGATATCTTTAATTACGCCAGGTGCTTCTGCAGCTTCACCTTCAGCAAATTTTGACTCGAAATCTGCCTTAGAAATTACAGCCATAGCACGAACATCGAAGCTTGCGAAATTACCATCAGCGTCTTTGTTGAAACGAATCTGACCCTTAAGTGGGTTAACGATTGATGGTGATGGGAATGGTTCTTCAACTACTGCGTTTGAAACATACTGAACACCAGGAACACCCTGCTTGTATGTTGATGCGAAGTATGAAGGTTTGCCAGATGTATCCCAGTCAGTCTGTGTAAGCCAGTTACCGCCTTCACACCAACCAAACTGTGCACCAAGACAATCTTCCTCTGAAACGCCTTCCTGTCTCATGAAGTAGAATGTAGCAAGTCTAACATAATCATTTACAACAACATTTTCGATAGCATTACAGTAAGCTGTCTTACTTGTCTTGTTAATGAACTGGAAGTACATATAACCATCAAAATTGTCGTCTGGAACTGTTGTATAAGCATCGTATTTTGCTTCGTTTGATGATTCAACGTAAGCAGCTTCAAGTTTGATAACAGCAGCTTCGCTACGACCAAGACCGATGAATCTTGCATTACCGGTTGATGACGCTGCACTGCCATTTGATCTATACCAAGAAGTATCTGACCAAGCATCACCTTTACTATAGTCGTAAATAAGGTCTTCACCATTATCAGCATACCAACCATCATAACCTAATGCACCATTATCTACTGGAGCATCATCAGCCCACATGATAGGAGCGAAAAGGTCAGCATCATAATAAAGTGGTACCTGAACAACGTTGATACCATACTGAGCTTTTGCATAAATTGAAACAGCATAAATGTCTTTTCCTTCAGTTACAAGTAATCCGTCGTAAGCAGTATTAATCTGTTCAACTTCATACTTAACATTAATCTTTGCTGAATCTTCATTTCCATCAAGTGGTGAAGCAGCAACTGAAGGCACTAAGCAAATGCTTACAAGCATCAGTACAGCTAAAACAACGCTAAGAATTTTTTTAGAAATTCTCATTTCGTTTTTCCTCCAATATTAAATTATTAATAATAAAATAACTTTTTTTGCGGAAGAGTTAGCATTTTACCACACTAACTCTTCCTAAAAATTCGAACTTAATTAAGCAGCGCTAGCATATGGATTTACATCCAGTGCAATACCTGTTGTTGCATCAATAATTGCAAGGTAGTCCTGAGCTGTCACACCAGCATCAGCGTCTACGTCTGCAGCAAATGCAGGTGCTGTATCCAATGCAATACCTGTTGTTGCATCAATAACAGCAAGATAGTCCTGAGCTGTTACGGCTGCGTCACCGTCAACATCACCGAAGATAATGAGTGTATATGTTTCCATCTCTACGCCATCTTCATTCTTAACAATAAGTTTTGCACCTGTACCATTTTTATAGCCAGCTTCGTTAGCAACCATTTCAAATGTACCATTTTCAACTTTGAAGAATGATCCATCAAAACTTTTGTCATCAGTACCAGCTACTACACCGTAAACATACTTATTTACAGTGTCAACAACACCTGTTCCAATACCACTAAGAACAGGTTCTGCTGTTTCTCCGCCTACGAAGTTTGCGATAGCTGCTTCGAGAGCTGCGTTAGAAGCGTTTACCTTAGCCTGGTTGTTCTGGTTGTCTGGACGGTCGTTATCACGGTATTCATATGCTGAGTCAGCATAGAGATTCCATGTATTTCCGTCTTCACCTACATAGTAGTAACCAAGAGCTGAGATAAGCTGTGCATAAGCTGCATCTGCTTCGCCTTCATATTCTTCTGAAAGAGCCCATACGCCGTCGCCTGCTTCAAGAGAAGCGAAGATTTCTTCTGCTGTATCGATGTTTACAAGAAGGTCTGCTATACCACCTGCTTCAATGAGAGAAGATTCCTTAGCAAGAAGGTTCTTGTAAGCAACCATAAGGTTGTACTTAACATCATAAATTCTTGAGTTGTAGTCTTGGAAGCCTTCTGGGTCGTTACCAGCTGCTACTTTTTCAGCAACTTCAAGCTTTTCAGCGAAGTTTGCCCAAGAAGCTGCTGTGTAGTCGTCTTCAACAAGACCCTGAGCCTTAATGTGAGCGATTTCCTGGTTGAGGAAGTAGAGATGCATTGCTTTTCCTTCTGCATTCTTTGGCTCTGCATTTGATTCAAGGAACTGCTTGTAGTATGCAAGACGAGATGTCATGTCTTCAACAAGAAGTTTAGATGTCAATGGCATCTGCCATTCATCATGAAGTCTCTGTGATTCTGCGATTGCGTCAGCGTCATTTTCCAATCTTGAAGCTGAAATACCATCTGCAACGAATGGGTTAGATTCTGCTGCAATAACGTCATCAAGTTCTTCTTCACGGATACCTGAGTTAAGAATGTAGTACTGATCCATTACTTCTGGAGCAAGGAATGTGCGATACATATTTTCAGCTGCTTCCTTAACATCGTTGTAGTTGAAGTATTCATAGAAGTTGTAGTCCTGGAAGTTAATTTCCTTACCATTTACGAAATCGTTGTCGATTTCTGCTTCAAGAGCCTGAATATAATCTGGAAGATTTGTGTCAGATGAGCCAGCTGAGCTTGCAAGAGCAGCTTCATAATCCTTCTTAGCTTCTTCGAAAGCTTTGATAGCTGGTTCAATCTGAGGCATGATAGCTGCAACATAGTCTGTTTGAGCTGTACCTGAAGATGTAACACCTTCCCAGTTAGCTGCGCTTCTTGATGTTGTCATCATTGGGTAAGTTGCAAGGTAAACAATCTTATTCCATGCTGTTCTGTAAGCTTCGTAAGTTGCTTCTGCAACGCCCTGGTTAGCATTGTAACCATTGTTTTTGTTATCTGTGTAAACATCATATACGCCGTAGTCATTATAGTAGATGAAGTCAACTACAATAACCTTAGTGTCGCCACCGTACTTAACGCCGAGTTCACCCATGTCATATGCGCCATAAGCAAATTCTGTATTTTCTGTTACACCACTCTTTGCTTTGTAAAGATGAGCTGTTGTAGAAGATGTGCCATCCTTAGAAAGTGTTGAAGCCCATTCACCAGGATTTGCTTTAGTAGCTGTAATATGTTCAAAGTAATTTGATGCAGGAGCTGTTGGATTTGACCACTTACTTTGGTCTGTTACTGTAGGGTTACCATCACAGTCTTTTGGGGAAGAACCTTCAGGCTGACAATGGTTGAAATTCTTATCTGGGTTGGATAATGATGATCCTACATAGTGAATTTCAGCTGTGTATTCAGTTACTGTCTTATAAAGGTCTTCTGTGAAGACATAACCCTTAACGTCAGTAAGACCTGTGTAATCTTTATCATGGTCTTCTGCCCAACATGTTGAAAGATTAGCGTCCTCATACTGGTTAGAAAGTAAGAATGAAACTGTTGTGTACTGTGTACCACCGATAGCCTTACCATCTTTACCAATATAGTCGTAACCAATTGTTACTGTTATAGCTTCTTCAGCATTATATTTACCGCCAACCTTAATTTCAGCAGATTCATATGGTGCGAGATATGGATTACCATTATCATCTTTTTGAGAAGATACTACAGTAAAATTAACAGTATTTAATGCTGCATCAGAAGTAACAGATTTAATAACGATATCGTATGAGTGGTCTGTTACGCTTGACTTTCTGTGAGTTTCAAGCATACCTGATGAGTTGTTAAGAATCTTAATCTTT
The DNA here is from genome assembly GCA_045578245.1 of Candidatus Fimenecus sp. Lineage (GTDB taxonomy): Bacteria > Bacillota > Clostridia > Oscillospirales > Acutalibacteraceae > Fimenecus. Next base: position 15,557 of record JAZNJX010000044.1, on the reverse strand, counting down.
GTTGTTTCAGAGTCGATTGCTCCACCTGCAGCAACATTATACTGGAATGCGTAGTCATTACCATCACGGAAGTCTGTCCAAATTTCAGGGTCTTTGATTTCCTGTGGGTCTGTCTTCCAACCTAACAAGAAGTTAAGGAATGGGAAGAGAGTTCTACAACCACCGTCTGTAACGCCAGCGTTATAAAGAGCACCAACAAGACTCTTAACCATGGTAACAAGGTTAGCCTGATTTGCGAGTGTATCGAAGTCAGTGATAGCTGATGGGATAAGAGCAAAGTCGTTATTTTTGTTACCAATCTTCTTGAAGAGGAAGTTAACAATGCCCTTAAGCTTAGCAGCAAGCTGGTCGAGAACATTTGTATTTCTTACGAAACCTTCCGGAACCTTAAGCATATCTGCAAGGTCGTCCCAACGAAGTTCAACGAGAGCAAGGATAAGGTTGTAGCGAAGGAGCTGTTCAAGCTCTGTTTCACAATCAGTTGCTGTTACGTTGAGGATTTCGTCAACTGGAAGAAGGCCATTAAGAACTGCATCAAGTTTCTTCCATGGGTCCTGAGCTGTTGAAAGGTCGATTGTCTGTGCTGTGCCGTTCCATGTTACGTCAACAAGGTTACCCATTGCCCAGCACCATTCTTTATCTGTTGTAAGAGCCCAGTCAAGGATGTAGTCGAGCATACCTTCCCATTCAGCATTAAGAGCTGCCTGAGTTGTGCCTGCTGTGTATGTCTTACCATCTACACCGTAGCCTGAATATGAAACAAATGCATTCCATTCATCTGTGCCTTCACCCATATCAGCGAATGCACGAAGGTATTCGAAACCTACGTTGATACCCATTGTAAGGCAAACATCAAGCCAGTAACCAGCATCTTTGCCTGTTAAGAAAGACTTAACATTATCAGATGATGTTGTACCGAAATCTGTGTAGATAAGAGCATCAAAGTTATATTCTGGAGCAAGGTATGCTGCGAATTCACGAATAACTGCTGCAAGGATAGCTCCAACTTTAGCGCCTGATTCCACAAGGTCTGATTTGCCAGGAAGTGACATTGAAGGCATAAGCATATTTACAAGATGAGCAGCGATACCTGTAAGAACTGTATCGTTGTTTTCATCGAGCATAAGCTCAACATAGCATCTTTCGTTTGTTGCATAGTCAGAACCAAATACGTGCTGAGGAGCAAGACCGATAACTGCCTGTGCGATAGCTTTGATTGTACCAACAAGTTTGTCGTTGCCACCCTTTAAATCATCAAGGTTTGGACATTCCCATGTTGCTTCAAAGCCTGAAATAGCATCAACTGTTGCAGCTGATTCCTTAAGAGCTGTCTTAGCAACCTTAACGATGAAGTTGTTAAGGTTCATAAGGAGAGTATCACTTGTTGAACCACCGTTTTCAGGAACGAATTCGTCCATGAAATTGCCTGTGATTTCATAATCCCAGTTGATGATGTCGAAGTAGTTGTTCTTCTGTGAAATATCACCTGCGAAAATCTGGTCTTCGAAACGATAGTAGTGGTTACCGTTGATTACTGCGTAATCTGACCACTCCCAGAGATATTCGCCCTGTTCCTGTGTGAAGAATGCATTTGAAGCATCTGGAAGAGCGTTAACTGCATCGTCGCCAACCTGACCAACGTAATTGAAGCTTGCACCAAGGAAGTCAGCAAGAATCTTCTTAACTGAACCGTTGAGAACAACAGGAGCCATGTTTTTAAATACAACAGGAACGAACTTGTAGAGAAGCTCTGCAAGGCTCATTTTTGTGAGGTCGATGTCATTGCCAGTAATACCTGGAAGGAGCTGTGAATCATCGTTGTACCACTTCAATGCCCATGTGTTGCCCCAGTCGTCAGTTGCTTTCCATACATATGTTTCGCTACCTTCAACTTCCTGAGACATAACAAATGTCTGTTTCTCTTTGAAGTATGTGTAAGCAGCTGGGCTACCGTTAATTTCATCTGGAGTCTTAGCAAGAGCTTCAGCTTCTTTTGCGTCAACAATGTGGTAAACCGTCATAACAGAACCAGGAGTTGTGCTGCTAAACTGGTAGTAACATCTTGGGCTGTCATCTGTTGCAGTAGGAACTGCAGAACCTGTAGCTGTTGCGAGCCACTGTTCTTTATGCTCAGATGTCATGTTACCATTAGCATCATACTTAATAGTTGTGATTGACATGTTGTCGCTGAAGAGCTTCTGAACTCTCCAGTTTGCAATAACTTCAACTGAATAAGCATCTGATGCACCAGCAATGCTCTTATCAAGCTCCTTGATAATTGAAACTGGGTCGTCCCATCTTTCAATCATTGGGTAAACGAGACCCTTAATCATACCAGGAAGGTTCATGATGATGTCTTCAATAGCTGACATATCACCAAGGCTGATGATACCAAGGTCAAGACCGTCTGTGAAAACTTTACCAACAAGTGTTGTGTTAGAACTAAGGAGTTCAAGAATCTCAGAAAGGATTGTGAAGTTAGCTGTAGCATCACGGCTCATACCTGTCTGCCATGAGTCTGGTTCGAGAGATTCAAGAATACCAAGGTTAACGATAGCCATTGCGATTGAAGCAAGTGTGTTAGTGAAAGTATCCTTGATTGTATCAAGTGAGTAGCAAAGTCTGTCAATAGATGTCAAGTCAATAGTAACTGACAAACTAGCAAAACTGAAAAGCTCACCCATGTTGATGTTTGCTTTAGCAAGCAAGTTGTCAAGAGCGTCAAATACGATTGAGGTTCTTTCTTCAATAGAAAGTCTTGTAACCTGACCGTATGGTGAGTAAGCATCAAGTGCTGTCAACTCATCAACTGTCTTGTAAGCTGTCTTTGCTGCAGAACCCATAATTGAAAGTGCTGAAAGAGCAAGAACAACTGCAAGAACAACGCTCAAGAGTTTTTTCATTTTGTTCATAATTATTTTTCCTCCTATTATATTTTGCATACATATTATATATGCAAGGTGAAATAGTTCCCCATAACTTTTTTACATCGCCACGGGAGAGGCGATACTGAGAGCATCAATTACTCACTCTCTGACCTAGCCGTGCAACTACATCCTGCATTCGGCAGAGTTCGACAAAAGCGCTCAAATTACCCGGACCGCCTTCACACCGCTTCCGCTTCAATTTGCACCAAAAGAAAGCCGGCGGAAGACTGATGATACACACCCGAGTTATTACCTTAGGATGTGTATCTTTTTTGGTGCAAGAAATGTCCTTTTTTAAAAAATTAGACACTTCGCCCCATTACACCATTCCTATGGTTATACCCATTATACAAAGTTTTGTTCTGGATATCAATAGTAAATTTAAAAAAATTCATAATTTTTTCATTTTTTTGCATTTTTTCTAATAAATATTTAGCCATTTTGTGCAAATATACAAAAGAAAATTTTGACAATATGCATAACTAAAAGAGTTTTGTCTATTACTCGACATTATGTTTAAAAACTCACTTATATTATAAACTTATTGAACGTTTTTACTATTTATTGTTGATTATCTTCGATAAAAATTTAACATACACAACATATTGTGATTCCGAATTTATTGCTGGACAAAATATAGAAAATTGATAGAAATATAAGCTCGTTTAAGAATCATTTCATCTTGAATACAGTAAAGAGTCTGTTAAATTGAAGTTTGTCGAGTTGTTTTGTGTCATTCTGAGGAACGCGGTGACGAAGAATCTCCGCTGGCTTTATTGTTTATTTTAAAAGAGATTCTTCGCTTCACTCAGAATGACATGCAGAACCAAGTCTGCTTAGCAAATTGAGATTTTCTGAACTTATTCACAGGAAAGAAAAAACTACCTGAATTGTTCAGGTAGTTCAATTCTTTTAAAATATTGTTATTGTTTTTCTTCTGTTGCAGCTGTTGAAGATTCTTCAACCTTCGCTGTTGTTGATTCTTCCTCTATAGGTCTTACTGTAATATTGTTGTTGACAAACTCGATAAAATCGAACTTTTCGTCAAGACCTACGCCTTCCTGTGATGTGTAATAAATAGTATACTTGTCATTTCCACCATGCTGGAAGAAAAGATGCTCACCATAACCAAATAATGACCCATCACTATTAAAAATTTGCTCTTTATAATATACCATTGGAATTTTGTCTTTAGTTAACTCTACATATTTCTTTTCAACCGTAATTTTATAGCCCTCAGCCTCTATGAGTTCCTTAAACTGTATATTACGTTCGTCACGTGCTTCAATAAACTCATCAAGAGGCTTATCAAGGTAATCTTTTTCAATTACCATTGCACACTCAATTTTACATTTACCATCTGTTCTTTTCTTTTCTATACCACCAACTGGATTGAATTCCCAACCATCAAGGCCTTTCATGATGAAAATAGGAGAATACATGGTATCATCTACAACAAAAGAGTTTTGAACAGTTATCCAATGTGTTTGCGGTTCCTTATTTTCATAGGTTACAACTTCGCCCTCACGGTTAGTAACAACCGCACAAATTCTGTTGTCATCACCAACGATTGCTTTTCCGTCTTCATTTGTTACTACTGCAACATCGACACCGTTAATTTTGTAAATATCTAATTTTTTCTGGCATGCTGTAAACACTGTTGCAATTGTAACCAATGCAAGTGCAAGTGCAATAATTTTCTTACTCATAATAATTACTCCTTAAATTTTATTCAGTAACTGTTAAGCCACGATTATCAATAGGTATTATACCGATATAAACCTTACCAGGGTAAACTGTCAACGGTGTATTATCAAAATCATAGAATTTAAGTTGACAAGTTTTTTCGTCGAACACCCAAGTAATTCGTCTTCCTAACCCATTAACAATGTACAGACCTTTGTTATCAATACCTTCTGCTTCAAACTTCCAATCAACATGACCTTTTTCTGTTTTCATGCTTTCAACTGGCACATAAAGATAGATAACATTTTTAACTGCCATTTGCTGATTGTTATTTCCATCAACAACAGGTTTGTTATTCAAGTGATTGTAATATAACCGGTCTTTTTCGTTATACTTAAAAGTATATACATAACTACTTGAGAATGTAACATCTATTCTAACACAGCTTCCGGAATCCTTACTGCTATCACTCCACGGAATTTTACCCTCCTCGTGTGACACCTCATATGGTACCCAATCTGTAAGGGTTTGTTTTGTTGTAAAGCCTAAATTCTTAATAGCTTTTTGGATTGCTGTTTTTGTTGTGATTCCTCTGTGCTCAAGAGAAACATTTCTCGTTGTATCTCGGAAGAAATAAGAGCCTTCGTATTTCAATGCGTCAATGTGGTCAACATCAAACTTGTCAAACGCCTGATATGCCATATATTTGCCAAGGTTCTTACCGTCAGAGCCACCCCAGTGTGCATAAATTGCATTCATACCAGCTGCCAACTCAACGAAATCATGGCGTGCACTTCTTACAGGACCAACTTTATCCGGAATACTATTAGTATCGGCATAAAGCCACATCATTCTTGTTACTCCACCTTCAGCCATACCTTCAATTATAACGTCAGGTGTGGTAATTCCCCACTGTGGTCTTGCTTCGGGAGTGTTTTCAATCATAATTGCAACCGGTCTTGCCCCTATAGCACTCTCTGTCAAGTTAAGTTCTCCTGTAAGGGGGTTCATATTCTCAGGAGCTTCCTTTTCTTCGTTTTCAACTACTGGCTCTGTAGTCTGTGGCACAAAGTTAGGGTCCTGCTCGTATTTATTCTCATCTCCACAAGCTGAGAATGTACAAAGCATAAGTGCCAATGCCATTATGACACTTATCGTCTTTACTATCATCTTATTCATTTTGTATATCCCTCTCTAAAACTGAGATTATTTCTCAATCTTTGTCTTTCCACCCATATACATCTGTAATGGTTTTGGAATATTGATGCTTCCGTCTTCGTTAAGATTGTTTTCAAGGAAAGCAATCAACATTCTTGGTGGTGCAACAACAGTATTATTAAGTGTATGTGCGAAATAGTTGCCTTCCTTGCCCTTAACTCTGATGCCAAGACGTCTTGCCTGTGCATCACCAAGGTTTGAACATGAGCCAACTTCAAAGTATTTCTGCTGACGTGGACTCCAAGCTTCAACGTCACAGCTCTTAACCTTAAGGTCAGCAAGGTCACCTGAACAACATTCAAGTGTTCTTACAGGAATATCAAGTGAACGGAAGAAATCAACTGAATTCTGCCAGAGTACGTCGTACCACTTCATACTGTCTTCAGGCTTACAAACAACAATCATTTCCTGCTTTTCGAACTGATGAATTCTGTAAACACCACGTTCTTCAATACCATGAGCACCAACTTCTTTACGGAAGCAAGGGGAGTAGCTTGTAAGTGTTTTTGGAAGTTCGTTTTCTGGAGTGAATGTATCAATAAACTTACCAATCATTGAATGTTCACTTGTACCGATAAGATAAAGGTCTTCACCCTCAATCTTATACATCATATTTTCCATTTCTGCGAAACTCATAACGCCTGTTACAACATCGCTACGAATCATAAATGGTGGAATATAATAAGTAAAGCCACGGTCAATCATAAAATCTCTTGCGTATGAGAGAATTGCTGAGTGAAGTCTTGCAATATCACCACAGAGATAGTAGAAACCATTACCACTTGTCTTTCTTGCGCTGTCAAGGTCGATACCATTAAGGCTCTCCATAATATCAACGTGATAAGGAACTTCAAAATCAGGTGTTACAGGCTCACCATAACGCTGGATTTCAACGTTTTCACTGTCGTCCTTACCAATTGGAACGCTATCGTCGATAATATTAGGAATAATAAGCATAATCTTACGGATTTCTGCTTCTAATTCACCCTCTTTAACCTGCAAAGCAGCAAGCTCGTCAGCCATATCCTTAACTTTCTGTTTAACAACCTCTGCTTCGTCACGTTTACCCTGAGCCATAAGGCCACCGATTTCCTTACTTACGGAATTACGGAGTGCACGAAGCTCGTCACCTCTGCCTTTTGCTGCTCTGTATTCAGCATCAAGTTCAATTACCTTATCAACCAAAGGAAGTTTTTCATCCTGGAATTTCTTTTTAATGTTTTCCTTAACCACGTCAGGGTTAGTTCTGAGAAATTTTATATCTAACATGCTTTATTTCCACCTTATTTGTCTAATTCTTTTGCAAGTTGTGTTAAATCTTCTTTACCGAAGAACTCAAATTCAAGGGTTCCTTTATGTCCGGAAGGTGACAGGTAAATTTTTACCTTTCTACCAAGAACATTGGTAAGAGCAATTTCAACCTCGTCATAGTATTTATCTCTTTTTTTATCACGCTTTTTAGGTTTTGGTTTCTCACCCTGATTAGCGTATTTAACCATTTTTTCAACCTGACGCACTGATAATTCCTGAGCAACAGTAGTTTCTGCAATTCTCAGCATTTCTTTTTCTTCGTCAAGTCCTAATAATGCACGAGCATGTCCTGCCGTAATCCTTCCATCACCAAGCATCTGCAAAACAGGTGAGGGGAGTTTTAACAATCTCAATGTATTTGTAACTGCTGTACGGGATTTTCCAACTCTGTCAGCAGCCTCTTCCTGAGTAAATCCATAGGACTCAATAAGGGATTTCAAACCTTCAGCCTCTTCAACCGGATTCAAGTCCTCACGTTGGAGATTTTCGATAAGAGCAAATACACTTGCTTCTTCATCAGTCATTTCACGAATAGTAACAGGTACTTCGTGAAGTCCTGCCATACGTGCTGCACGCCAACGACGTTCACCTGCAATAAGCTGATAACTACCATCGGACATCGGTCTTACGAGAATTGGCTGAATAATACCATTCTGCTCAATGCTTTTTGCAAGTTCTTCAAGAGCTTTCTGATTAAAGTTTTTTCTGGGCTGATTTCTGTTAGGCTCAACCTCGTTGATATTCAGCATTGTTGCAGAGTTTTCGTTCTCCATTGCCGAATTATCAAGAAAAAGAGCATCCATGCCTCTGCCCAATCCACCTTTTTTTGCCATCTTCTCACCTCATCGTCTCTGCTGTGCTAAAAACTCCTCTGCAAAATCGTTATATGCGATTGAACCCTTGGAATTTCTGTCATAATACATAATGGGCTCGCCAAACGAAGGAGCCTCGGAAAGTCTTACATTTCTTGGGATTGTAGTTTTATAAACTTTGTTTGGGAAAAACTTTTTGATTTCTGTCACAACCTGTTGTGTAAGATTAAGTCTTCCGTCATACATTGTCTGTAAAACACCCTCAAGTTCAATATGAGGGTTATAAAGTCTTTTAACCTGACGGACCGTAGCCATAAGCTGTGCAAGTCCTTCAAGTGCATAGAATTCGCATTGTACTGGCACTAAAAATGTGTCAGATGCTGTTAATGCGTTAATAGTAATAAGTCCAAGAGATGGGGGACAGTCAAAGAATATGTAATCATACTTGTCCCAAAGCTGTGCAACAGCCATCTTCAAACGACTTTCTCTTTTATCTATAGAAATAAGTTCAACCTCTGCACCTGCAAGATTCAAATCAGCAGGAATAACATCTACATTCTTGAATCTTGTTGTAACAACTGCTTCGTTAGCATTGATGTCCTTAACAAGAACGTCATAGGAAGAATGAACTATTCTTCTTTTATTTATACCAAAACCACTTGTGGAATTGCCCTGTGGGTCAATATCTGCAAGTAATACTCGGTAACCTTTTGCACCAACAGCTGCTGCAAGGCTTACGGCAGTTGTAGTTTTACCCACACCGCCTTTTTGGTTAATTATTGAAATAACTTTTGCCAAAAATCCCACTCCGAAACAGTAAAAAGGATATTTTTATAACCCTATTACCCGATTTTATACAAGTATATCATATATTTTTATAAATTTAAAGTAAAAAATAAGATTTTTTACAAATTTGCAATATTTACTTGTAAAAATGTTTCACGTGAAACAAACAATTTCTATATACAGCAAAAGACCCCTCTTACGAGGAGCCTTTCGCTGTGGATGTGGGGTGTGAAAGAGAAGGATATGGAGTGGCTTTCGCCACGTTTATAAAAACACATTATATCGGGGGATATAAGTGGTTTTACCAAAAACTACTGGTTACTTGCTATCGGTCTGTCCTCAAGTTTAGGAATACGAACTATATATTCAACATATTCATCAGTTTCAGTTTTTACTGAATCTGCGTCGATTCCTGCTCTGCGGATAGCATCAACTGCATTGTTTAAAGTATTTATAAAAATTCGAATATCTTTAAAGCCTTTGAGAATCTGTCTTTTTGGCGCTTCATTTTTGCGAAGCATCTGCTCAATCAAAGCTTCACTCTCGTTAACGGTCAAATGTCTGTCTATGATTATTGACAATGCTCTTGCTCTCTGGACTTCATCATTTAACGAAAGAAGTGCTCTTGCGTGACGTTCGGAAAGTCCGGCTCGTGTGATTTTATATCTCATTTCCTCGCTGAGTCGCAAAAGTCTTAACTTATTTGAAAGGGTTGACTGTGCTTTTCCTAATTTCTTACAAAGCTCTTCCTGGCTCATGCGATAATCACTTACAAGTGTTGCCAGGGCTTCTGCTTCTTCAAAGAAATCAAGATTCTGCCTTTGAAGATTTTCTATTATGGCAAACACTGCTGAGTCACTTTCTGAAATATCATTTACAATGCAAGGCACTTTAGTTATTCCTACAAGTCTTGCTGCACGGAGTCGTCTTTCTCCTGCAACCAATTCATATTTTCCATCTTCATTAGTTCTAACTAACAGTGGTTGTAAAATACCATTGGCACGAATACTTTGTGCAAGACCTTCAAGCTCATCGTAATTAAACCTTTTTCTCGGTTGATTTGGATTTGGGAGAATTTCACTTTGCGGAATTAAAATGATTTTACTTTCTGTTCTTACTTTGTAAAGACTATTTTTCTTCATAAATAAAACCTCCGCAGTGCTTGTCCTTGACATAAGAATAACACCACAAAGGTACAAAAGTAAAGAAAATCCCATCGAGTAAAAACGACGGGATATCAATGGTTTTCGATATTATTTTAATGGTTTTTTGGAGATTTGTGCAGAAGGTCTTGGGTATTTTGTCGGAGTTTGCGAATTCTTTTTAATACGAATGATTCTTCGGGGCATATTTTCGACTAAATCAAACAAAATATCCTCTTCAATTTTTCCTCCAAGAATATTGATTGCTTTTTTTGCTTCACTGATTTCCTCGTTACTTTCAGCTGATTTCATAGAAACAAAGCTTCCACCAACTTTAACAAAAGGAAGGCAATATTCAGAAAGAACGGGGAGTGCCGCTACTGCACGAGCTGTTGCAAAATCGTATTTTTCTCTATACTTCGTAAGTTGTGCTGCTTCTTCTGCTCTCATATGAAGAATATTGCCTTTAATTCTACACTCATTCAATACATTCTCAATAAAGCCCAATCTTTTCTTTGTGCTGTCAAGAAAAGTCATCTGAATATCGGGTCTGTAAAGTTTTAAAACAAGTCCCGGGAAACCTGCGCCTGTACCGACGTCGATAATCTTTGCGTTTTCGGGAATATCAATATATTTAAAAATAGATAAACAGTCTGCAAAGTGTTTTACTGTAACATCGTCAGGCTCTTTGATTGCAGTAAGATTAAAACTTTTGTTAGTTTCAATAAGCATTTCTGCAAATGTATCAAGACGCTGAAATGCATCTTCGTCAAGATTTATTTCAAATGGTTTAATTGTGTTATAAAGCAAATCTTTATTTAACATAATCTTTTTCCTTTATTTTCTTTCATTCTTGCTTAAGTGAATAAGCAATACGGATATATCCGATGGTGAAACACCACTTATACGAGAAGCCTGACCAACACTTTCCGGACGGACCTTCTTAAGCTTTTCCCTTGCTTCAAGACGAAGTGAATAAACATCGTCATAATCTATATCAATAGGAATCTTCTTAACTTCTAGTCTTCTCATTTCGTCAACCTTCGCTTGCTGACGTTTGATATATCCCTCATACTTAAGGTCAATTTCAACTTGTTCAAAAACATCCCATGGCAAAACAGGTCGTGTTTTGTCGAATGGAGTAAGACACTCATAGTCAAGTTGTGGCCGTTTAATGAGTTCTGCAAGTCTTATTCCTGTTTTCATCGGTGCTGTTTCACGTGAAACAAGCACTTTATTAATTGCTTCCGATGGTGGAATTGTAACAGATTCCACTCTTTCTCTTTCTTGTTTTATAAGTTCAAGTTTATTTTTAAACTTTTCATATCGTTCTTCGGAAATAAGACCAATTTCATAACCATAGTCCGTAAGACGAATATCAGCATTGTCCTGACGGAGCAAAAGTCTGTATTCACTACGAGAAGTCATCATTCTGTATGGGTCGGAGCAACCCTTAGTTACAAGGTCGTCAATAAGTGTTCCTATATATGAACTTGCACGGTCAAGAATAAAAGCTTCTTTTCCTTGAATCTTACGCACAGCATTGATACCTGCAATAAGTCCTTGAGCAGCAGCTTCCTCGTATCCGGAAGAGCCATTAAACTGACCTGCGCCAAAAAGGGAATCAATATCATTGAATTCAAGGGATGCCTTTAACGCCAATGGGTCAACACAGTCATATTCAATAGCATAGGCTGTTCTCATAACCTCAACATTTTCAAGGCCTTTGATACTTCTCAAGAATTTCAACTGAACATCTTCCGGCAGGGAAGAAGACATACCCTGAAGATAAAGTTCTTCTGTATCAAGTCCACAAGGCTCAATAAAAAGCTGATGTCTTTCTTTTTCTTCAAAACGGACAATTTTATCCTCGATACTTGGACAATATCTTGGACCTACACCCTCAATTTTTCCTGAATAAAGAGGGGAGCGGTGAATATTTTCAAGAATAATTCTTTTTGTTTCTTCGTTTGTATATGTAATATGACATACTTCTCTGTTTTCTGGTAATTCAACCGTCTCGTAAGAAAATGGAATAACTTTCGCGTCACCTTCCTGAACTTCAAGGTCAGAAAAATCAACACTGCGTCTATTAACTCGTGAAGGAGTACCTGTTTTAAATCTACGAAGAGGAATATTCATTTTATAAAGAGCCTGAGAAAGACGAGTAGCAGGGAACATTCCATCAGGGCCACTTTCAAAAGAAACATCACCGATATAGATTCTACCACCAAGAAAAGTGCCTGTTGCAATGATAACTGCCTTTGCAGTATAGATTGCATCAAGCTGAGTTTTAAGATAGAAAATGCCATCCTTTTTATAAAGGTCAACAATTTCTGCCTGCTTCATATCAAGGTTTTCCTGCTTTTCAAGGACGTGCTTCATATATTTTGAATAATCACGTCTGTCAATCTGTGCACGTAAAGAGTGTACAGCAGGACCTTTACCACGGTTAAGCATTCTTACCTGTATGGAATTTTTATCTGCAGCCTTACCCATTTCACCACCAAGAGCATCTATTTCACGAACAAGATGACCTTTTGATGTACCACCGATTGACGGATTACAAGGTAAATTACCAACCCAGTCCATATTTATTGTGAATATAACGGTTGACGCACCAAGGCGTGCAGAAGCTAGTGCAGCTTCAATACCTGCATGACCTGCACCGATAACAGCTATATCATATTCTTTTGCAAAATATTCCATAATATCATTCCTGAAAATAAAATAGGCAGGAGCCTCAGCCCCCGCCCTACCATTTTTAATTTATTCTGTAATTGTTGAACGAATTTCAACTTTTCCATAAAGTGCAGAACCGTCAATATCGCTCTTTGGTGTTCTGTCAGGAGAAATTTCAGGCTTATAAGCTTCTTTCTTTTCTCTTCTGCCACCGTTACGATTATTTCTACCACGGTTACCACCATTATGTTTTGCACCTTCAACAGGAGAAATAACTACTCTTCTGTCAAGGTCTGAACCGATTGAATGAGATGTTGCTCCTTCAATTTCCTGGACAGCAGTGTGAATAATTCTTCTCTCGTAAGGATTCATCGGTTCAAGAGAGATGTTTCTGCCCTGACGAACAGCCTTAACAGCTGTTTTTCTAGCAAGAATTCTAAGAGTTTCTTCTCTCTTTGCACGGTAGTTACCAACATTGATTGAAACTCTCTTATAGCTTGACTTTCCTTTATTTGCAACCATTCTTGCAAGATATTGGATAGCATCAAGTGTTTCACCACGTTTGCCGATAATAATACCGTAATCATCACCACAGTCGAGTTCAAAATAGATTTCTTCTGCGTTTGATTTTTCTGTGATATTGCATTCCTGCATACCAAGTGACAATACCATTGCCTTGATATATTCAGCTGTTTCAGGATAAAGATTTGTTTCTTCCAAAGGAAGTTCAACTTCTTCCTTAACCTCTGTCTTTACTTCTTTTTTGTTTTCCTGTTTTTTAGGCTCAACCTTTTTTTCAGGTTTCTTTTCTACTTTTTTATTTTCTTTCTTAGTTTCTTTTTTTTCAGGTTTTGGGTCTGGTAAAGTTACAGAAACCTTAACCTTTGCAGGGTTACCACCAAAAAGACCAAGAATTTTCTTTGTTGGAGTCTGTACAACTTCAACTGTAAAGTCATCAAAATCACTGATGCCAAGCTCAACCATGGCAGCAGCTTTTGCCTCGTCAACCGTATTACCAGTTCCGATTGCTTCTTTAATCATATTTTTACCTCAGTTAATTTTCGTTTTTCTTTTCAGCTACGCTCTTTAATACTTTTTCTTTTGCTCTACGATTAATTGTTTCTTCAACCATAGCTTTTGCAAGCATCTTTTTAGGTGTAAAAATCTTATTTGTTATAACCATCTGGATAAATGAAAGAGCACTAGACATAATGATATAAATACCAACACTTGCAGGGAAAAGGAATGAGAAATAAACGCTCATTGCAGGTGACATAAATGTCATACAACCTGATGATGGATTCTTCGCCATCTCAGGATTTGTCTTTTTCTGTCTTAACCATGTATAAACACCCATAGCAAGTGATGTTACACCTGTAAGAATAGGAATAAGCCATAACATATCTAATCCCATTTTTGTATCAGGTGTTCTAGAAAGGTCAATACCTAAGAACTTGAAGTTTTCAATAAACTCATTAATTTGTGTAATAACTTCAGCAGGGATTGCTGACTTATCAATTTCACTAAAACGAGTAATTGCAGTAAGTTCAAGTCTCATGTCTTGTTTTTCATAAGCAGTAAGATTTGAAAGTTTTAAAACTTCTGCTTTAAGGATTTCAATTGTATCCTTTGGAATTTTAAGAACATATGATAAGAGTCTGTAATTTACACCAAAAACACCCATCATAACAGGTAACTGAATTAGCATAGGAAGGCATCCGCCTGTCATTGATGAATATCCCTCTTTTGCATAGAGTTCATTCATAGCTTCGTTCATTTTTTGCTGATTACCTGCATATTTTTCTCTTATTCTTCTGATTTTAGGTTGCATTCTCTGGGTTTTAATCATACCCTTTTGTTGCTTTATCGAGGACGGAAGTAAAACAAGCTTAACGCAAATTGTCATTAGCAACAATGATAATACATAATTGTTACTGATTTCATAGAAGAAACCAATAATCATACCAAATGGTATTGATAAGTAGTTATAAATAAATTCGTACATTTTGTCCTCCGATAATTTTTGGACTTACTTTTTCCTTTTTTTGACCGGAACAGGGTCATATCCACCAGGGAAAAGTGGATTACATCTTGCGAGTCTTAAAGCTGCAAGTATAACACCTTTTAAAACTCCGTGTATTTCAATTGCCTCTACTGCATACTGTGAACATGTTGGATAAAAACGGCACTTTGGTCCGAACAAAGGTGATATTTTTCTTTGATAAAATCTAATTGCCTTAATCAGCATCTTTTTCATCAATTACACCTGCTTCCTTTAATTGTGAAAGCATTAATTGTGCTATCTGTGTGCTCTTCTGATATTTTGTTCTTGACCTGGCAACAAATACAAAATCATAGTTACCGTTTATTTTTTCTTCAATTTCACGATATGCTGCACGGATAACTCGTCTTGCACGATTTCTTTCAACGGCATTTCCAATCTTTTTTGAAGTAGTTATCCCGATACGACAAATTCCCGCACGGTTTTTTAATACATAAGAAACCAGTGCAGGAGCCTGAAATACTTTACCTTTGCCGTATGTTCTACGGAAATCACAGTTACTTTTAATCGTTACTGTATTTTTCAATTTTTTTACCCAGTCAACAAATTAGTATGTTAACTGCTTTCTGCCCTTAGCTCTTCTACGAGCAAGTACCTTTCTGCCGTTTCTGTCAGACATTCTCTTACGGAAGCCGTGCTCCATCTTGCGATGACGCTTCTTTGGCTGATAAGTTCTCTTCATTACTACTCCTCCGTTTCATAAATTATAGTCACACATTGTAAAAATATCTGCGAGTAGTCATTATATAAAAAATTTGTCAACTTGTCAACTTAAAAAAATTATGTATGATTTTTCAATATGTGCGACATTTTAAAATAAAACAAAAAAATTTTCAACAATATATTGTGTTTTATGTCGAAAATCTGTATAAAAAATTTTTTCTTTTTATTTTTTTCTTTTTAAGATTTTAAAAATTTGCCTATATTTATA
>JAZNJX010000043.1:0-1926 GCA_045578245.1 Candidatus Fimenecus sp. | reverse complement strand
TGTAGTATGGTGATTTAATAGCTTTATCGCCGAAACGCAAGTGGGAAATTGTAATACCACCTGTTTTCTTTGAGTCATAAGTCGGATCGTAGCCATGTCGTTCTGTGAGCCAAGGAGTTGAACAACTTGCTTGTCTTCCTAAGACCGCTTGGCCTCCGACTTTGTAGTATGGTGATTTAATAGCTTTATCGCCGAAACGCAAGTGGGAAATTGTAATACCACCTGTTTTCTTTGAGTCATACTGGAAATATGCCTGAATGTATTTATCAGTATTGTCTCCGATGATTTTGATGGAGTTTTTGTTTGCACCAACAGTTCCGTCTCCGCCAAGTCCCCAGAATTTACAAGAAATTGTTCCTTCAGCAGCTGTATCAGGAGCAGGTTTTTCTTCAAGAGAAAGTCCTGTTACGTCGTCTACGATACCAATGGTGAAATTATTCTTTGGAGCATCTTTTGCGAGATTATCATAAACAGCAAAGATGCTTGAAGGAGGTGTATCTTTAGAGCCGAGACCGTAACGACCGCCAACTATAGTTGCTTTAACGCCCATCTGTGCAAGAGCAGTAACAACATCAAGGTAAAGAGGTTCGCCAAGAGAACCTGGTTCTTTTGTTCTGTCAAGAACAGCTATTTTCTTACAAGTTGCAGGAATTGCTTCTGCAAGTTTTGCAGCAACGAAAGGTCTGTAAAGACGAACTTTAATAAGACCAACTTTTTCGCCCGCAGCGTTCATATAGTCGATAACTTCTTCTGCCACATCGCAGATAGAGCCCATAGCTATAATAACTCTTTCTGCATCAGCAGCACCATAATAGTTAAAGAGCTTATAATCTGTTCCGCATTTTGCGTTTACTTTGTCCATATATTCTTCAACAATTGCTGGAAGTGCATCGTAATAACCGTTACATGCTTCTCTGTGCTGGAAGAATATATCACCGTTTTCAGCTGAACCACGAAGAACGGGATGTTCAGGATTAATTGCTCTTGCTCTGAATGCTTTAACTGCATCCATATCAACCATTTCTTTAAGATCATCATAATCCCATACTTCAATTTTCTGAATTTCGTGGGATGTTCTGAATCCATCGAAGAAGTTTACAAAAGGAACTCTACCTTTGATTGTTGCAAGGTGTGCAACTGCACCAAGGTCCATAACTTCCTGTGGGTTTGTATTTGCGAGCATAGCAAAGCCTGTCTGACGGCAAGCGTATACGTCGGAATGATCTCCGAAAATATTAAGTGCATGAGATGCTACGCAACGAGCTGAAACGTGAAATACTGATGGGAGCAATTCACCTGCAATCTTATACATATTAGGGATCATAAGAAGAAGTCCCTGAGATGCTGTATAAGTTGTGGTGAGAGCACCTGCTGCCAAAGAACCGTGAACCGTACCTGCGGCACCAGCTTCTGATTGCATTTCAACAACGTTTACTGTTGTTCCGAAAATGTTTTTTCTACCTTGAGCAGACCAAATGTCTGTATAGTCTGCCATAGGGCTTGAAGGTGTGATGGGATAGATACCAGCTACTTCTGTGAACGCATATGATACGTGTGCAGCAGCGGTATTACCATCCATGGATAACTTTTGTCTTGCCATGTTTAGAATTTCCTCCTAAAAATTTATTTATACATTTCTGTTATTTTATATTATTCACTTTTGATTATATAGTTTTATTTAGATAGTTTTTCAAGTTTTATAAACAAAAAATGAATTAGTATTGATAAAAAATCTGCAAATCACAAGAAGATGTATTATATTAAATTGTAGTATTTTAGTATGATTTGTGGAAAAAACGCAAACAAACGAGAATAATATAAAATAACAGAAATGTATAAATTAATTTTTAGGAGGAAATTCTAAACATGGCAAGACAAAAGTTATCCATGGATGGTAATACCGCTGCTGCTCACGTATCGTATGCA
>JAZNJX010000042.1:0-24984 GCA_045578245.1 Candidatus Fimenecus sp. | reverse complement strand
GCTTTGCGTTCTTTTTAACTCTGTTTATCACAGAATTACTGTTTCTTGTTTCTTCTCTGTTGAGTTTCTCTACTCTCAAAGAATCTACAGGGTTCCTTTTACTTATCTCGTCGTTGTTTAATTTTCAAGGTCCAGTTTGTGTCCTCCCGTTTTTGCGGGTGGAGTTTTATTATATCAAAACTCCCGGAGCTTGTCAACAGTTTTTTCAAACTTTTTTCAGCTTTTTCTCTGCTGAACTTCACTCTCGTGCGGACAGCTTTGATATAATATCACAACGCATCCAACTTGTCAACAACTTTTTTCAAATTTTTTTAAAAATTTTTCGACAATTTTTCGACACCATTACATATTGTGTTTGCAACTTAAAAACAACACAATCCATATGTTTTTTGAATAATAAAAAGCAAATTTGGAAAACATAAATAACAAATAAAGTCTGTTCGGAGATGAACTTATGGAAACAAATAGAGAAAATCGCACACGAAAACACATATTCTGGCAAATTGTCGCCATTATCATTCTTAACGCTATGGTCATTACTGCTATCGGCTTTGTTTATGAAAATACACAAACACTTTCAAGCATCGGTTCCCGAGGTCAGGAAGTTCGTCAAATTCAAAACAAATTAAAAGAGCTTGGACTTTATAAGGGTTCTGTCGATGGCATTTATGGCACCGCTACACAAAAGGCTATTCGTCAGTTCCAGAAAAACTGCGGAATTACTGCCGACGGAATTGCAGGGCCAAAAACATTAAAGTATTTAGGACTTGGTTCGGGGTCAACTTCATCAACCAACGGTTATAGTTCAAACGATGTTTATTTATTAGCAAGGATTATTGGTGCAGAAGCACGTGGTGAGAGTTATACTGGACAGGTAGCTGTTGGCGCAGTTGTATTAAACCGAGTTCAACACTCTTCATTCCCTGATTCTATCGCAGGAGTTGTTTATCAGCCTGGAGCATTCTCTGCAGTAAGAGACAGCAACTGGAATGTCGCCCCAAACGATACTGCGAAAAAGGCCGCAAGAGATGCTATTAACGGTTGGGACCCGACAGGCGGAGCTATATACTATTATAATCCTGCAAAAACCAGTAACAAATGGATTAGGACACGACCTGTTATTACAACTATTGGGCGACATGTGTTCTGCAAATAAGAACCCGACCCGTCAACGCATTGAAATTGCGGACGGGTACCCCGGAACCTTGTTGTTTCACAATAAGAACCCGACCCGTCAACGCATTGAAATTGCGGACGGGTACCCCGGAACCTTGTTGTTTCACAATAAAAAAATGGCGGGGATTAACCCCGCCAAATCTCTTCATTAAACTATTCTTTAATTAGCCGATAAGATTAAGAATAATGCCAATAAGTCTGCCAAAGAAAGCAATAACCCTTTTAAAGAATCCTGGTTTTGCAGGCTCTTCTGGTTCTTCGGGTTCTTCAACCTCTTCAAGAGCTGTTAATTCAACAGTATCCTGAGCTAATTCTGTACCATCTGCTGCATAAAGTGTTGCTGTAAATACTGTAGCGCCTACGCCTTCAGCTGTAACTGTATATGAACCGTCAGCATTTAATGTTGCAACAAAATTATTGTTGTTTGCTGTACAGCCTACATACACGCCTTCTGGGTATGTTCCTTCTAATTTTGCTGAAAGAACAACGCTATCGCCGTGTGCAACTTCTTTATTTTCTGGAGCAACGATGCTGAATGTGTAATTGTATTCAGGTTTTGCAACAACATTGATTGTGAATGTTGTTGTCTGACCTTCATATGTAACTGTTACAGTTTTTTCACCTGGTGTTGTCATATCAGGAGCAGAAACTGTGAAACCTGTTGTAACTGTTCTAACTGTGTTATCACTCAAGTTTGCACCAATTACAAGTCCTGTTGCATCAATTGTATCACCAACAAAATATTCTGTCTTTGTTGGTCCTTCTTTAACGAAGATTTCTTTTACTGTTACAGGGTCTTTCTTCCATACAGCATATAAAACAACCACCTGGCCTTCATATGAAGTAAGATTTTTAACTTCTTCCTGGTCTGTATAAGATACTGTTGATGTACCAGTTTTTGACCAACCAATGAATGAATAGCCTTCTCTTGTGAATGTATTTGCTGATAAGTTCTGTGCAACACCATATGAAAATGCCTGATTTGGCATTGTGCCGTCGCCACCGTTTGCTCTGTACTCAACATAATATGTGTGAGGCTTCCACACAGCATAGAGAGTTAATGTTGCGCCTGCTTCTGCAATATCAACAACAACCTGCTCATTTGCAAACTCTGGTTCTGTAGCTGTTTTTGATTTTGCCCAACCCACGAAGTCGTAACCAGTTCTTGTAAGCTTGCTTCCGTCACTCAATGCCTGTTCAACGCCTACAGTATGTGTTACAGGAGTTTCTACTGTACCTGTACCGCCATTTTTATGATACTTAACTGTGTAAGTACCTGCTGCCGCTGCTGAAATTGAAATTACACTGAGCATCATCAATACAGCAAGAAGCAATGATAAAACTTTGCTTATTTTTTTCATTTCCTTTTTCCTCCATTGTCTTTTATTAAGTAAAACAACAAAATTTTACAATACCGTTATACCATATCTGCAAATTAAAATCAAGAAGAAAAAAGATAAAGGACATACTGTTAATAATTTGCAAAAAGAGTGGAGTAAACACCCCACTCTTGCATTACATATTCAACTATACTTATCACAAAGATATTGAATCGCATTTTTATATCCTTCAAAACCTTTTCCTATTATATGCTCTTCACAAGCCATACCTGCGTACGAAATTTGTCTGAAAGCTTCTCTGTTAGTCAAATCTGAAATGTGAACCTCCACAGCAGGAATGCCAACTGCTTTTAATGCATCAAGAATCGCAATACTCGTGTGAGTGTATGCAGCAGGATTTATGATAATTCCATCAAACTTTCCATATGCTTCCTGAATTTTATCAACAATCTCACCCTCGTGGTTGGACTGAAAGCACTCTACCTCACAGCCAAATTCTTCTGCCCATTTATCGATATCTGCAAGAAGCGTTTTGTAATTCTGGTTTCCGCAAATTTCAGGTTCACGAATACCAAGCATATTGATATTCGGTCCGTTAATTACAAGAATTTTCAAAATTCACTATCTCCCTTACAATACTTTTTGCAACTTCTTCCACAGTATCGTTGCCATCAACTTCAATATCCGCAAACTGACGATACAAAGGTAATCTTTCCTCATACAGTTTTTTCACACCGTGCAATTGTGAAAGAGGTCTGCCGTCCGTCGGTAAGTTACTCACATCACGGTTAATAAAAACTATTATTCCGTTCTGTTTTAACGGCATATAGTTTTCCCAACGAGTTACCACTCCACCACCTGTTGCGATTACTGAATTTGTGTTCTTTCCTGCAAGGTTAACTGCAATATTTTCACAAGTACGAAAATGTTTTTCGCCTTCTATTTCAAAAATTTCTGGGATAGATTTATTCTCAGCATGTATAATCATTTCATCCGTATCGAAGAAATCTTTTTTTAGCATGTGAGCAAGTTTTGCACCAATTGTTGATTTTCCACACCCTGCCATACCGATTAAGACAATATTGCTCATCTGTAATCTTATAGATTTTTCGATTTCTGCACAAACGTCGTTATCCACAACTGTATCAAAGAAGATTTCGTGAGCTTTTTTTGCTTGAGCAACTAACATCCCAAGTCCTGACGCTGTTTTAATTCCCACTTTTTTAGCTTCCATAATCAGTCTTGTTTTTAATGGATTATACACCACATCAAGCACACCGCTGAGATTTGGGAATCTGGAAACATCAATTAGAGTATTCATATTATCGGGATACATACCCACAGGAGTTGTATTCACAATAATGTCTGCGTCGTTTTCATTATATATATTAGTATAGTTTGTTTTTTCGTTTCGAGAAACAACCACGATTTCTCTGGCTCCCATATCTTTGAGTACGGTTTGCACAGTTACAGATGCACCACCACTACCTAAAACAAGTACCTTTTTATCTTTAATGGTGATTTTCGATTTTTCCACCATATATTTAAAGCCGAAATAATCAGTATTGAAGCCACAAAGTTTCCCATCACGGACAACAACCGTATTGACTGCACCGATTTTTTCTGCTTCAGGAGATATCTCATCGAGAAATGGAATAACTGTTTTCTTATATGGAATTGTCACATTTATGCCTTTAAAATTTTTCTCAGTTAAAAAGGCCTCAAGATTTTCAGGGGATATTTCAAAGAGACTATAATCGTTGTTTCCTAAAGCCCTATGTATCTGTGGTGAAAAACTATGTGGTAAATGTTCGCCTAAAAGTCCGTACATAAATTTCATCTAATTTCCTTATTAAAATAGTCCTGCTGATAATCGCGGGAGATTTCCATAATCTTCTCATAAAGTTCACGGCAATATGAGTCAAGGTCTTCACCTGCGAGATTTCCCACACGGTCAAGAAGTTCTTTTTCCCTTTTCACATCAAGCACAAGAAGATTATTTTCCTTTTTATACTGCGCAACAGAAAGACAGAGTTCCATTCTCTCTTTCCACAACTCAATTATTTTATTGTCAATTTCGTTGATGGCTTTACGGAGTGTCAAAAGGTCTTTCATAAAAATCACCTTAAATAATCAAGTCTAAAACTGTTATTGCCGTTACTGCTTCAACTACCGGTACTGCACGTTGAACAATGCAGGGGTCGTGTCTGCCTTTAATCTGCAATTTT
The DNA here is from genome assembly GCA_045578245.1 of Candidatus Fimenecus sp. Classification (GTDB taxonomy): domain Bacteria; phylum Bacillota; class Clostridia; order Oscillospirales; family Acutalibacteraceae; genus Fimenecus. The sequence continues at coordinate 20,240 of JAZNJX010000042.1, read as the reverse complement.
TCTTCTGTTTTGTTTTTAAGATTTACGCTGTTCTGTTCTTTAAAAATAGAAGGAGTTGGTTTGATTGCTGTTCTGAAAACTATTGGCATACCATTTGTGATTCCACCATTTATGCCACCTGAATTGTTTGTTTTTGTTTTGAATTCACCTTGTGCAATACAGAATTCATCATTATTTTCACTTCCGTAAAGGTCAGTAGCAGAGAATCCGTTGCCGAACTCAATACCCTTAACAGCAGGAATGCCAAAAATATTTTTTGAGAGTTTGTTTTCAACTCCATCAAACATTGGGTCGCCAAAACCAGCTTTAATTCCTGTTACTGCACATTCAATAACCCCACCAACGGAGTCTCCCATTTTTCTTGCCTTTTCGATTTCAGCAATCATCAGTTGACCTTTTTCGTCGTTGATTACCGGGAAATCCTTTTCTGCAGTATCCCATTTACCTATATTTACAAAATCAATTTCGTCGTCATACACATTCTTGATTTTCTTAATATGAGCCTGAATCTCAATACCCATATCACTTAAAATCTGCATACACACTGCACCTGCAAAGCAAAGAGGTGCTGTAAGTCTTCCTGAAAAATGTCCGCCACCTACGACGTCGTTAAAGCCATTGTGTTTCACAAACGCTGAATAATCGGCGTGGGAAGGTCTTGGGTTATCAATAATATTATTGTAATCCGCTGAATGTTGGTTTTCATTGTATATAACCATACAAAGAGGTGCACCACAAGTAACACCATTTACAAGTCCTGACAGTATTTCAGGAGTATCACTTTCCTTTCGTGCTGTTGAAAGCGAATTCTTACCTGGGGCTCTCCTGTCCATAAACTTAAGGACTTTTTCCATATCTATTTCCTTTCCTGCAGGAAGTCCGTCAATCACAACACCTATTCCTTTTGAATGGGATTGACCGAAAACAGATATTTTGATTTTATTTCCTGTCACTGATGACATTACACACATCTCCTACTTTTATAGTCGGCAGTTAATTCATACCTTTTTGAATAAAGTTTTCTAAATGTTCCACAGGAAGTTTCACAATTTTACAAAGCCCCAATTTTTCGGGAACGATTACTGACATTGTATCAAGGCTTCTCTTTTTGTCTGAAAGAGATGCTTTGTAAAGTTCTTGTGCTGAGAACTCACAACTTGTTGGCAAGTTATTCTTTTCGAGAATCGGAAGAAGCACTTCTGAAAAATCTTCCTCACTCATACCGGTTTCATAAGCACCTTTTGTTGCGATTACCATACCAATTGCAACTGCATTTCCGTGAGAAACAGACAAATTACTGCACTTCTCAATAGCATGTCCGATTGTATGCCCAAAGTTTAGAAGTTTTCTCTCGCCATTTTCAAATTCATCACGGTTAACAATATCTCTTTTAATTTCAACGCAACGCTTGATTGCATATTCGATATTTTCTTTTATAGAGTTGTTCTGTAAAAATTCAAGGAAGTCCTTGTCACAAATCATACCATATTTAATAATTTCAGCACAGCCCTCGTTGAAAGTTTCTTGGGGTAATGTGTTCAATGTTTCACAGTCGGCAAAAACTGCAATAGGCTGATAGAATGCACCACAAAGGTTTTTCCCTGACTTTAAGTTAATGGCAGTTTTACCTCCCACAGAGGAATCAACCATTGCAAGTACGGTTGTTGGAATTTGCACAAAATCCACACCACGAAGATAAGTGCTTGCTACAAACCCTGTAAGGTCACCTGTGACACCACCACCAAGTGCTACAAAAAGGTCAGTTCTTGTAATACTGTTTTCTACACAAAATTCGAGAATCTTCTCGTAATTTTCAAACGATTTTGATTCTTCACCATGTGGAAAAACATATTCACAAACGGAATAACCACTATCGGCAAGACTTTTTTTCACTTTTTCTCCGTAAAGAGAAAAAACTGTATCATCAGAAACCAATACTACCCTGCAAGGATTTTTGATTTCGCTGATTTTTTCACCGATTGACGAAAGGAATCCGTTACCGATATGCACAATATATTCTCTTGACGCTGACACTTTAACTTTTTCCATTTTATCACCTGTAATTTATTTCAATAGCTCTTTAAGTCGGCTTTCATATGCCTGTTTTTCAAATTCAAGAGCAACACCCTCGTAATTATAATCCACAATTTTAATAAGATAATCTGTAAACTGTGGATTTAGAGGTAAAATCGGACCTGTGTGATAAGTTGCAAAAAGATTGTTGTAATTAACACCCTCAACTTTGCAATCCTTATTCATTCCACATCCTTTTTTCATGCTGAGAAATGGGTGAGTATTTTCACCGTAAGAATGGCTGAGAAGATTTTTAAAACCAACTATCTCCATTCCGTCAAATTCACCCACGCTACAATCGTTATATCTTAATTTTGAAAACTGTTTTGCATAGTATGGATAGAAACCAAGACACTCTGTCTTTTCACCATCAGGATTTTCAATGTACTGACCAAAAAGTTCAAAGGCATTTCCTGTTGCAAGGATTACGCCACCATTGTCAATTCGGTTTTTAAGAGCTTCTGCATATTCTTTAAGATGTTCAATTTCCACAAGCTGATGTTTTTCCTGACAAGGGCCGATTAAAAGAAAATCCACCTTATTATCAACAAATGCAGGTTTATCGAAAAGTGATGTTTCAACAACTTCCACATCATATCCTGCAAGTTTTAATTTTTTCTGAAGATATTCGCAATTGCCTCTGTCACCATAAAGGTTGTTATATTCGGGGAATAACACTTCAATTACCATTTTTTCCATAATTATTTCTCCCCTTTCTGTGACATTGCATTTTTAATCTTTTCAACAACACTTGTTGCATAAAGTTCAAAATACACCACAATATCCCTGCCGACGATACTCTTTTTGCTTACTGCATCTGCAAGTTCATCGTAGTTTTCAAAAAGAACAAGTTTTCCAGTATCAATACCCTTGATTTCAAGGCAAGTTGCAACGTCATAGCAACGAGAACCACCAACATAAATCGTTTTTACATTTTCACTGTTAAGTGGTGCAAAGTCTGTGTCGTAAATCCAGGAAATATCCTCGTGACCATGAACCTTGTCATTAGAATCAGTAATCAAAAGGACAACATCCTTTTCTTTTTCTGTGCTGTCAAGGAATTTAAGACTCTGTGAGCAAGAAATTGGATTCTGATTCTTTGAAAGCATTGAAATCACTTCAACACCGTTATATTTTTTGTTTTCAAAACGACCTGTTTTTGAAGAAAGGTCCTCAATACTGTTTTCGATTACATCAAGGTCAATACCTAAAAGTCGGCAGACTGCACAAGCACCTGTTATATTGAACACATTGAAGAAATTGCCTTTCTGGAATGGTAACACAAGGCTTTCACCTAAAGGACCATTGAATACAAATGTGCCTTTTTCAAAATCAACATCGCTTGCAAAAAATCTGCTTTCAGGCATACTAAATCCACAGTGTGAACACTTTGGCACACCGATATGGTTGTAGTGGTAGAATTCATAATCTAACTTGTGGTTACATTTAGGACAAGCAATAAGGTCACAAACTGTATCGACGCTAGTGTCAGTACTTCTTTCAGTTTTACTTACTGAATAGAAAACACGGTCGCAGATTCCTTCACCCAAAAGCCCTGAAATACCGTCATTACCATTAAGGACAAGAGTTGTCTTTTTATTAAGATAGTCGTTGATTTTATCAAAGATAAAACCACTATGACCATTTCGCATAATTGAATCACGGAAAAGGTTTGTGCAAAGAATAAAATCAGGTGTAAACTGAGTATAGATATACTGTGATGAACGTTCATCAACCTCTAAAACTACAACGTCAGCAGTAACTTTTCCTGAAAGTGTACACTGTGTCACCAAGGCCGACGCAAGTCCAGGCGCCATATTTGAACCCTTGGAATTATTTACAACAGTTTTGCCACTGTTACGGATAATATGTGTCAAAAGGTTTGACGTACCTGTTTTTCCATTTGTACCTGTTACACAAATTGTTTTTCGTGGCATTACAAAACGAGCAAGTGCATCGGGACAAATTTTAAGCATAATTATACCCGGTGTATTTGTACCTCTTTTAAAAATCGTACCCAGCAAAAATGCTGAAACTTTTCCCACAATTATCGCAATTAAAAACCTTAATTTTCCCATTACTCATCCATTCCCTTTTTTACGTCTTTATCAACTAACTTAGATAAATAATATGCAGTCTTCTGAGAATTATTTACGAGGTCTGCAAATCCATTCACAAGAACTGACGCCACCCATCCAACTGCACACATTACACATCCCAACACCACTCCCGGAATTGCTTCTACAATAGTGTAGGATTTTATAACAGCATCAGCACCAAAAGCAATACCTGCGATAATTCCAAGTATAAGTACAATTTTTGACACAAGCATAATTGTATTTGCTATTGGCGAGTGATTTATTTCTTTGGTAGGCATTTCGAAGAGTTGCTCTTCTTCGTCTTCCTCTTTATCATCCAGAATTTCTATTTTAAATTCTTCTGCGGCTCTTTGTTCTGCTTCTTCTTTTTCAGCCTGAATTCTTGCAAATTCATAATTGAACTTTTTACAGTTAAGACAGAATTTTGTTTCTTCCCAACATTCTTTGTGGTACATTTCCCAACAATGTGGACATTCTATAAGATTATTTTCATCAATTGGTTTATTACATTTTGCACATATAAGGTTTGCCATTTTAACATCTCACCTTTCTATGAATATTATAGGATTTTAGCAAGTTAAAGTCAATAAAAAAACAAAAAAGGGATGATACAACATCATCCCTTACAATATGGATTTTATAACTGATACAAGCCTGACTTTTTCATAGCTTTTGACAATGTACGTTGTGCAAAACGGCTTGCTTTTTCTGCACCATCTTTTGCACACTGATTAAGATATGCTTTATCATTGATAAGTCGGTTGAACTCTGTCTTGAACGGGCGAAGCTCTTCAACAACTGCTTCAGCAACTGCAGCCTTGAAATCACCATAACCCTTACCGTCAAAATCTTTTTCAATCTGTTCATATGAAAGACCTGTACAGCAAGAGTAAATACCCATAAGGTTATTGATACCCTCTTTACCATCAGCATATCTAACTTTTGCTTCACTATCAGTTACTGCGCTCTTGATTTTCTTAACAATTACATTATCATCATCAAGCATTGAAATATAACTCTTTGGATTAGGGTCGGATTTACTCATTTTTGCAAATGGGTCCTGCAAAGACATAACACGAGCGCCAACCTTACCGATAAATGGTTCAGGCATTGTAAATGTATTACCATAAACTGTATTAAATCTTTCTGCGATATCTCGTGCAATTTCAAGATGCTGTTTCTGGTCAGCACCGATTGGCACATAGTCAGCCTGATAAAGAAGAATATCAGCAGCCATAAGGATTGGATATGTGAAAAGACCAACGTTTACATTTTCAGGATGCTTTTCACTCTTATCCTTAAACTGTGTCATTCTTGCAGCCTCGCCAAACTGTGTGCAGCAGTTAAGAAGCCATGCAAGCTGTGCGTGCTGTGGCACATGGCTCTGAATAAACACTACGCTTTCCTGTGGGTCAAGACCAAGTGCTAACAAAATAGCATAAAGTTCCATTGTGTTTTTGCGAAGAGTTGCAGGCTCAGGACGAACTGTGAGAGAATGCAAGTCAGCAACTGCATAAAGACAGTTATAGTCATCCTTCATATTTTTCCAGTTTTTAAGTGCTCCAAGGTAGTTACCGAGAGTTGGTGTACCTGTTGGCTGAATAGCACTTAAAACTATCTTTTTCTTTTCTACGGTGTTTTCCATTTATATCACCTTTACCTAAAAATTTATATCCTATATATTAAACTATTTTTTCAGTATTTTGTCAATGAGGAAAATTCAGTTAAAATCAGTGAAGAGAAACAAAAATAAAAAGTCATTCTGAGGAACATAGTGACGAAGAATCTCTGCTGGGTTATATACAGTCTTTAGGTAAGATTCTTCGCTACGCTCAGAATGACAATGCAGACACAAAAGCCTGCTATTACATTATTAATAGTATCTGTAAAGTGCAACTACTTTACCAAGAATGATAACCTCATTAGTGATAATTGGTTCAAAAGCATCATTCTCCGGTTGAAGACGGAAATGGCCGTTTTCCTTATAAAATCTCTTAACAGTTGCTTCGTCCTCAATCATAGCAACAACGATTTCACCATTTGATGCATAAGGTGTTTTTTCACAGATTACGATATCTCCGTCAAGAATACCTGCCCAGAGCATACTTTCACCACGAACTTTAAGAGCAAAAAGTGACTTATCACGAGAAACTCTGCCGTTATAAGCGATATAGCCCTCAATCTGTTCAACAGCAAGAATTGGCATACCTGCAGTAACAGTGCCTAGAAGTGGAACACTTGTTACATTTTCTGCCTGACCAAGAACACGGATTGAACGCTTTAACATTGGGTCACGCTCAATATAACCAGCATCTTCCAACGCGTCGAGATTAGCCTGAACAGAAGATGTTGAACGAAGTCCAACAGCAGCACCGATTTCACGAACTGATGGTGGTACACCACATTGAGAACGTTCACATAAGAATTCATATATTTTTTGCTGTGTATCTGTAATTGGACGCATAAAAATTACTCCTAAATTAAAATTTAATATAAAAATCCATACTTTTTTCTATATTCTAACATATTATTTTCAAAAAGTAAACATTTGTTCGTTATTTTTATTAAAAATTTTCTTTTTTCCTTAAAAGAGTTCTTTTTAATAATAAATTTTTTGAATATTAAAAGAATGTTCACCATTTTTTAATATTTATAAGTTATTATACAAATGTACTCAGAAAGAGTACACATACCCCATCCTCAAACAACCCCTCAGGGCAGTCATGCCCGGAAAACGGACGGAACCGCAACCGTCCGTTTTTTCTTTGTATAAATATAAAACCTCCGTCCAAAATATAGACGGAGGTGCTTTTACTTTGAAGAGTATAAAAAAACAAGAACGATTTAAAAAAGGGCTTTATTCCGTTTGTGCATTTGGGCTTTGTGTGGCTTTGCTTTTTTCACTTTGGATTTCAAATAAAGATAACATAAAAACAGAAACTCCCGAAGTTTCCACATTAAACACGGAAATCCCAACTATAAAAGATGATATTCAGGTGAACACACCTGTTACAAACGTGCCTGATACAAGGGACGAATCCACCACGGAGTATAAAACAACCGTTTTTCTTGAATTCCCATTAAACAACAAGGTCACAAAGGCATTCTCCAACGGTGAGATTGTGAGAAATGCCACCACGGGAGATTGGAAAACACACAATGGAATGGATATCTCCGGGACTGCAGGAGAAGAAATCAAAGCCATAGCTGATGGTGTTGTTATGGAGCTTACCCACGATGAACTTTGGGGCACAACTGTAACCATCGACCACAACAACGGTTTTATTGCAAAATATTCGGGACTTGATAAAAATGGTACTGTGCAACCTGGTCAAGAAGTCAAAGTCAATCAAGCAATCGGTGTTTTGGGAGAAATTCCTATTGAAAAAGCAGATGGAGTTCATCTTCACTTTGAACTTTTAAAAAATGGAAAATACGTTTCCCCATCAGCCTATTTAGGCAAGGATACCGAGATATAGAAAAACGGCTACTGTTTTCAGTAGCCGTTAATTTTATGAGATTAATACTTAAAATCTGTGTACTTAGCGTTCATTTCAGCAGCACCTGTACCTGTAGTTGATATAACAGGAGTTTTGATTTGAATTGTTGCGTCGAGTTCATACTTGTATTCGAAGCTTGTGAGCTTACCATCTTCGATAACAGCTGTAATAATAATATTCTTGTAAGTTGCTGTTGAGTTTTCAGGAATGACCTTAACTACATTACCTATTACATTTGCAATGCCCTTGTTAACTTCATCAAATGTGATGTAATCATTTGAAGCATGACCCCATGCGCTGTTTGCATCTGGGTTTGTGCAGTCCTTAATCTGAACCTGATATTTGTTGCCCGTAACCTGGAATGACTGAATATCAGCTTCTGTAAGGTTCATAGCCTTAATCATATACTTAGCATCGAAGCCTTCGCTTATACCATGCCTAACTTCTCCTGTGATTGGTTCTTCCTGAATACCAAGGAATCCACCGACAACCGAGTCGAGAGAAGCGTTTTCATCAACGCTCTGGATAATCTTGTTAAGAGTAGCTGTTGCACTACCAACGTCAACATTCTTTGTGAACTTAGCTGTTCTTTCGAATTTATAATAAGCTTTAGCTGCTTTTGCTGTTGCTTCGTTAAGAAGCTTTGCAACGTCTGCTTTTGTTGTAACCGAAGCATCACCATCAGAATTTTCTAAAACCTTTTTCCCTGCTGCAATCTGCAAGATAATACGAGCATCAATGGCTGTTATTTCTCCATCGTCATTTGCATCAGCATTTGAAATCTGAATTTCAGTATATCCTTCTCTTCCTGCCGCAATTTGTAGTGTATAACGTGCGTCAATGGCTGTTATATCTCTGTCGCCATTAAGGTCACACATTAACTCACCTGGATAATCTGGATTTTCAGGGAATTTTCTTACAACTACAGTTTCTGTCTCACCACAAATCTTACAAATGTGCATCTTTTCACCTTCAGTATCGGCAGTTGGCATCAATACTATTTCCCACTCACTGAAATTATGACCGTTTGCAGGAATTTCTACAGAGAAAACATCTCCACAGGTACATTTATATATAAAATTACCTTTTTCAGTACAAGTTGACTCTGTTAAAACCTCTGTATCGTAATCGTGAATATGAACCTTTGAATTAAAGTTAATTGCTGCATCATATAGAGGTCCATTGGAGTGTTCAATATTGATATTTTCCCACTGTGCTTCGGTTCCTGTGTAATTTACTGTTTCAAGACTATAACAGCCTGTAAATGTGTAAGCATAAATTCTCTTTAATGTCTTTGGAATTGTTATATTTGTTAGTGACATACAGTCGCTGAAAACCGCACCATTCATATATGTTACACTTTCAGGAATAACAACATTGTCTATATTGTTATTGTATGCAAAGACACTGCCATAAATAGAGGTTACAGTATTTGGAATAACAACTCGTTTCAATGAGGAGTTGGAAAAAGCACTATCACCAATGATTTTTACTCCATCTGGAATTTCAAAAACTACATCTGTTTTTCCATTAGGATATCTTAACAATTCTGTTTTATCCTTGGTATAGAGTACACCATCAACTGCTGTGAATTCAGTATTTTCCTCTGCTACAATAAACTCTTTAAGATTATCACAAGCTGAAAATGCTCTATCACCAATAGATTCCACATTTGCAGGAATTTCAACTGTTTCAAGAGAAATGCACCCATTAAATGCAGACATACCAATAGACTCTACGCCATTACCAAGTTTAAGATTAACAAAGGCTTGGCAATCACTGAAAGTACCCTGACCGATAGTTTCTACACTATCAGGGAAAATTATATCTGCAAGTTTTGTACACTCACGGAAAGCTTCTTTTTCTATTGTTTTTAAACTTTCAGGCAAAACAATCCTTTCAAGAGTTGAGCAGTTATAGAATGCTGCCTCACTAATTGTTTCAATACTGCTACCAAGCTCAAGAGTCTGGATATCTGCACAGTAATTGAAAGTATCTTTCTCAATAGTTTTAACACCATTTCCGATTTTTACTGATTTGAGAGGAACATTATAAAATGCACCTTCTCTGATTTTTGTTACACTATCAGGAATTTCAATTGACTGGAGTTTTGTTCCTACGAAAGCTCGTTTTCCAATTGTCTTAAGATTATCGTTCAAAGTGAGTTCAATCAATGAGCCACAATCCACAAAAGCAGAGTCACCGATACTTTCCAAGTTATCATTTAGTTCAACGTTTGCAAGGTATGAGGAAGAACGAAACGCATATTCATCAATTGTTTTGACATCCTTACCGAGCACAACTTTTTCCAAATTACTATTGTAGAAGAGATATGCACCCACATTTGTTACGCCTTCGCCAATAACAAGCGTTTTCATTTGCCCTTCATATTCACTCCAAGGTGGATTATACATATCCCAGAACCCACCCATATCACCCTCACCATTGATGGTAAGCGTCTGCGTTTCTGTATCATATGTCCATGTGTGGCTTGTACCAAAAGTTCCCTCAATGGTATCGGCATAAACCAAAGGTAATGTTGTGACAATTAAAAGTAAAGACAGAATTATTGCAAAAAGTTTTTTCATTTTTCTTCCCTCTTTCTTTATATTATATTTTAATTATAGCACACGCATAGTTTTTAATACAAGATATAGACATTCACAAAAAAAGAGTTCACAATTTGTTACAATAAACAAGAAAAAGGCAGAGTCAACACCCTGCCTTGCCATTATTTATGTAATTCACCACTGCCTGTGCTGAACATTCGGGAAGGTCGATTTCCACGGAAGGTTCAAGCATATTCTCAAGGTAATGAGCATCGGAATTACGAAGATGCTTCATATCTTTTAAGAGTTCGTGTTTTTCTTCGTACTGTGGAATGTAGGCTTTATGGGTGAACTCGGCAGCAGTGAAATTCATTTCAGGATACATAAATCCCAAAACAGACAACACCGAATATGATGAACGGTCTAAATGTGCAGGAAAAACTGCACCATCAAATCGGGAAACCTCCTTTACAACATCGTCAATGCTTATTCCCGACGCTGTTGTTAAAAGGAATTCTTCAATTCCCAGAATTCCGTCAAGGTGGTCCATTATGTACTGGTTACCGAAAATGCTCTCATCATTTTTAATTGGTGGCATTGTACTTTTTACATATTCTGAAAATTCCAATGCTTTTTCAAGTGTTGGGAAAAGACAAACCGTATGAATTTCCTCCGATGTGCAAAGTTCCATTCCGGGCACAACTGTAATTCCCGCCTCCTCACCTGCTTTTATTGCAGCAGGACAATTAAGACAGGAGTTGTGGTCGGTGAGAGCGATAATATCATAGCCCATGAGTTTTGCCATATTAACAAGGTTATATGGAGTCATATCATTATCGCCACAGGGGGACAAGCACGAATGCAGGTGAAAGTCATACTTTAAATTCATAATATTTCACCAAGTTTGTTTGCAAGTGTATAGGCATTTTCTTCTGAAGATAACACCCAAACTCCCTGCATTTCTGCACGATTCTTCGCATCATCATCCAAAGTAGAGTTTTCACAAAGGACAATACAAGCACAATCAGCAAGAACGGACACAGCAATGGCATTTATATTTCCCATTACGGTAAACCAACAGTCACCACTCTGTGCTCTGCCCATAACCCAACTTAAAAGGTCACCACAGTATCCACCTGTAACCTCTCGGTCATCGTCACCCTCAACAAGTACTTTAAGATTTAATTTTCCAACTAAACTATTTATTGTCATTTTTCTTCCTCTTTGTTTTCTGTACGGAAAGGTTTTGGTATAAAGTTTTCTGCACCTTCTTTGTCTTTTAACGCGAAAATACAGTCATTTCTATCCGCTTTACCGATTACAACATCTTCTGCAAAGCAATGGCAGGATGGTGAACCACACATACCACAATCAAGTCCCGGTAAATCCTCTTCCAAGTTCCTGATATCATTCATTTTCTGCATAGCTTCAAAGACATTGTCAGCCAATTTCCAAGGAGCAGCCTCCAAAGGTTTTTCCCAGTACATTTCTCTCGGTACTGATTCATATTCAAGATGGTTACAGGAAACAGGCATATATTTACGAAGGCGTTGAAGTCTTGCCTTTGCAACAAATGGATTTTCAACAGTTAATGGTCCACCCACACACCCACCTGAACAAGCATTGAGTTCAATAAATTCAAGGTCGTTGAGCTTTTCATCTTCCAACTCTTCAAGAACTTTAATAACATTTTCAATACCGTCGGCTGCAAGATAGCGTTCTCTTAAAATTGCCGCTGACTCGCCACCTGATGAAGCCCAACCAACACCGATAAGACCTGAATCACTCAAATCTTCAAGTTCAATAATTTTATCCATCTGTTGCACTAAAACAGGATAGATATCCTTAATAGCAAGAACACCATTGATATTTGACTTGCCATTACAGATTGGTTGTTTGATTGATGAGATTTTTGCTGTGCAAGGTGTTATAAAGAAAACACCGATATCCTCGTCGGAAAGTCCTGTTTCTGCTTTTGCTTTAATTCTTGCAAGACGGGCTGCCTCTTCCATTGGAGCATTTAAATCAAGAACATTCTCAATAAGATTAGGGAAACGAACTCTTATAAGTCTTACAACAGCAGGACAAGCCGAAGAAATTACAGGCTTTTTAACCTTGTTCATTGAAAGAATGACACGAGTTGCCTCACTGACTAACTCGGCGCCTTTTGAAACCTCAAACACATCGTCAAAGCCCATTCGTTTAAGTCCTGTCAGCACATAATCCGTATCATCAAGGTTATTGAACTGACCATACAATGATGGTGCAGGCACAGCAATCCTATATTTATAATCAAGAATTTCGTTAAGAGAATATTTTTCAGCATACTTTGCATGGTGCGGACAAATTCTTATACATTCGCCACAGTCAATACATCGTTCTGAAATAATATATGCTTTTCCGTTACGCACACGGATAGCGTTTGTGGGGCAACGTTTAAGACAACTTACACAGCCCTTACACTTATCCGCATCCAGACGTACGGAGTGGAAATAAGTTTCGTTCATAATTATCACTCTAATTTGTAAAAACTTTCAAGTACATGGTCGTACCAACACCAACGGTTGAATCAATTTTCATTTCGTCGGTGTATTTTTTAATATTAGGGAGTCCCATACCTGCACCAAATCCCAAAGAACGGACATTATCGGGTGCAGTTGAGTAACCCTCTTTCATTGCAAGGGCAATATCGGGAATTCCAGGGCCTTGGTCAGTAAGCACCATACTGATACATTCAGGAGAAATTTCAACATCAATTTCTCCACCACCTGCATGGATAACAAGATTTATCTCTGCCTCATAAAGGGCAATAACGACTTTTCTTGTGATTTCAGGACTGAATCCTAAATCTTTAAGTGTCTTTTTTACTGAACCCGAAGCCTCGCCTGCACGAGTGAAATCATCACCCGGAACTGTAAAATGAAGCTTAAAGTTATTCATATCATTGCTCCTCCACGAAGTCCCTTTTCAAAAAGAAGACCACAAGCTGTAAACATCGGTTGTTTTGTTGTCATAAGAACAATGTCACGGTCACGTGCCAATTCAATAATTCCCTGGTCAGGCTGTTTACCACGAACAAATACGATGCACTGCATATCCATCATCTCAGCTGTTCTTACAACCTGTGGGTTAACAAGGCCTGATAGAAGAACTGCCTGTTCCTTAACATATGCCAAAACATCGCTCATCATATCACTACCACAAGCAGCAAAGACCTCTCTATCCATATAATCTTCACCGCAAATTACATCGGCATTTAAAATTTCTTTAATTTCATATACTTTCATAATTCTACCTCCCGACATCTGTCAGATATAAAAATTATACACTAAAATTCATTCTATTACAATGTTCCACTTTACCGAATTATATTCCGTGAATTTGTGAATAATGAGCAAGAAAAAAGGGCAGAACCGAAGTCCTGCCCATAAATTATTCAGTTATTCAAATTAATATTTGAAGTCTGTGTACTTAGCAGTCATCTCAGCAGCACCTGAACCATTAGCTGATGGAATAGCAAGTTTGATTTTGATTGTTGCATCAAATGTGTACTTGTATTCAAAGCTTGTAAGTTTGCCGTCTTCAATAACAGCTGTAATAACAATGTTCTTGTATGTTGCTGTTGAGTTTTCAGGAACAACCTTAACTGCATTACCTACTGCACCAGCAATGCTTTCGTTAACTTCTGCAAATGTGATGTAGTCGTTAGAAGCGTGTGCCCAAGAGCTGTTTGCATCTGGATTTGTGCAGTTCTTAATCTGAACCTGATATTTGTTACCAGTAACCTGGAATGACTGAATGTCAGCTTCTGTAAGGGTCATAGCCTTAATCATATATTTAGCATCAAAGCCTTCGCCTTTACCATTCTTAACTTCACCCTTGATTGGGTCCTTTTTAATACCAAGGAAACCACCAACAACTGAGTTAAGGTCAGCATTTTTATCAACACCCTTGATGATACCATCGAGAGCGCTTGTAAGAGAACCAACGTCAATGTTTCTTGTGAACTTAGCTGTTCTTTCGAATTTGTAAGAAGCTTTAGCAGCCTTTGCTGTTGCTTCGTTAAGAGCTTTTGCTACGTCTGCTTTTGTTGCAGCTGCTGGAGCGTTACCGCCATCAGGAGTTGCTGCGCCACCATCAGGAGTTGTTGCACCACCGTCAGGAGTTGTTGCATCGCCACCGTCAGGAGTTGTTGCGTCGCCACCTGATTCGCCACCGAACATGTTTTCATCGTCTGTTGATTCGCCGCCATTTGGAGTTGTTGCTTCGCCATTCTGTGCTGGTGCGTTTGCGCCTGCATTTTCAACTGCTTTCTTAGCTGCTGACTGACCAAGTACGAATGTACCTGCTGCAAGAGCTAGAGCAAGAACGATTGCGATAAACTTTGTAAAGTTATTTGATGATTTTTCTTTTTTCATTGCCTTAATTTCTGCCTGTTCTGGGCTTAAAGGCATCTTATTCTTTGCCATATTTAAGTTCTCCTTTCAAAAATTAAGCAAATGTATATGTGCATTCCATCTTGCCAGCACCGTTACCATCAACATTAACAACTAATGCCTTAAGTTTAAGTGAGTTAACTGTCATTGTATAGGAAAGCTTAACACTCTTAAGTGTATTGTTTTCTACAACTGCTGTAAGAAGGATTCCTGTGAAATCAACATCAAGGCTGTTGATTGTTACAAGGTTGCCGAGTGAGCCAAGGCCATCTGCAACACCCTTTGCAACTTCATCTTTTGTAATAAAGTCGTTTGTTACGTGGTGAAGTGCGTTAGAATTGTCTTTTTGTGGAGTCTTGCAAGCGTTGAGCTGTACTGTATATGTATTGCCCTTTACCTGCATAACTTTAATGTCAGCCTCTGTAAGTGAGAATGCTTTAAAGAGATACTTTTCATTGTTCATTTTGCCTTCTGCAGGAAGCTTACCACCCTTAACGTCACCTTCCCAAGCTGGGTCGCTTTCCTTACCGGAAATTCCAAGGAAACCACCAACAACTGAATCAAGGTCAGCATTTGGGTCAACTCTCTTAATAACACTGTTAAGTGTATCAGTTGCACTACCTACATCAAGAGGTTTTGTGTACCAACATTTTCTTGTCCATTTGTAGTTGCCTTTTGCAGCTTTTGCTGATACTTCGTTAAGAAGCTTTGCTACATCTGCCTTTGTTGCAGCTGCTGGAGCATCTCCACCAGGAGTTGTTGCATCACCGCCAGGAGTTGTTGCGTCACCGCCAGGAGTTGTTGCGTCATCGCCAGGAGTTGTTGCATCGTCGCCTGTTGGTTCGTCAATCAAAACATCGTCATCAGGAGTTGAAACGTCGCCACCTGGAGTTGTTGTGTCGCCACCACCCTGAACTGCTGTGCTACTACCACCACCAAGAATCATTGATGGGAGTGTGAAAGCAACAGAAACAAGTGAGTAAGCAATCACAAGGGCAAGGAATACTGCCAATGCTTTTGTAAATGTTCCGAAGAATAAGTTAGTCTTAGCTTCTTTCTTTTCGATTTTAGCCTTAACTTCTTCGGGTGTAAAATTCTTTTTAGCCATAATTCGGCTCCCCTTTCAAATGTTATATGTAACATACACATGTTAAATGTACTACAAAAGTTTGTAAATGTCAATCAAATTTTATAGTTTTGTAATAATCTTTTCATAAATCCTGCTTATAGGCAGACCTACTACATTAAAATAATCTCCTTGGATGCCACGGATAAATTTTGAAGCAAGTCCTTGAATTCCGTAAGCACCTGCTTTGTCATATGGCTCATCCGTATCAAGATAGGCATTGATTTCTTCGTCCGTCAGTGGTAAAAACTCCACTTTAGTTTCTTCTGCAAAGGTTACTGAAACTCCATTTCCGATTGCACAGACACCTGTGAAAACCGAATGGACTCTGCCCGAAAGTGATTTTATCATATTGTAGGCATCATCACGGTCCTTAGGTTTGCCAAGAATAGTATTATCAAGGACAACAACTGTATCTGCACCAAGGACTAATTCGTCATCTGCTCTTTCTACTGCCATAGCCTTTCTTGCCGCAAGAAAAACAACAGCATCTTCAGGTTTTGTGCCATCAGGGATAGTTTCGTCAGCATCTGCAACACGGACTGTAAAATCTATTCCAGCAGTTTTTAAGATTTCACTTCTTCTTGGAGATTTTGATGCAAGAACTAAATTCATATTTTCCCCTCATTTTTCAGCTGATTGATTTTAAGAATCATTGTCTGAGTTTTACTGTCAGGCAACTCACCATTCATTACCATTTTTACAGCATCTTCAAGCGAAATCTTGTAAACCTCTAAAAATTCATCTTCGTCGGGATTCTGCTCACCGAATTCAAGGCCAGTTGCCAGATACATATGGATAATTTCACCACAATATCCAGGAGTTGGATAAAGTTTTCCAAGACTTACATATTTATTTGCTGTTGCACCAGTTTCTTCTTTCAACTCTCGTTTTCCTGCCTCGAATGGGTCTTCACCTTTTTCAAGTTTTCCTGCAGGAAGTTCAGTTACGATTTCCATGTATGGATAACGGAATTGTTTTACAAAATAGAGATTATATTCATCATCAAGTGGTGCTACGCAAACTCCACCATTATGCTCAACGATTTCTCTTTTTGCAGTTGTGCCATTTGGAAGAAGTGCATCGTCAACACGAAGATTTACGATTCTGCCCTGAAATTTATAGTCAAAACTTAATTGTTTCTCTGTTAAATCCATAATTCACACTCCGTACTTTTTAACAAGTTCTTTATAATGTCTGCCTTTTTCTTCAAAGTTTTTGTACTCGTTATAGCTTGATGCGGCAGGAGACAAAATGCAGACACCGTCTTTTTTAGTATTTTCGTAAGCTGATTTTACTGCTTCTTCAAGATTTTCGGCTTTAATAAGAGCTTTCTTTGTGCCATTTGCAATCATCATATCAATAATTTTGTGACCTGTGGTCTTTGTGCCGATAACAACACTCAAATCACTGTTTTCAAGGTCTACTGCAAAATCTGTGTAGTCAATCCCTCTGTCCTTGCCACCGATTATAAGAGTATTTGCCTTAATTGCATTGACTGCACACATTACAGCGTGTGGAATTGTGGCAATACAATCGTTATAAAACGTTATACCATTATATATACCAATATTTTCCATTCTATGTTCAATACCTTCGTAGTCGTCAATTGCTTTTTTTGCTTGTTCAGCAGTTACGCCGAATTTTGATGCTGCAGTATATGCATAAAGCACATCGTGACGATTATGTTCACCTGCAAGGTGGATGTTTTCGATTTCAAATGGAAGAAAGTCATCCTTATTAACTGTAATCGCATTTGATTTGACTGTATCTAAGTCAAGATATGGTGCTAAGCCTTGTGTACCATTATATATAAATGTATTGTCTTCATTCTGATGACGGACAATATTGAGTTTTGAATTTACATATCCTGTCATTCCACCCTTATAATGTTCCAGGTGTTCTTCATATATATTAGTAAGGATTGCAACATCAGGAGAATTTCTTGTAAATTCAAGCTGATGTGAAGACATTTCGATAACTGCAATTTTATCCTCATTCATTTCTTCAATATAATCGAGAACAGGAAGTCCCATATTACCCATAAGCTCACAATCCACCCCACCTGCACAGAGCATTTTATAAGTGAGTGTTGAGGTTGTTGTCTTACCCTTTGAACCTGTTACACCAATCTTTTTGCAAGGTGCATATTTCATAAACAAATCCGTCTGACAGGTTACATAAGTACCATCGGGAATATCAACATTTACAAAGGAAATTCCCGGACTTTTCATGACAACCTGGAATTTGCCGATATGTGAAAGATAATCTTCGCCACAGTAGTATTCAACGAAGTCATCGTCGATTTTCTGCTCCTTACCGTCACCGATTGCAAGTGTTTTTTCAGGCAGGTATTTTCTTATATAATTATATGTACTTCTACCCTCTCTGCCAAAGCCGAGAATAAGCACACTTTTGTCTTTTAAAAACTCAATAATTGGAGGTAACATTCTTTCCAACTCCTTTTTTGTCACATACAAAATCATTATACAATTACCCATTTGAAAAATCAACAGAAAACAGTCATATATATTATCAAAAATATATTGAAAACTTATGAAAACATAGTTGCATTGTTTAGGCAATTATGCTATAATTCCTTTAACGTGTTGAAAAATTCTATGTAATTTTCACATAAAAAGGTATACTAATGGAAAGGGAGGGACGCTTTTATGAAAGCTTACACCTCAAATAACATCAGAAATATTGCTGTGTTAGGTCACGGCGGAAAAGGAAAAACTACTCTTTGTGAAGCAATGCTCTACTTAGCAGGCGCTACTGACAGACTCGGTAAAGTTGCAGACGGAAATACAGTTCTCGACTTTGACGCAGAAGAAAAGAAAAGAAAGTCTTCAGTTTCATCAGCAATGGCTGCTATTGAATGGGACAACACAAAGTTAAATATTATTGACGCTCCCGGTCTTTTCGACTTTGAAAACGGCAGTGCAGAAGCAGTTCGTGCAGCAGAAGCAGTTCTTATCGTTACAAGTGCTGGTTCAGGCGTTGACGTTGGTACTGAGAAGGCATTCAAAGCTGCTGAAAAGAGGGGTCTCGCAAAATTCTTTGCTATTACAAAGACTGACTCTGACCACAGAAGCTTCTACAAGACTTTCGAGGCTCTTAAAGAAGTTTACGGAAACAAACTCTGTCCTACAATCATTCCTTATATGGAAGGTAATATTACAAAATCATATGTTAACCTTATGACAGGTATGGCTTATGAATATGACGCAGACGGTAAAGCTACAAAAGTTCCAATGCCAAATGACCCTGTTATTGAAGAAATGACAGCAGCGTTTATGGAAGCAGTTGCTACAACTGACGACGAGCTTATGGAAAAATTCTTCGAGGGTGAAACATTCACTCCTGACGAAATCCTTAAAGGTCTTTGCACAGGTATTTTCGATGGTTCAATCTACCCTGTTTATGCAGTTGCAGGTCTTACAGGTGCAGGTGTTGACCAGCTTCTTTACAACCTTGCATGGTCAGTTCCAGGTGCTTACGGTTATGCAGGCGAAACTGCAAAGAACGAAGCAGGTGAAGACGTTATTCTTCCTTGCGACATCAACGGACCTCTTGCAGCAGTTTGCTTTAAAACAGTTGCTGACCCATTCGTAGGTAAAATGTCATTCTTTAAAGTTGTTTCAGGTAAACTCACTCCTGATACTCAGGCTTATAATGTTCGTACAGGCGAAATCGAAAAGATGGGTAAATTTGTTACTGTTAAAGGTGGCAAACAGGAAGACGCTAAAGAAATCATCGCTGGTGATATCGGCGTTGTTACAAAGCTTGCAGGTGTTAAGACTGGTGACACACTCTGTGATGCTAAAAACATCGTAACTCTTGACGGTGTTGACGCTCCTAAGGCTTGTCTTTCAATGGCAGTTAACGTTCGCAAAAAAGGCGAAGAAGAAAAGGTTGCTCAGGGACTCTTCAGACTTATGGAAGAAGACCCATCAATCACCTTCGTTATCAATAAGGAAACAAAAGAACAAGTTCTTTCAGGTATGGGTGAACAGCACCTTGACGTTATCGTTTCTAAACTTAAGAACAAGTTCGGTGTTGAAGTTGATTTGACAACTCCTAAGGTTGCTTACAGAGAAACAATCAGAAAATCTGCTGAAGCACAGGGTAAACACAAGAAACAGTCTGGCGGTCACGGTCAGTTCGGTGATGTACATATCCGTTTTGAGCCTTGCGACAGTGATGAACTTGTATTTGATGAAGAAGTTTTCGGTGGTGCAGTTCCAAAGAACTTCTTCCCTGCAGTTGAAAAAGGACTTCGTGATTGCGTTCTTAAGGGCGTTCTCGCAGGCTACCCAATGGTAGGTGTTAAGGCTACTCTTTATGATGGTTCTTACCACCCCGTTGACTCATCAGAAATGGCATTCAAGATGGCTGCTTCCCTTGCATACAAGGCTGGTATTCCAAAGGCTGACCCAACAATCCTTGAACCT
>JAZNJX010000041.1:0-24994 GCA_045578245.1 Candidatus Fimenecus sp. | reverse complement strand
TTAATTCTACAATTTCTCTTTCATATTCCTGTATGTGTCTATAACTTCTTGGCATAAAAATTCCCCTTATGGTAGTTTTCTTAAATTCTACCATAAGGGGCTTCTTTTTTCTATTGTCCGTTTTTACTGGACTTGTTCATTTTAAATCTCTGTACTCTTTTATTTTAGTTTGCTTTAAAACGAATTGATGTTACTGAGTAAGCTGGCATTGTGTAATTGAACTGATTTGAGAAACCGTCGAGGGTAAACTCTTTCATTCTGCAAGCCTGTTCTTGTCCAAGAATGTTATCATTTTTAAGTGAGTCCCCTGCTACCTGATTGATAACTGCAGTGCCTTTGATATTCGCATTATCAATATTAACTGCAACTGTACTTGCATTTTCAGTAACGTTAACAAGTTTAATTATCACATCACCATTATCATCGGTACTAACAACTGTATAAGCATAAGCTTCTGCACCATTTGTGAAAGTATAATCAACGTAAAGTTCACCATCGATATAGCCTTTTACTCTTGAGCCTGAAACTTCAAGTTTAATTTCGTATGTCTTGCCTGTTTCAATTGTAATTGGTTTGACTGTACCATGGATTTTATCAGTTTTTACACCTTTTTCAATCTTCTGGAGTGCTGATACTGTATTACCCCAACCACCGATATTCCAGAAATAACAGTTGTCCTTATCCTGAACAGCAAACGGAATAATGAAGCCTTCGCCACCTTCAAGTTTTGTGGCTTCTACTGTGTAGCAATAGTTTTCCCAATCGTTTTCACCAAAATAAGCAACACTACCATTGTTGCTGTATGCCATATTTGTTGTTGTGTTCACAAGAGCACCACGTTTAATTTTCCACTCACCGTCTGTCGGAAATTCCCATCTAGACTTCGCAAGTGCAGTTGTAAGTCTTGCGCTACCAAGAGTCTTACCCGTATCAAGGCTTGTGACCTTAACATTATCAAACGCTGCCGAAGTGTACCAAGTACCAACACCTACTCTGCCGGTAAGATTTACATCAGGCACTTTAGCCCCAATGAAATCATGTTTGAGAACTGCTGAACCCTGGTTTACTGAGAAAAGTTTCTGAACATGATAGTTAATTGACGGGGTTACCTGATGATTGTTAAACCAAATAAGGTCAGGTGCCCAATGAGTTGCAGTAAGATTACCGAATAATGGTGCATATGCTGCCATTTCAACAATGTCACCATTTCTCTCAAGACCTGTCATATATGCTGCTTCTGCTAGGGCAGAATTAAGAGTATTACTCCATGATGCATACTCACCAACGAAAACTTTAATACCACCACCATAAATGGTGTCAGTCATATTTTCTACATCTCTCTTGTAGTTTTCTTCGTCGTAATAGTTGGCATATTCAAGGAACCACTCAGGGTCATTGTAATAGTGATGGTCAGTTGCTGCCGCAAAATCTGACGCATTTGTTGAACCCATTTTCTGGAGTTCAGCTTTTGCATATTCATATGATGCAAGATAATCTGCACCACTTATACCATCATCAATACCTGATGAATAGATAAGTTCAACACCATCATACAGTTCAGGTTTTTCTGCTTTTGCTTTATTGAATGATTCAAGGAAAAGTGAGTATCGGTCAAAATAGCCCTGTCCCCAGTTTTCGTTACCGATACAAATATATTTCAAGTTAAATGGTTCTGTACGACCTAAATCAACACGAACCTTACCCCATGTTGTTGTTTCGTCACCACGACAGAATTCAACAAGGTCATGCATATCCTGAACATACTGTTTGAATTCATCGCTATTTACATCTACAGAGCCTCTACCTCTTGCCTGACAGAAAAGTCCGCAATTAAGAACTGGAACACCAATAGCACCGATGTCTTCAGCAAGTTGGAAATATTCAAAGAAACCAAGACCATATGACATAAAGCATGGCAATGGGTCTTCTGTCATATCAATATTTGTCCAAAGGTTAATTCCCTGTTTTCTTGTAGCCACATCACCAAATTTACCATTGAATTCAAGGGGCAATCCATTACTACCAGTACCGATAGAATCTTTCCAGTTATATGCAGTTGCTTCGTCATAACCCTCAGTTATACAACCACCTGGGAAACGTAAGAATTTTGGCTGAAGCTCTTCAAGTAGTTTACACATATCTGCTCTTAAACCATTTTCACGATTTTTGTATGTATCTTCAGGGAAAAGGGAAATCATATCAAAATATACTTCTCCACCTTCAACAAGCACCTGAAGTGTTACGCCTTCATGAGCAATAATATCAGGAGTTAACGTTACATTATATTTCTGCCAGGCAGAAGTAATATTTTCAACGCAAGCTGAGCTTACTACTGTGCCATTCACAGCAAGATTTACATAAATTTTACCAGCATATTCACCCTTAGCATAGAAAGAAGCTTTATAGCTTTTTCCTGCCTCAATGCTCATACCATCAAGGAAACCACGATTTTCAACACCTGACTGTACAAGGGAATCACCCTTTACAACAAGGTAATGTGGATTGTTTTCGTTAAGAGAGTGACTGGCATCATTTCCAACAAAAATTTCTGCACCATTCACAATATCCCAACGATAAAGATTGTCGTTTTCTGCAAATTCTGTATATTCAAAAGAACGGTTTACAACCATTTCTGCATAAAGACCACCATCGGCTGCAAAGTTAATATCTTCAAAGAATGCACCGAAAAGCAAGTCACTGATATCGTGAATTTCGTTCCCTGCATCAATGTTCAAAGCATATTTTGCATCATCTTTGTTGTAAACACTAACATTGTTAGCTCCAGTATTATCAACTACAATTTCTTTTGGTGGTTCTTCTCCATTATCAAAGCCAGGAAAAAGGCTGAGAATAGACATTAAAAGTGCAAGAAGAACTGAAATTATATTTTTCATAGTATTTCCCCTTTTTACTATCTAAATTAAATCAATTATATAGTATTTCTAAGGTGTAGTCAATAAATATTGTTTTTACCCCATTGACTTTTTCTCGCGTTACAAGTATAATTTGAAATTGAATTTCAAATTCAGTTTATGGAAGGTATAATATGAGCTACAATACTAAACAAAGCAAATTAGTTTATGATTTTTTAGTAAACAACTCACATAAGCATTATACAGCAGAGGAAGTGTATTATGCACTTGTTTCTGATGGCAATAATATTGGGAGAACCACAGTTTATCGCCAATTAGATAAGCTTTGCGACGAGAAAAAGGCAAGAAAGTTCTTTTCAGGGGAGAACAATGCTTGCTGTTATCAATTTGAAAGTGAGCATTGCCACAACCACTATCATTTAAAATGTTCTTCCTGTGGTACACTTATTCACACAGAATGTGACTTTCTCGACAAACTTGCCAGCCATATATTCAGTGACCACCAATTCAAAATTGATGGTTCAAGAACTGTACTTTATGGTATTTGTCAAAAATGTGGAAAGGAGAAAAGTATATGACACCGATTTTTCATATGCATACAGAAATTTCTTCGTTTTCTATTGCTTCAATCCCACATATTCTCCTTGATTCAATATTAGATACGCTTAAAGCTCTCCCCTTCTTGTTTATAGCATTTTTGCTTATTGAATTTCTTGAACACAAGGCCGAAGATAAAATCCAGCATCTGTTCACCCATTCTCGTGGAGCAGGTCCACTTATCGGCACCATTTTAGGTTGTATCCCACAATGTGGTTTTTCCGTTATGAGTGCTAATCTTTATTCAAGTGGAATAATAACATTAGGAACACTTGTAGCAGTTTTTCTTTCAACATCCGACGAAGCGATATTACTTCTTGCTACTGCAGAAAATGGTGGCAAAGAGATTTTAAAGCTTGTTATAACAAAAATAGTTATTTCTCTCATATTTGGTTATGGTATTCATCTCATTGAAAAGAAACTTCACAAGCCCCATCATCACCATTCACACGATTTATGCGAACATGACCACTGTGGTTGTGATGAAAACAGTGGAGTTTTACGTCCTGCACTTATTCATACAGTAAAAGTTTTTGCTTTTCTGCTTTTATTCACTTGTATCATTGAACTTGCTGTTAATTTCATAGGTATGGAAAAGCTTTCACACTTTTTACTTTCTGATTCTGCACTTCAACCATTAATCTCTGCACTTATCGGTTTTATTCCCAACTGCGCTTCATCCGTTCTTTTAACACAATTATATCTTCAGGGAACACTTAGTTTTGGTGCTTTGATTGCAGGTCTTTGCACAAACGCAGGTGCAGGAATGCTGATTTTATTCCGTAACAAATCCAAAGTTAAGGAAAATATATTTATTTTACTGTTAATGTATATCTGTTCTGTTATTCCCGGTATGTTTTTGCACATAATATTTTAAAAATCTTCTTTACTTTCAAGTTTTAATGTGTTAAAATGTGAAAGGGAAATAAACTTGGAGGTTTTCAAAAATGGGAATTGAATTTAAAAACGAAAATACAGACTTTCTTGTAAAGTGTATTATGCAATTAAAAGACGAAAAAGAATGCTATGACTTTTTTCAGGACCTTTGTACTGTAAATGAATTTCATTCAATGGCACAGCGTTGTGTTGTTGCAAAAATGCTTTCCGAGAAAAAGGTATATAATGATATTGTTAAAGCAACAGGTGCTTCCACAGCGACAATCAGCCGTGTAAACCGTTCACTTCAATATGGCGCTGACGGCTACGAAAAGATTTTTGAAAGAGTCGAAGAATGAGTTACGGAATTTTTTCATCAGTATATGATGTTTTAACTGAAAATGTCCCTTACGAAAGAATTGCCGATAGTATCTGCTCTCTGTTACACAAAAACGGTGTTGACGGAGGGCTTTTGCTTGACCTTGGTTGTGGAACAGGGACACTTTCATTTCTGTTAGAACAAAAAGGCTATGATGTTATCGGTGTTGATGCAAGTGAAGATATGCTCATGGTAGCAAACGAGAAAAAGTATGAAGAAGATTCTTCTGCTATGTTTCTTTGCCAGAAAGGTGAAGAACTTGACTTATACGGAACAATAGACTGTGCTGTTTCAAGTCTTGATACCATAAATCACATTGACAGCATCGAAAAGATTGAGAAAACATTTTCACGAATCTCCCTTTTTATGAATATGGGTGGTATTTTTGTTTTCGATATAAACACACCATACAAGCATAAAAAAATTCTTGGTGACAATACTTTTGTCTACGATATGGATGATGTATACTGCGTATGGCAAAACTCTTTCGATAATAATGAACATAAAACAACAATCGACCTTGATTTCTTCATAAAAAATGAAGACGACGAGTGTTATGAACGTTATAGTGAGAATTTCTGTGAATATGCTTACAAACCAGAAGAAGTGATTTCATTGCTTGACACATATGGTTTTGAAGTATTAGATACATTCGACGATTACAGTGACAATCCCGTAAATGCTGAAACACAGCGTATGGTTATTGTTGCCAGAAAAAATAAGACAATCTTTAAGGATGAATTAAAATGAATGAACTTGTAAGAATGATTTCGGAAGACGGTACTTTATACTGTCTCGCTCTCAACTCAACAGAAATGGTTAAGGAAATGCAGAGCATCCATAACACATCGAAAGTGTGTTCTGCTGCTCTCGGCAGACTTATCACTGGTGCATCAATGATGGGTGTTCTTTTAAAGGGTGATAAGGATACTCTTACTTTGAAAATCAGTGGTGGTGGTCCTGCTTCCCCTGTTGTTGCAGTTGCAAACTCAAAAGGTCAGGTTAAAGGTTACATCGGTGATTCAAGAGTTAATCTTCCACTTAATAACAAAGGTAAGCTTGATGTTTCAGGTGCCGTTGGCAAAGATGGCTTCTTAACTGTTATCAAAGACCTTGGAATGAAAGAGCCATATTGTGCACAGACACCTATTATTTCAGGCGAAATCGCAGAAGACATTACTGCATATTATGCTACAAGTGAACAGACACCAACCGTTTGCGCTTTGGGTGTACTTGTTGACTCACAGAGTGAAGAAGTACTTTTAGCAGGTGGATTCTTAATTCAGCTTTTACCTACTGCTGGTGAAGACATAATTTCTCTTGTTGAAAAGAGCCTTGAAGGAATCAAGCCTGTTACAACAATGCTTGCAGAAGAACTTACTCCTGAAGAAATATGCAAAACAGTGCTTTCCGAATTCCCTATGCAATTGCTTGATACTCAGAATGTTGAATATAAATGCGATTGCAGTACAGAAAGAGTAACAAGAGCTTTAATCGGTGCAGGTGCAGACGGTCTTCGTGAAATGGCAGAAGATGAACAGACAGAAGTTTGTTGTCACTTCTGCAATAAAAAGTACATCTTCCCAAGAGAGAAAATCTTGAAACTTCTTAAAGAAGCAAGTAAATAAACATAACAAAAGGACAGGTCTTAAAACCTGTCCTTAATTTTTTTGTTGTTTAAATTAGTCAACCTTTACAGTCCAACCGAATGTATCTTCGATTTTACCATACTGAATACCTGTAAGAGTATCGTAAAGTTTCTGTGTGAGTTCACCGATTTCAAAATTGTTGATTTCAACAACATCATCTTTATAACGAAGTGAACCAACAGGTGAAATAACTGCTGCAGTACCAGTACCGAATACTTCTTCAAGAGTACCGTTCTTACCTGCTTCCATAACTGTATCAATAGCAAGTTTACCTTCGT
The DNA here is from genome assembly GCA_045578245.1 of Candidatus Fimenecus sp. GTDB lineage: Bacteria > Bacillota > Clostridia > Oscillospirales > Acutalibacteraceae > Fimenecus. Next base: position 18,342 of record JAZNJX010000041.1, on the reverse strand, counting down.
TAACTTTATAACCCCAGTTCTTGAGAACTTCGATACAACTCATTCTTGTAATACCAGGAAGAACTGTACCTGATGTTGCTGCTGTGTAAATTTCACCATTGAGCTTGAACATAATGTTCATAGCACCAACTTCTTCAACATACTTTCTTTCAACACCGTCAAGCCAAAGAACCTGTGAATAACCAAGCTGATGAGCTTTTTCACCCGCTGCCATAGATGCTGCATAGTTACCACCACATTTGATAGCACCAGTACCACCTGGACAAGCACGAACAAATTCTTCTTCAACATAAATCTTAACTGGGTTAAGACCTTCTGCATAATAAGCACCTGATGGTGAGCAGATAATGATGAACTGATAACTTGCAGATGCTTTAACACCCAAAACAGGTTCAGTTGCAATTGTGAATGGTCTAATATAAAGGCTTGTGTCAGGCTCTGATGGTACCCAATCCTTATCAACTGAAACAAGAGCTTTAACTGCATCTACAAAATCTGCAACAGGAATCTGTGGGATACAAAGTCTGTCATGTGTTGACTGCATTCTTTCAGCATTTTTGTCCGGACGGAAAAGCTGAACATTACCGTCTGCCATACGATATGCTTTAAGACCCTCAAAGCATTCCTGGGCATAGTGGAAAACAAGTGCTGATGGGTCAAGAACTACAGGCTGATAAGGTACGACTCTTGCATCATGCCAACCCATACCTTCATCATAATCCATAATAAACATATGGTCTGTGAAAATGTGACCAAAGCCTAAGTTTTTCCAATCAGGTTTTGCCTTTGGGGTAGTTGTTTTTTCAATTCTAATTTCCATTTGTGAACATCTCCAATGTATTCGCTAAATTTATTTTGCTAAGCTTTATTTGCCACGATAATTTGGTACGAGGCGTTTCAAGTACGCACGAACTTCTTCAGGTTGCAAGTCACCAATAGCCTTGATGTCTTTTTCAAGCTGTTCGTCGTCAATTTCAAGCGGCTTAGTAACGAATATCTTATCGTTACCAGTCTTCTTTCTTTCGTCAAGTTCTTCTTCAAGTGATAATTCTTCATAGAGTTTTTCACCTGGACGAAGACCTGTGAACTGAATTTCAATATCTTTATATGGTTCGAAACCTGAAAGTCTTATAAGATTTTCTGCGAGGGACACAATCTTAACAGGTTCACCCATATCAAGAACGAAAATCTCGCCACCTTTTGCTAGACCACCAGCTTGTACAACAAGCTGGCTTGCTTCAGGAATTGTCATAAAGTATCTTGTAATGTCAGGGTGTGTAACTGTAATTGGGCCACCCTGTTCAAGTTGTTCTTTAAAAATCGGGATAACACTACCGTTTGAACCGAGAACATTACCAAAACGAACTGCTGCAAACTTTGTGCCCTTTGAAATCTTACTGAAATGCTGAACAACGATTTCACAAACACGCTTTGTTGCACCCATAACATTTGTTGGGTTGACTGCTTTGTCAGTTGAAAGAAGAACAAAGTTTTTAACTCCATATTCATTAGCACAAAAAGCTGTATTATATGTACCTAAAATATTATTCTTAACTGCTTCATAAGGGCTGTCTTCCATCAAAGGAACGTGTTTATGAGCAGCTGCATGGAACACTGAAGATGGATGGAATTCTTCAAAGATTTCCTTGAGTCTGCGAAGTTCACGAACAGAACCAATTCGGATTTCAACCTGGGGAGCACCGTGGTACTGTCTGTCAAGTGAATTCTTAAGTGTGAAAGCGTTATTTTCATAAATATCAAAAATAACAATTCTTTCAGGACTGTAACGTGCAATCTGACGGCAAAGCTCACTACCGATTGAACCGCCACCACCTGTTACAAGCACAGTTTCACCTGTAACATATTTACACACATCCGGGTCAAGTTTAATCTCAGGACGTGAAAGAAGGTCAAGAACATCAACTCTCTTAATTTTATCAACATTAACCTTACCCTCTGCACCAAGCTCATCAAGATTAGGAGCTCTTTTAAGAGTACAGCCTGTTGACATTGCAATTTCAAAAATTTCTTTTCTTCTTTCAGGTGTTGCAGTAGGAATACAATAAATAATCTCGTTTACATCGTATTTCTGAACAAGTTGTGGAATATCTGCAATCTTTCCTGCAACAGGAACACCACGAACTCGCATATTTTTCTTAGCAACATCGTCATCAACAACAACAACAGGAGTACCTGATTTATAATTGCTGAGTCCCATCTCAAAGAGAACAGCATTACCCATATCTCCTGCACCGATAATCATAATACGCTTATTGGAGTCTTTTCTTCTCTTTGAATCGTTTTTCAATGCATGATATGCTCTGTATAATGTTCTTGCACCTACTGACAAGAAGCATATAAACATAAACGCATCCACATATACAATAAGCAGCATTACATTGAAATATCTTTCCACGCCAAGAACTGCGCACATTTTCATTCCAATGTAGTCAGCAATCCAACAAAGAGCTGTACCTACGCCTGCACTTATCACTGCATTCATCAACTCATGGAATCCCATATACTTCCACATATTGCTATATAATTTGCGCAATAAGAACAGAGTAATGTAAATTATTGTCACGAAGACTATTCTTCTTGAAAGGAAAACCACATTATCCCAATTCAAACTGAAACCACAGTGCATGAAAACTGACAAGAAATATGAACCATTAACAACAAATATATCTAATAAAAGTAATAAAAATTGATGGGGTTTTATGATTTCATATAATTTTTTCAAGCAAAACACCTCTAATATTTATTATAATTCAATTTAATATTTTACTCCTATTCATCAGCATTGTCAATGGAAAGTGTTGAAAAACATAGTTCATTCTGTCGCTTTTTATACTTTACATTGTGTGCAATAAATGGTAAAATTAAATTTAATGTCATAACTTATTAAGGAGTGTTGAAAATGATTGGGTTAGGAAAATGGTCAGGTGAAATTGACACATCCCTACTCAGTGGCAGTGCTACTGTTGAAATAAGTGATAATAATGGAGAATATGATTTTTCAATAAGTGTGCCATCGCTTAAGAAACTCCCTAATTTCAGAGTCTTCGATATTCAAGAAGATGGCAACCAACTATCTGGTAAAGCTGAAATAGACCTTATGGGCAAAATGATAGTAGATGTCTGCGTTGAAATTAACGGAGATACTTTTACTGGATACTTCAAAGTTCCTTTCATGGGCAAAATAGAAATTAAAAATGGTAAGAAAATAGGATAATTTATGAATACATCAAAAAGAATCTGTCCATATGCTAAAAAATGTGGTGGTTGTCAGTTGTTGAATCTTTCTTATAAAGAACAGTTAAAACACAAACAAATTAAAGTTATTCGTCTTTTAGGAAAATTCTGTCATGTTGAAGAAATAATCGGTATGGACAATCCGTATAATTATCGAAACAAAGCACAATATGCTTTTGGCCGTGGCAGAAACGGACAAACTGTTGCTGGGGTTTATCAATCCTCCACTCACAAAATCGTAGATATTGAAAAATGCATGCTTACAGACCCTAAAGCTGACGAAATCGCAAACACAGTTAAAAAACTTTTAAAAAGCTTTAAAATGAAACCTTATGACGAGGTTACACGTCAGGGATTTTTACGACACGTGCTTGTGAAAACTGCATTTAAAAGTGGTGAGGTTATGGTGGTACTTGTTACAGCAACTCCACAATTCCCATCAAAGCGTTCGTTCATCAACGCACTTGTTGGTCGTCATCCTGAAATCACAACTATCGTACAAAATGTAAATAGCAAATTTACAAGTATGGTTCTTGGTGATAAAAGTGAAGTGCTTTATGGTGACGGAAAAATTACAGAAGAACTTTGTGGACTTAAATTCCGAATCTCACCAAAAGCATTTTATCAGATTAACCCTGTACAAACGGAATTTCTTTACAACAAAGCACTTGAATATGCTGATTTTAAAGGCACTGAGCGAATTATTGATGCATATTGTGGCACTGGAACAATCGGACTTATTGCAAGCAAAAATGTAAAAAGTGTTTTAGGTGTTGAAATCAACAAGGACGCTGTTAAGGATGCCAAAGAAAATGCAAAACTCAATAGCATTGAAAATATAAAATTCTTTTCTGCTGATGCAGGAAAATTCATGGTTGATTTAGCAAATAACAACGAGCAGATTGACGCTGTTATTATGGACCCTGCAAGGGCTGGTAGCGACATTCCGTTTTTGTCCTCACTTGTTAAATTAAATCCTGAAAAAGTTGTATATGTGAGCTGCAACCCTGAAACATTGGCAAGGGATTTAATGTATCTTTCCAAAAACGGATATAAGGTCAAAAAAATTCAGCCTGTGGATATGTTTCCACACACTGACCATGTTGAATGTGTATGTTTAATTGAAAGGAAATAGATTATGGGATTATTTAGTTTCAAGAAAAAAGAACCAATTACAGAAGAAAAGAAAAAATGGGATTTTTTATGGGAATTATGGCGACTTGAAGAAGTGCCATCACCATACAATATTCTTATGACCTACTACAAGGAAATCAAAAAGGAAGGACACACACGATTCTTCATAAATATCGCATTTTGTGGCGAAGTCGAAAAGGCTGTTGAGAGAATCGGAAACGAACTTCCTCCTGTTCTTCGTGAAAACTTAAAAACAGCCTATTCTCATTATGTGATTCTTGTAAACGAAGAGAATGAAGAAACAGAAAAGAAGATTGAGGAATGTGATGCAGTTTTTGACGAAAACGAAAAACTGATTGTTGATATTATTCAGGAATACGCCAACACTTTGGAGGTTTATTAATATGTTCGAAATTAAAAACAAAGAGTTTTATATGGATGGCAAACCCATTAAAATCTATTCTGGTGCTATGCATTATTTCCGTACTGTACCTGAATATTGGGAAGACAGACTTACAAAGCTAAAGCTTGCAGGTTTCAACACTGTGGAAACTTACACCTGTTGGAATCTTCACGAGCCAAAGCCGGGGGAATTCCACTTTGACGGAATCCTTGACATTGAAAGATTCGTTAAAACTGCTCAAAAAGTTGGACTTTACTGTATTGTAAGACCCGGTCCATACATCTGTGCGGAATGGGATTTCGGTGGTCTCCCTGCATGGTTGCTTAAAGACAAGAATATGCAGATTCGTTGCATGTATCCTGATTTCCTTACTTGTATTGAAAGATATTACAAGGAACTTTTAGGCAGATTAAAGCCAATGTTAATGACTAATGGTGGTAACATTATCGCAATGCAGGTTGAAAACGAATATGGTTCATATGGTAATGATACGGACTACCTTCGTTTTGTTGAAAAGCTTACTCGAGACTGTGGTGTTGATGTTCCACTTTTTACATCTGACGGAAACTGGAAAAATATGCTTTCAGGAGGTTCATTGCCACATATTTACAAAGTTCTTAACTTTGGCTCGAGGGCTAAAACTGCATTCAACTGCTTAAAAGACTTCCCTAACGATGGGCCAAATATGTGTGGTGAATTCTGGTGTGGTTGGTTTGACCACTGGGGTGACAAACATCACACAAGAAAGCCTGAATCAGTTGTTAAAGAAGTTCAGGAATTCTTAGATTGTGGTGCAAGTTTCAATTTCTATATGTTCCACGGTGGTACAAACTTTGGTTTCAATGCAGGTGCAAACTTTAATCCTGGTAGCGCTTACGAACCAACAATCACAAGTTATGACTATTGTGCATTGCTTAATGAGTGGGGTGACTACACTCCCGCATACCACGCAGTTCGTGACCTTTTACATAAGCATCAGGGACTCGAAAAGAAAGAGCTTTTACCATCACCAAAGCTTCAGAGCATCGGTGCTGTAAAGCTTACTGAATCAGCAAGTCTTTTTGAAAACCTCGATGTAATCGGTAAAAAGCATCGTGTTCCTGTTCCTGAGAGTATGGAATATTTCGGTCAAAATTTCGGTATGATTTACTACGAAACTACCATTCGTGGTCACTATGACCCAATACCATTGATGATTAGAAATGTTCACGACTTTGGTTTTGTTTATATTGATGATAAGTACAAGAAGTTCATTGACCGTACATCATATACCAAAGCCGGTAAGCTTTCATTAGGTTCTATCTTCAAGAAATTCACTAAAGACAGTCAAGATACAACAACTGTATTTATTGGCTCTGTTTCAGGTGAAAAGAAGATTGGTCTTCTTGTTGATACAATGGGACGAGTAAACTACGGTGAAAAGATGATGGACAGAAAAGGCTTCTCTGACATTTATATCGCCAACCAGCGTCAAATGGGTTACGATGTGTGGACATTGCCACTTGATAATATTGAAAAGCTCACATATAAGCCTTTAGAAAGCTTTAACAAAGACAAGGGTGCTATGTTCTACAAAGGCACATTCAAAGCTGATTCACAGGCTGACTGTTTTGTTCACCTTGAGGGCTTTGACAAAGGTTATGTATGGGTTAACGGGTTTAATCTTGGCAGATATTGGAAAGTTGGTCCACAGAAATCACTCTATCTCCCAGGTTGTCTTTTAAAAGAAGAAAACGAAATCGTTGTTCTTGAAACAATGGGTATGAAAAAACCTGAAATTACAATTACTGATAAACACGATTTAGGATAACAAAAAAACCGCCGAGCAAAAACTCGGCGGTCCTTTTTTATTTAATTATTCAGCCTGAGGTGCTGAAACAGGGCAGCTATCAGCACAAGCACCACAATCGATGCATGTATCAGCGTCGATTACATAGATGCCATCGCCTTCAGAAATAGCTTCAACTGGGCAATCTGCTGCGCAAGCGCCGCATGAAATGCAGTCTTCAGTAATTTTGTATGCCATGTTATGTACCCTCCCTTTATTGGTATATTATCATTTTAGCATATTAAAATGAAAAATCAAGTACTAATTTATTCAATTCCTTTTAATGCTTCAAGTTCTTCTTTTTCAACTTTGATTTTCGCATCTTTCAAAATCTTTACGGAGTGGCGATGGAAAACTGCAGGAGCAGCATCAGGACGACGGTCAAGAGTTACTTTAAGCATACCGGTAATAAGGTTGTTTTCAATTACCTTGCCTTTTCCGTCAGGAGTATCAACAATTGCACCAACCTTTGGAGTTACTCTCAAAAGGTGCTCATAAGTGTCCTGCTCGTATTTCAAGCAACACATAAGTCTTCCACAAGTACCGCTGATTTTTGTAGGATTAAGTGAAAGTCCTTGTTCCTTTGCCATTTTAATTGAAACCGGCTGGAAATCATTTAAAAACGTATTACAACAGAAAGGTCTGCCACAGATACCGAATCCACCAACCATACGAGATTCATCACGGACACCAATCTGACGAAGCTCGATTCTTGTTCTGAAAGTACCAGCCAAATCCTTAACCAATTCACGGAAATCAACTCGCCCGTCAGATGTAAAATAGAAAAGAAGCTTACTACGGTCGAATGTATATTCCACATCTACAAGGTTCATATCGAGTCCGTGAGCTTCAATTTTTCCCTCACAGATTTTAAAAGCCTCTTTTTCCTTTTCCTTGTTTTCAAGCATATTTTTTACGTCTTCCTCTGTTGCAACACGGATGACTTTTTTCAATGGCTTATTTATATCATCTTCATTTGTACCGTGATTAGGCTTAGCAACCATACCACATTCCATACCGCGGACTGTTTCTACGATGGCATAGTCGCCTTTATTAAAAACTTTACCATCGGCATCAAAATCATAGATTTTTCCGCCATCTTTAAATCTTATACCAACTGTTTCTATCATTGTGTATCTCCCATTTATCTTCCCATTGCTCTTTTGAATTCGTAGCACATACGAACAACAAGCAAATTATTATTGCAATTTCTGTCAATGGAATTGATTAAATCATCACAAACTGTTATTAAGTTCATCAGTGATTTTGAGGTTAATCCATTACTTAATGCTTCTGATTCCTTTGGAAAACGGAATTCTCTGCTAAATCCACTCTTTATCACAAGTGCATCCCTGAAAACCTCAGTAAGCAAGCTGAGAATTGTTCTTGCGAGTTGATTATTCTTTACAAACACTGCTGTCTGCTCCATTAAATCAATCTCATTTACATTCATGATAGCAGAAGCCATATTTTTAACTATAGTCATTTCTTTATCAGTAATTTTTTCTTCGTCACTTAAAAGTGAAAACACCTGAACTCGGGATAAAACTGTTTCCAGCATTGTACTCTTTGATGTGGTTACTATTATAAAGAAAACATATGATGGTGGCTCTTCAAGTATTTTAAGAATAGCATTCTGCGCCTGCTCATTCATATTCTGTCCGTTTTTAAGAACATATATTTTCTTGTCGCTTTCATTTGGAATAATAAAAGCATCATCACGTATCTCACGAACAGCATCTACCGAAAAAGTATTGCTTTTTCCTTTTTTACCATCAGTTGCAAAAATGTCAGGATGTCCTTTCCCCTGTGCTTTCACACAATCGGGACAAACTCCGCAAGGTTTATGATTACCACGACACACAAGACAATTAGCAATATAACTTGCAAAGGCTTCGCCTTCCACCTCATTCTGGCACTCAATGAGAATACCGTGAGGAAATGCACCTTGTGCTACTGACATACTCACCTGATTATAAAGTTGATTAACCTTTGTCTGTACGTCGTTCATCATATCTTGTAAAATTGCTCAACATCAAGAACAAAAATTGTTGCTCCACCCACTGTAACTTCAACAGGCATTGATGTAAGCATTGTCTCCCCAATATATGTAGAATTAACCGGTGTGATTTTCTTTCGTTGACTGCTATGTTTACCGATTATGTTAATTACATCATCAACTTTCTTAGCTTCAACACCGATTAAAAGTGTCCCATTCCCTGAACGAAGAAATCCACCTGAAGTATTAAGCTTAGTTGCACTGTACCCTTCCTGAGTAAGATTTGACATAACAGCATTAACATCATCATTATTGATAATCGCAACAACCAATTTCATAAAATCACTCCTTTTTAACCAAGCATCTGTGCTATGGCTATCATAACAGGCATTGTAAGAATTGATAAAACACTTACAAAAGCCGTAACTTTTGAAGCAACCGCAGTATCACGGTCATATTTTGCTGCAAACATAACAGTATTACTTGCTGTTGGTGCAGAAGCACTCAACGCACATGCAGCAATAAGTGTACCACCGTATCCAAAAAGCTTTAAGCAACCAATAGTAATAAGTGGAACACATATAAGCTTAACTATCGCTGACCCGAAAATTCTCTTATCAGAAAACAATGTTTTCCAGTCTGCTGATGCAAGGTAAGTACCAAACATAACCATAGCCAGCGGAGTATTAAGGTCTGCAATATACGAAATAGGTGCATAGATAATCTGTGGCAACTCAACCTGCAAAAGAAAAATAGGTAATCCGATTGCCACACCAATTACACCCGGATTAACGATAAGTTTTTTGATACTTACTTTACTTTTTTCTTCCTTCTTCTGCATAATGCCAACGCCATGAGTAAAGGAAAGAATATTAAATGGTACAAGAATAACTGAACAATAGAACACACCCTCATCGCCTAAAATTGCCTGTGCTAAAGGCAATGCCATGTATCCTACATTTCCGTAACAACAAGCATATTTGAAAATACTTGCCGTTTCTTTTTCGCCCTTATTGAAAAGCACAGTTGAAAAAACCATTCCGACTACATGGAAGAGTATTCCCCCAATAAGTGCAAACAAAAGAGCTTTAAGAGCATCTCTGTTATAATCCATACCGTAAAACGAACGGATAATAATAGCAGGAGCTACCATATAGAAAAGCAAGTTTGTTGTTAATCTTGATGCTTTTTCAGTATAAATTCCGGTTTTGTGACAAATAAAACCAACTGCTGCCACAAGAAAAAGAATTACAACCTGAGTAAAAGCTGTATAAACATTACTTAAAAATATCGTCATTTATTCATTTTCCTTTATATCATCTTCCAAAAGTTCTTTAGAATCGTTTTCTTTTGCAGAAACCATTGCATTCACAATATATGAAACAGCAAAGAAAGCAAAGAACAAATCACAAAGAGCAAGTGGATACTCATCAGGTAAAAGTCTGCCATTACCCGTTAAAGTTACAACCAGTCTTGGTATATTTGTAACCGAGCAGAAGAATATACTCACATATCCTGATGCAAAAAGACTACGCATTGAAGTTTCATTTGCAAGTCCTGAGGAAATTCTTGCCAAAGCAAGGAAGAAAATCATCATAAATGCAATTGCTATAAGTTCGAATAACAAATCTGCAATATTTATATAAGATATTCTCTTTAAAAATCTTATAATTATTCTGGCAATTGACCACACAAGTGGGGATAAAGCCAAAAATTTATACTGAGAAAATGTTGTTTTCCCGTCAACATAAGAAATTCCGAAAACCAAGATATAAATTGCTGCAAGCAAGCCGAAAACTGCCTCTATCAACAATGGAAACACATTTTCACGTTCTGTAAATGGCACTAAACTTTTATCAATAAAAATTGTCGCACATGTTGTAATAACATCCAAGACAACTCCTAAACCAAATAAAAACGATGCTGCAACAATAATTCTATTTTTTCTGCTTGGTGGATTATTTGATGATGGGACACTCTTTGCCAAATTCACCATAATATATGGCACTAAAAAAGCAAGAATTGATAAGCCATACATCAAATAAACGGACCAGTTAACTGATTTATAAAATCCTGTATCACTTTCTGTAATAAAAAGAAGTTGATAAGTTCTTAACGGTACTGCAACCACTAAGAGTCCCACAAGTACATAAAGCGGAACGATTGGGTTAATTGCTTTAAATTTGCCTCTTATCTTCATTGTAGTAATTACCTTTCCTCAATAGGAATATATTCTTTCTGAACTGCCTCAGTACGGATTATTCTTTCAGAAATAGGAACGTATGCACGTGGAATTGTAACATTCTTGTATGCAGGACGAATGATTCTGCCACCAGTTGTTAATTCTTCAAGACGGTGTGCTGCCCAACCTGCTGAACGTGCTGCCATAAATATTGGTGTAAACAAATCCTGTGGAATTCCCAACATATTATAAACAAAACCAGAATAAAGGTCCACATTTGCACAAATCTTCTTTTTACTTCCTCTGTGTTTTGCAAAAAGCTCAGGGGTTAGCATTTCGATAAGATGAAGAAGCTGATATTCATCTTCCATCCCCACTGTTTTTGAGAAGTTTTCTGCATATCTGCGAAGAATAACAGCACGAGGGTCAGAAAGTGTGTAAACCGCATGGCCCATACCATAGATGAGTCCCGAACCGTCACCTGCTTCTTTATTCATAATCTTTGTAAGATAATCTGCTACCTGTCCTTCATCGGTAATATCTGAAATATTGTTCTTAATATCTTCAACCATTTTAGATACTTTAATATTTGCACCACCATGACGAGGACCTTTAAGAGAGCCGATACCTGCTGCAATTGAAGAATAAGTATCTGTTCCACTTGACGTGATACAACGGTTAGTAAATGTGGAGTTGTTACCACCACCATGTTCTGCATGAATAATCATACAGATATCCAGCATCTTTGCCTCTTCGTCTGTAAAAAATTTATCGGGACGAATTGAACGCAAAATATTCTCAGCAGTTCCCAACTCTTTTTTATTCTGATGGAAGAACATACTCTTCTTATCATACGCACGACGTTTAACCTGATATGCAGCAGTCATAATTGTAGGTAACTGTGCAATAATCTGGATTGACTGTCTTAACACATTTTCAGGGGAGATGTCGTCCGGATTAGGGTCATAAGAATAAAGAGCCAATACACTACGTGCACATTTATTCATAACATCCGGTGATGGTGCCTTCATAATCATATCTTCTACAAAATCGTCGGGAAGTTCACGACATTCAGCCAATAAATCACGGAACCAAATTAACTGTTCTCTTGTTGGAAGTGAACCGAAAAGAAGAAGCCATACCACCTCTTCATAGCCAAAACGATTCTCCTTTTCACAGTTTTCAACGATATCATACATATTGATACCACGATAAACTAAACGGCCTTCTTTAGGCACTTTTTCACCATCATCTATATAATAACCTTCAACGGAGCAAACTCGTGTAAGACCAGCAAGAACACCTGTTGCATCTGCATTACGAAGTCCTCTTTTAACGTCGAATCTTTGATAGTATTCAGGATTGATATGGGTATTTTTTGATAACTCTTCGCATAATGTTGAAAGAGCATCTTTGGAGATACTTGAAATATATTCCGACAAAACTATTACCTCCTTACTTAAAAATTACGATAGTTTTCCAATATATACAATTATACACTATATATTTTAATACAAATGATATTTAAAGTCAACAAAAAGGGAGCGATAAAATGCTGAAAAGTTACACTATGATTTGTTTTTTTCTGTCACTTGCTATGATACTTTGTCCACTATTTGCAACAAATGAAACGAACAGCGTATTTTCCGACGAAGTCACAGGGGATACGGACACTATTGAGATTATTGAGAACGTTGATATTTCTACTGTTAAGGTTATGTCTGCAAACAGCAAGAATATTACTGAAATGAACTTAAACGATTATCTTTTAGGTGTTGTGGCAGCGGAAGTTAATCCAACTTACCACGAAGAAGCTATCAAGGCACAGATTATTGCCTCCCACACTCTTCTCTTATATGTAAAGGGACATAAAGACGATTCCTTGAAAAATGCAGACATTTCCGACAGCAGTGCAACTCATCAAGGATTCCTTACTACCCAACAGCAAAAAGAAAAATGGGGTGACAACTATGAAGCCTATGTATCAAAGATAAGTAAATGTATTGATGATGTAGTTAATCTAACATTGCAATACAACGGTGAGTACATAAATTCTGTTTTTCATTCAATGAGTAACGGACGTACTGAGAATGCTCAAGATGTCTGGGGCGGCAATTATCCTTATTTACAATCCGTACCAAGTGTCGGAGACACATTATCCCCTGCCCATATTTCATCCGTTTCTGTATCCATTGATGATTTTAAGAAAAAACTCGAGTCCCAAGGCAGTAAGTTATCAGAAAAGTCAGACGAATGGATAAAAGGTATTTCCAACACCGATACGGGAATGGTAAAAACCATAAAAATCGGTGATAAAGAATTTAAAGGCACAGATATCCGCAACTTGTTTAATCTTAAAAGCAGTACATTCACCGTTGAACTCAAAGATAATGAATTTGTTTTCACCGTAAAAGGTTATGGTCATGGTGTTGGTATGAGTCAATTTGGTGCAAACCACATGGCAAATCAAGGTTTCTCATACGAAGAAATCCTGAAACACTACTACAAAGATATCGAAATAAAGAAGGTATAAAAAAGTCCTTGGTGGAAATTACCACCAAGGACTCAAATTATGTCTTAGAAAAATATCCAACCAAACATAATCTCCAGAATATTATCAAAGAAATTCCTGATTCTTTCAAAGAATGATACTTTGCCAACTATTTCAAAATTATACCCCATTCTCTTGACAAAATCGTGTCCCTTTGAGCCATTTACAACCTGGAATGTAACATTTTCACAACCATTGAAAGCATTGTCATCAAACTCTCTGACTGTTTTTGAAATATAAATAGTTTTCAGGTCATCACAACCAAGGAATGCATTTGCTCCAACATAGTAAACTCCATCTTCAAGTCTTACGCTTTCAAGAATTTTACATCCTTTAAAAGTTGACTCATAAATGAAACAGTTATCACCAGAAATTGTAATCTCAGTAATTCCTGTGTTTGCAAAAGCAAGCTCGTTTATTTGGCTGATTGACTCTGGCAAAACTACATCTTTCAATGAAGTACAATTCTCAAAAGCACCAACGCCTATATAACTTACATTTTCAAGGTTGATTGTTTCAAGATTTTTGCAATTACGGAATGCAGCATCTTCAATAATGTATTCACCATTGGCACTGAATTTTTTGATACTACTGTTACAGAAAGCCTGATAATCAACATATTCAATGTTACCCATAGCTACTTCTTCAAGTCCATTGCAACCATAAAAGGCATATGCTCCGATTGCACCTGTATCGGATTTAAGGGTTACTTTACCCTGTGCTTTTGATGGAAGATAATAGTCAAGAATTAAACCTTCTCTTTCTCCACCATTAAAGTAGAATGTTGTTTTACGATAAATAGCACTACCATCCGTTATGAGTATTGTATTTGCGATATCAACCGTAACACTTTCAAGTGTTTTACAATCCCTGAAGGCACCTGAAATTTCATAAACACTCTGTCCTAAATGAATTGACTTGATTTTTGTATTTGAAAAGCAATCCACACCAAGAACGGCAACATTTTCACCAAGTGTAACTTTTTCAAGACTTGTGCAATCTCTGAATGCACCTTCTCCAATATTTGCAACACTGTCAGGAATTGTAATTTCCTTTAAATTACGACAAGATGCAAATGTAAACGCAGGAATTTCCTTGATTTTGTTATTAAATTCAACACTCTTTACACCTGACATAAAAAAACAGTGCGCTACAATAATGTCAACGCTTTCAGGAATCACATATTTATCAACACTTCCGATATATGAGAAAAGAACATTCTTACCAAAGATTGTTTCATCCTTTGAATAAATCTCTGCCTCAAAAGGCGTGCCAACAAAAACTTCCCCACCAAAATATTCAAACACACAGTCCTCAGGAATTACTACTTTTTCAAGATATGGGCTATATGCAAATGCACCGTCACACATATAAATTATTGTTGATGGAAGAGTTACTGATGTATAATCACACTCCATAAAGGCTTGCGGACCTACAATTGAGATTGTATATTCTTCACCTTCATAAGTAATAGTTTCAGGAATTACGATACCATCCTTTGGTGTGGTATCATCCTCATCCATATCAAAACCTGTAACCATACCCATGCCATCTGCAAGCATATAGTAAACATCATCAATAAGGACACCAAAAAACATATCATCTGTCATTGAATTCGATACATCTTTCGCTGATGACGGCACAATAAATGCAGATAACATCATAACAAACACTAAACATACCGACAAAATCTTTTTCATTTTTTCCAATCCCCTTTTCTTTTTTATTTTATAACTTTTATTGTATTGATTTCAAATGGCTTGAAGTCAATAGTTACAATATCATCAACAACATTCAATTCCTGAATGATATTCTCAAGCATATCACAAAGGTATGCTTTTTTCACGTTGAATCCAAACTTCACATTTGCTGTTGTACGTTTGTTGAAATATTCACAACCACGAAGAATAATTGTATCATCTGTTTCTGCTTTCTTTGCTGTTTCAAAAATTACATTGTCGCAATCTACTGTAAAGAAGGAATATTCATTTGCAAGATTACCCTTGTTTTCTCCTACTTTCTTGCAAATCATTGGAATATTAAGGTCATAAGCCTTTTGAATTGTACCTGCTTCTCTGTAATCTCCTGCATGTGGGAACAATGAGTATGTAAATTCATGTTCACATTTATCAGCATCAGGGTCAGGGAATGTACCACACTTAAGCAATGTAAGACTCATTACACCATCGTGAATTGCATGACCATATTTACAGTCATTCATAAGGCTGACACCATAACCATATTCGGATAAATCGCAATACTTATGAGCACAAACTTCAAATCTTGCTGCATCCCAGCTTGTATTCTTATGAGTTGGTCTTTCAACCGAACCGAACTGAATGTCATAAGTTGCCTTGTTTGTGTTAACGTCAACAGGGAATGCTGTTTTAAGGATAAGATGTGATTCCTTCCAATCCATATATGTCTGAAAATCAATCTTATCAATATTATTGTAAAGATAGATGCTCTGAACGATTGTGCTATTCTTGAATTTCTTTGTAATTCTAAGACCTGCACGTTCACCCTCGTTAAGAATTTCAACGTTTTCTACATCATCCAATTCCCAATGCTTTTCAGTATAATAACTACTCATTTCCCAGTTATCATATTCTCTTGGATAGTCTTCGTAAGCAGTGAGTACATTACCACGATGACCGTTTTTGAGAACTTCACGATTACTTCTCTTATCAAAAAGGCTTGTAAATGTTCCTTTTTCATCAAGGGTAAGACGGAAGTAGTCATTTTCCATTGAATTTTGTGTAACTGCAACTTTGCTTTCAGAAATAACGGGATTGATTACCTTATAACCCTTTGCAGGAATGTTTTCAGCATAAATCCATTTGCCGTCAATCTTTACAGCACCACTATTTACGAATGAATGTGGGTTAAATACAATATAGCCATCTGTTGCTTCAACATTGTTTGCAATTTCGGTTGTTGTGTCGTTGATAATTCCATTACCTACAGCACCAATTTCTTCATACTGAGCAACGGAGTCAACATAAACCTCGTTAATTGATGAACCCGGAATAATGTCGTGGAATTGATTAAGAAGAATGATTTCCCAAGCATTCATCATATCTTCTTTACGATACTTATATCCGTTAAGGTGTTCGTCAATAAGAGAAAGAGTTTCTGCTCTCTGGAACATAAATTCCGACTTGCGATTATATCTCTTATTCTTTGCTTGAGATGTATAAGTACCACGGTGGAATTCAAGATAGAGTTCACCATTCCAATGAGGGATTTTTGGATTATTCTCTGTCTTTGACTTAATATCATCAAAGAATTCACCTGAAAATGCCATAATTGGTGTGCTTGTTCCAGGAATACCATGTTCTAATCGACGGAAATATTCTAAATCCTTAGCGTAAGGTCCGCCACCACCGTCACCAAAACCGAATGTCATAAGAACATTGTCATAAAGGTCCTTCTGCTGATATCTGTCATAAGCACCACGAAGCTGACTCGCATTAAGTTTTCCATTATATGTAACATTTGTTGCAGGTTCAACGCCTTTAACCTTATCCTGTGCTGTCATAAAGTGAGTGAAAACAGGAGTGTTATCAATGCCATGCCAGATAAATGTATCATACGGCATTTTGTTCATTTCGTTCCAACCGATTTTTGATGTTACGAATTTATCAACACCACTCTTCTGTAAAATCTGTGGAAGTGCTGCCGAGTAACCAAAAACATCAGGCAACCAAAGAATTTTACTATCAACACCGAATTCATCCTTCATAAAGCGTTTGCCATAAACGAACTGACGAACTAAGCTTTCACCTGAGCAAAGGTTACAATCGGCTTCAACCCACATGCCACCTTCTACTTCCCAACGTCCAAGACGCACCATTTCTTTAACTTCTTCGTAGAGTTCAGGTGCATCCATTTTGAGATATTTATAAAGCTGTGGTTGACTTGACATGAACTTATATTCAGGATATTTCTTCATGAGTGCCAGTACTGTTGAGAATGAACGAAGAATCTTTTCACGAGTCTGTGCAAGAGTCCATTCCCAAGCAACGTCAATATGAGTATGACCAATACAGAATGCAAAAACATCCCCCTTACAGCAATATTTTCCGTAAAATTCTGTTTTAAGGTAATCAATAGCCTTATCAAGAGATGCATAGTATTCTTCTGAATAAGGACTTCTCATATCGATAAAATTAATAGCATTATTAAGATACTTTTTAATTTCAAAGTAGTTTCTTGAATTCTCATCTTCATATGCGAGAATTTCAAAAGGTACTTTTATATCATAGTAAAGTTGTTTTGTTTTCGCATCAATAAGCTGAAGATTTGTAACAAAGTCAACATATTCATCATGAATACTACCTGAATAAGCGTAGAGATAAACCTTATGATTTCCCTTGGTTAAAAATACCTCACGATGGTTTTTGTCAATCCCCTGCTGAAGTTTACCGTCAACATATGCAATAAACTGCGGATTGATATCACACCAACCAAGACGAGCATCACTTGCCACTGCAAGCTGAATTTCACCACTCCAATGCTCAGGTACCTGAATTTCATTATAAAACCAAGCGTGTTTATCCTTTTTGCCACCCCAACGGTTAGTATATGGTGTAAAAAGTGTAAAGCTGTCGTCAATTTCAGGTAATGTGTTATCAAGCTTGTAATCACATTCCTTATAAAGGAAATCCGTTATCGGAATATTCTCTTTAATTACAAGTTTCTCAAATTCCTCAAGGAACACATTGATTCTGTCTTCAATAAAATCTTTGTACATTGGTATCTGCCCCCTTACTCTCCAAATATATCACTCATCATATAAAACGAGCCACACACAAGGATTGTTTCTTTCTCATTGGTATTTGAAAGAATATATTTGTAACCCTCTTTAGGATTATTTATGAATTTACACTCATCACAGTATTTTTCTGTGATTTCCTTTAATATATCACCGTTTAATGCTCGTGGATTACTTGGTGTAACAGTTACAACCGACTTGCAAAGTGGTGTG
>JAZNJX010000040.1:0-8041 GCA_045578245.1 Candidatus Fimenecus sp. | reverse complement strand
TATCTTCCGTTAATCAAAGGTGAAATTGCTCCGACAGAAGAAAATGTTCATGTTTTACGTCAATGGTATGATTTATGCAGTCGAGCATTCTGTGAAAATTATCTTTTAACTTGCAAAAAATGGGCGAATGAAAAAGGTGTTGCTTTTACAGGTCACCTTGATGTTGACCATAGCCCAAACGGATGTATGAATGGTTGTAACTTCAATCTTATGCGTGCTCTCAGGTGTTTCGATATCCCTGGTGTTGATGTTATATGGCGTCAGCTTTATCCTGAGAATAAAGTAAATAATAAGAATGATTTTAACGCATATAATGGATTTTTTCTGCGTTACGCTTCATCTGCTGCAGCACAGAATGGTACAAAATTTTCTATGAGTGAAATTTTGGGTGTAGCAGGGGCGAGTGTTTCTTACGATATAATGCGCTATACAGTTGGTTATGGGGCAGTTCGTGGAATAAATATTTTCAATCCGTTTAATTTTCCTCTCGGTAGGAGTGGTCAGCTTTTAGCTCAGGAACTACCAATTTTCACAGAAAAACAACCATTCTACCGTTACCTTAATCAATTTAATCAATACACAGAACGATTATGTTATATAAACTCTCTTGGTGAGCGTGTATACGACACTGCTCTTTATTATCCTGTTTCTGATTTTCAGGGTCGCTTGAATTCAGAAGAAATAGCAGAAAAATTCGACTCTCTTGGCAGAACTCTTGAAGATATGTTGGTCGATTTTGATATTGTAGATGACGATGTTTTGCAACTTGCAGAAATTAAAAATGGCTATATGTGTATGGGTAATGCAAAATATAAGCATATAATTATTCCACAGGGTGCATATATACCCGAAGCCACACAAAAAGCGTTGGATAACTTCAAAAAACAAGGTGGCAGAGTTTCACACGAACTTTCAAATCTCGCACCAGTAGTAAGAGTTGATGGCACTGGTTTACGCGCTATGCACATAAAAGTTAAAAACGGTGAGTTGTTTTCTCTTTTCAGAGAAACTGGTGAGAATGGTGATTATTGTATTCACTTGCCATCTGCAAACGGCTATTTGCTTGATTTAACCAATGGTAAATTACAACGTTTTGAAACGGAAAATGGTGTTTTGAAACTCTCACTTGAAATAGGTGAAACCGCAGTTGTTTTATTATCCAATGAGATTCTGAAAGCAGAAAAACAAAGCCATTTTAAAGATGTATTTAATATTACGAGTAACTTTACATTCAAAAAAGAAACAGAACTTGTTTGTGACGAAAACGGATTTAATAATATTAACCATTCAGAAAATGCAGTTCCAATACAACTTGGTGACTGGTCTTCGTTAGTTGGTAGCGCTTATTCTGGTAGTAGTGTTTATGAAACTTGCTTTTCACTTCCAACTGAAAAAGTTGGAAAAGAAGGCGAACTCAATTTAGGAGAGGTTCATTTTGTTGCATCTGTATTTTTAAATGAGCACTCTTTAGGTACAGTAATAGCACAACCGTACAAGTTTAAAATACCCGCTGGCGTACTCAAAGAAAATAATAAACTTAAAATAGTTGTGACAAATACGTCTGCAAACTGGTATGTACACACAGATTATTTTGAAAAATGGAAAATAGAAGAATTATCTCCGTATTTTGAGGGAGAAATAGAATACGCAAAAGATTTTGCAACTGGCGGATTGTTTGGACCTGTTTCCATATATACGGAATAATATAAAAACGCAACCGAAACGAATCGGTTGCGTTTTGCTTGTTCAATATCGTTAGCGTTATAATACCAGATACTTGTTCAAGTAAGATTTTTTTGGGGGTTAAAGTTCAATCTTAAGACACGAATAACCAAGAAGCTTATCGCTTACGCTGTCAGGCTGATGTCCTCCGATGTAAAGTGTAATCTTTCCGTCGGGGTCAACTCTTTCACCATCCATTGTAACAGCCTTTAACCAGTAGCGGTCAATATCAAGAGTTACCGCTGCTTTTTCATTTGCTTCAAGCATAACTGGCTTTACAGAGCAAAGTTGCCAATGAGGTGTTGCTACACGACTGTCGGTATATGAGGCATAAACCTGAACGATTTCTTTACCTTTAATGCCACCAATATTTTTAACCTCTGTGCTTACGATTATCTTTTCGTCGTCTTTGGCAACAAGCTTTGAGTTTTCATAAGCATATTTTGTGTATGAAAGACCGAAGCCAAATGGATAGAGTGCATCACCATCAATATATCTGTAGGTTCTGCCTTTCATATTGTAATCCTCAAAATCAGGAATATTGTGGTCGCCTTTGTAGATTGTAATAGGGAGCCTTGCCGAAGGATTTTCTATGCCTGCAAGAATCTCTGCGAGAGCAAGTCCACCGAGCGAGCCAGGATACCAAGCGTGAATAAATGCCTTTGCGTGGTTTCTCACTTTTTCACCAACGTCAATTGAGCTACCACAAAGAAGTACGACAATAACATTTTCACAAACATCGCATACCGCTTCTGCAAGTTTCTGCTGAGTTGCAGGAAGATAGAGTGTACGCTTATCGCCACTGGCTGTATAATCATTATCGAGACCTGTATCCTCACCCTCAACTGAGCAGTCAAGACCGAGTGCAAGAATTGTTATATCCGCTTCAGCGGCAGTTGCAATACCATCACTTATCATATTCGCAAAGCCACCACAGTGGTTGAGTCGTTCTTCACAGTAGTTGCAACCTTTTTCAACTAAAATTTGAGCATCCTTGAATACTCTTCTGATACCATCAGCAACAGTTACGTATTCTGATGCATAGGCGTTGTAGTTACCTTCAAGAGCACTGATGGAGAGTGCATTAGGTCCAATAACCGCGATTTTTTTATCTGTATTCTTATCAAGTGGGAGAAAATTATCCTTGTTGTCAAGAAGAGTGATACACTGTTCTGCAGTTCTGAGATTGAGCGCCTTGTGTTCCTTGCTGTCGAGCTTATCCAAACCAATATCTGAATAAGGTCTTGTTTCTTCAAATTCACCAAGAAGATAGCGGATTGTGAAAAGATTTTCTGCTGCTGCGGTAATTTCGTCCTCTGTTACAAGGTCCATTTCGTATGCATCAATAAGCGCCTCGTATGTTTTACCACAGTTAAGGTCACAGGTATTCTTAAGAGAAACAGCAGTAGCCTCCACTTCTGAGTTAACAAATTTATGGAATTTATAAATATCTCCAACTGCATCGCAATCAGAAACAACATAGCCGTCAAAATTCCATTTCTTGCGAAGAACATCAACAAGAAGATATGAATGAGCAGAGCAGGGTTCATTATTCATTCTGTTATATGCCCCCATAACACCTGCTACACCTGCTTTTACCGTCTTTTCAAAAGCAGGAAGATAGGTTTCCCAAAGGTCGTGCATATCTGTTATAGCGTTGAAGCCATACCTGTTTTTTTCAGGACCTGAATGCACAGCATAATGCTTTGAGCAAGCAGCCGCCTTGAAAAATTCGCCTTCGCCCTGAATACCTTTTACGAATGAAACACCGAGCTGAGCAGTGAGAAATGGGTCTTCACCGAAAGTTTCCTGACCTCTGCCCCAGCGTGGGTCACGGAAAATATTGATGTTAGGTGCCCAGAATGTAAGCCCTTTGAAAATATCACGGTCACCATATTTTACGTGCTTATTATATTTTGCTCGTCCCTCTGTCGAAATCGCGTCTGCAACCTCGCCCACAAGGTCTGGGTCAAAGGTAGCAGCCATTGCAATTGCGTGTGGAAACACGGTTGCCGTACCTGACCTTGCAACGCCGTGTGAACCCTCATTCCACCAGTTATATTCATTAATACCGAGTCTTTCAATTGCAGGTGCAGTATATATAAGCTGAGAAATTTTTTCCTCAACCGTCATTTTTGCTACAATTTCTTTAGCTTTAATTCTTGCCTCTGTTTTTGTCATTCCAAAAACTCCTTTTGCGATAATAAATAAATTATATATCAGTTTTTTAACAAAAGTAAATAGTAAGAAAGATTAACTAACTTTGCCCACTCTACCGAAAAATTATAACGCATATTTTCTGATGAAATATGATGGTGTACAACTCCACGCATGGCAAAGACTGTTTATCATTCTGTCATTGTATGGTGAAAAATCTAGGTTATCTGGAATATATGCTTCCCAGAATGTGTCTGCACCAAGTTCTATCATTCCACCCCAGTACGTTTTTAAATATTTAATAGCTTCTGTTTTCATTTGGAGTTTCAGCATAGCTTCAATAACATAGTGGCGCATATAAGGTGTGACAGGTTGCTTAAAGTTTTCGTTATCAAGACAGTAGTGAAGTAATTCTTTGGCTTCTTCTCCGTCTATTACTCCACCTAATATCATCCAGATTTGAGAATGAACACTGAGCTGATTGTTATCATAATCATTTACAAATACTTTTCTGTTTTCATCATAAAGGTGTTCTTTAGAAGCAGAACGAACCTTAGTAAGAAGTGAAGTGTATTTTTGGTAGTCTTCATCACCAATTGTTTTAAGAAGTTCAGAAAATCGTTCGAGAGTGTAAAGATATACGCCCTGTAAAGCAGTGAGATATTCGAGACCTGGGCACCAATCAATAAAAGCAAACCAACCGTCTTGTTTTGTTACAAGCATATTTTCGTTAAGTGTTGCTTCAAAAGAGTCAAGTTGAGATTTACATATTTCAATCAGGTCATTCACAACTTCAATATCTTTTGTGTGCTCGTAGTAATCACATACACTTACAACATACAACAGTGCATAGTCCTCAATATGTGTCGCTCCGGAATGGTAATAAGGGGTTTCATAAATAAATGACGGAAGAAACCCAATATTGTTGCATTCACCAGCGGCAAAAAGATATAAACATCTTTTTACAATTTCTGTGTTTTTGAATGTATAATAGTTTGCAAGAGCCTCAAGACGAAGGTCGCCAATCCAAAGTCGTCTGTCACGTTTCGGGCCATCCTCAAAAAATGTCTGCATACACTCTTTGAGAGTGTTTGTGGCAACAATGTCTATTTTGTTTAATAAATCATCTTTGGTGTTTAAAGGCTTCAAAATTGATACATCAGCACTCGTTGATGCACTAAAACTGAAGTTAAAAAGTCTTATTGGTCTTGTAGTTCTTTCTACAGTTATTTTTATGTATCTGCAGGCGTACCTTCTTGGCATAGTTACATTTTGTGGAAAATCAAGGTTCAGTATTTCTTCCTGTAACCATGTTTCAGATAGCGTACCTTTATATTGAGAAAAATCATCATTGATTTCTCTCATATCTTCACCGAACTTTATTTTTAAACGAACAGGAGCATCAACAAAAATATTAACTCTGTCAAAATCAAATGAAAATTTTCCCACAGCGTGCTCGCCAAGGTCAAGGAGCACACTGTCTTTATTTGAAGCGATAAATTCAAGTTTATCGGGAGTGAGTGTTTTAAATTTCAGTTCAGGACAGTTTTCCCGTGCTTTATTAAGAAAAAAAGGTTTGTCTTTCATAACAATTTTTTCACCTTGTTTAAATCAGTTAGTAAGCTCTACTGTTTCACCTTTAGAAAGCTCTGCTTTTAAAATGTTATCTTCAATAGTATATGGCTTATTTGCTTTGAGATTTTTTGTTTTATCATTGAGTTTAATTCTCAATGTAGAATTTTCTTCTGCAGTAACTCTGGCGCTTTTAAGAGTTGAATCTTTCCATGAAATATCAATTGTAATATTTCCTCTTGCTCTTATACCCTTAACAGAACCCGTTTTCCAGTCATCTGGTAAAGCAGGTAAAAGTTCCAGAATTCTGCTGTCAGGGGAACCGAGATGACTTTGAAGAAGCATTTCAGTAATAGCCGCAACACCACCGAAGTTACCATCAATCTGGAATGGTGGGTGAATGTCAAAAAGGTTGTTTGCAGTGCATTTTTTAAGTAAATATTTAAGGTGGGTGTATGCATTCTCACCATCTTTAAGACGGGTATAGAAGCATATTGTCCACGCTCTTGACCAACCAGTTGAGCCACCACCATTTTCAATTCTTCTGGTAATAGTTCTTTTTGCCGCTTCATAAATTTGGGGGTTGCTTTCGTTAATCTGGTCACCAGGGAAAAGCCCGAAAAGGTGAGAAATGTGTCTGTGACCTGGTTCGGTTTCTTCATAGTCTTTAATCCATTCACGGATTGTTCCGTAACGCTCGCTTATTTCCATCGGCGGAAGTTTCTCTAAAACATCTGAAAGCGTTTTTGAAAATTCTTCATCTTTGTTAAGAATTTTGCAAGCGTGCATAGTGCGGGTGAAGAGTGTGTAAATAATCTGAAAATCTATTGTTGCACCTTCAGTAAACATACTTTCTTGTTTTTCGCAATTAGCATCAATATAATAGAATTCATTTTCAGGGGAATTTGAGGGTGAAGTGATAAGCTGACCTTTTTCATTCTCTGTCAAATAATCCTGAACGAATTCGCAAGAGCCTTTTAAAATAGGGTAAATTTCTTCTAAATATTCTCTGCTGTTAATGTATTCATAATGCTCCCAGAGATTAAGGCAAAGCCAAGGACCAGCCATCGGGAAAAATCCACAGTCAACGCTGTCGTGAACACCAGTTCTTCCGAATGCATCGGTAGTGTGGTTAATAACCCAACCTCTCGCACCGAAAAGTTCATTTGCAGTATCGTGACCGAAAGAACTCACCATTTTCATGAAATGAATGAAAGGTGCAGATGTCTTTGAAAGGTTCGCACTTTCACTCGGCCAGTAATTCATCTGAAGATTTATATTGGTGTGGAAATCACTTCCCCATGGTGGGTTGAAATCATGACACCAAATCCCCTGAAGATTAGCAGGGAGTCTTGCATTCTTGCCTGAACTTTCAATTAAAAGATATCTGCCGAAATTGTAGTAAAGCGAGAATAAATCAGGGTCGTATTCATCCCAGTTAAGCTCTTTGAGTCTTTTATTTGTGGGGAGCAAACTAAATTCAGTTTCTTCTAAATTTAATTCAACATTACAGAACCATTTTTTATGGGTCGAAATGTGAGTTTCTTTAATCTTTTCATAGTCTGCATTTATAAGATTTTCTATTGTTTTATTTAACTTGAACTTATAATCAATGCTTTCGTCAATGTCATATTTGTTGACGTCATAATTTGTTTCAAATGCAGAGTAAATAATAACAAAAGTCGCATCAGTAACAGTTATTGTGCTATGGTCGTGACTAAGCTCGCCGTCTGTTTTAATTTGGAGTTTTGCCCCAAAAGATATACCTTCGCCACCCTCACCATAGTTCGGGTGAGTGCAGTATGTAACTCTACCATTCATAATAATTGTGTCGTCATTTATGCAGGAGCTGTATGCATCCTGCTTTCTTTTTATGCTCACATTACAGGAGAATGGTTTGTTATCGCTTTCTACCTTATAAACGAATCCGTCATAATCTTCACTGATAAAGCATTCACTTTTAAAGTTAATTTTACTCTTCGTCCAGAAAATTCGGGTAATTGCTTCGCCTAATTCCAATTCCTTGCGGTAATTTGTGTATGGGGATTTATCGAAAAAATCAATGAAAATCTCCCCAAAACTTTCATAAGAACGTACAACAGGTGGGTCAGATAAAAATGTTTCTCGTGCTTTCGTAGCCGCTTCTTTAAGTTTTTCTTCTCTTACAAGTCTGCGGATTTCCTCGAGTGCTTCAGTCGAAGCGTGATATTTTTCTTTAATCTGTCTGCCACACCAGAGCGATTCTTCATTTATTTCAATCTGTTCGCAATGAGGGTTACCATATT
This sequence comes from Candidatus Fimenecus sp., assembly GCA_045578245.1. Taxonomy (GTDB): domain Bacteria; phylum Bacillota; class Clostridia; order Oscillospirales; family Acutalibacteraceae; genus Fimenecus. The sequence goes on along the minus strand of JAZNJX010000040.1, from coordinate 305 downwards.
GCATAGCACCGATTCTGCCATTGCCTAAAGGTAATGCCCACATCCAGTCATTTATAAATTCATCATACCAGAGCTTTGTCGACATATTCTCACAACCTAAAAAGTTTTTGATTTATTATACCACTTGAACAAATCCGTTTCAATATTATTGTAGAGAAATATTGTGTAGGATAATAAGATAAAAGAGTTCTGTTTTTGGTTGCTGTTTTTATTTAGACCTTGAAATGGTTGTTTTTTGAGTTAAAAACACTAAAATGGGAACAATACGCCTCTAAAAAACTACAAAAACCTTGCTATTATTCCTA
>JAZNJX010000039.1:0-3009 GCA_045578245.1 Candidatus Fimenecus sp. | reverse complement strand
GAACCGTCGACCTCTAGCGTGACAGGCTAGCGTTCTAACCAACTGAACTACCGGGCCATTTGGTGGGAACAACAGGGCTCGAACCTGTGACCCTCTGCTTGTAAGGCAGATGCTCTCCCAGCTGAGCTATGCTCCCACATTTTTTTGCTGCTGTGTTTCAGCGGCTCGTATAATTTAACATATAAAAAAGAATTTGTCAACACTTTTTTTCAACTTTTTTTAATTTTTTTCAAAAAACTTTTTTCTAGATATTATCTGGCATTTTTTTATATTCTTCTTGAAAATATTGGTAAGGAATAGTATAATACTATAATATATGCGACAAAAATATTATTTGTTGCGAATTTTTTCAGAAAGGGGCGTTTTCTATGTGTGAAAAGCCAAAGTTTTACATCACAACAGCCATTGCGTACACATCACGTAAGCCACACATCGGTAACAGTTACGAAATCGTGCTCACCGATGCTATTGCGAGGTACAAGCGAATGCAGGGCTTTGATGTTTTCTTTTTGACAGGTACTGATGAGCACGGTCAGAAAATTGAAGAATACGCCAAAGAAGCAGGCGTTAGCCCAAAAGAATATGTTGATAAGGTTGCAGGAGAAATCAAGGGTATTTGTGACCTTTTAAATACAACTTATGACCATTTTGTTCGTACAACTGACGACTATCATGAAAAAGCAGTTCAGGGTATTTTCAAAAAGCTCTATGACCAGGGTGATATTTACAAGAGTGAATATGAAGGCCTTTACTGTACTCCTTGTGAATCTTTCTGGACAGAAAGCCAGCTGAGCGACGGCAAATGTCCTGACTGTGGTAGAGAAGTTAAGAAAGCAAAGGAAGAAGCATATTTCCTCCGTCTTTCAAAATATCAGAAACAACTTGAAGAATTCATTGAAAACAACGAAAACTTCATTTACCCTGAAGCTCGTAAAAAAGAAATGCTTAACAACTTTATAAAACCCGGTCTTCAGGATTTGTGTGTTTCCCGCACTTCTTTCAAATGGGGTATTCCAGTAACATTTGATGACCGTCATGTTATCTATGTTTGGATTGATGCTCTTTCAAACTATATTACCGCTCTTGGATACAATCCTGACGGTAGTGGTGATAATTATAAGAAATACTGGCCTGCTGATGTTCATATCATCGGTAAGGATATCGTAAGATTCCACACAATTTACTGGCCAATTATGCTTATGGCTCTTGGCGAACCATTGCCAAAACAGGTTTACGGTCATCCTTGGCTTCTTTTCGGTGAAGACAAGATGAGTAAGTCTCGTGGTAATGTTATCTACGCTGACGACCTTACAGAAATCTTCGGTGTTGACGCAGTTCGTTACTATCTTCTTTCGGAGATGCCACACGCACACGACGGTTCAATCACTTATGAAGCTATGATTGACAGATTCAACACTGACCTTGCAAACACACTTGGTAACCTTGTTAACCGTACAATCGCAATGCAGAATAAGTATTTTGACGGTGTTGTGCAGGCTCCAACTTGTGCTACTGAATTCGACGAAGACCTCAAAGACTGTGCAAAGAAAGCACTCGCAGGTTTTGACAAGTATATTTCAGAATACAAGATGAGTGATGCAGTTGAATGTGTAATCAACTTTGCTCGTCGTTGCAACAAATATATCGACGAAACAATGCCTTGGTCACTCGCTAAGGATGAGGCACAGAAAGAAAAACTCGGTACAGTTCTTTACAACCTTCTTGAAGGTATCCGTGTTCTTTCTGCACTTATCTCCCCTATTATGCCTGAAACTGCAGTTAAGATTGCAGAACAGTTGAATGTTCCTGCTGCAACTTACGAAAGCATTCAGGAATGGGGTGGTCTCACAGCTGGTATCAAAGTTGGTACTGCAACTCCTCTCTTCTCAAGAATTGATGGCGAAAAGTTAATTGCTGAACTTCAGGCTAAAAAAGAAGCTGAAGAAAAGGCAAATGCTCCTGCACCAAAAATCGAAGGACTTGCACCAATCGAATTCCCTGACTTTATGAAAGTTGAACTCCGTGTTGCAGAGGTTAAGAATTGCGAACCAATCAAAAAAGCAAAGAAGCTTTTAAAACTCACTCTTGATGACGGTACAGGTACTGACAGAATCGTTGCAAGTGGTATTGCAAAATGGTATAAGCCAGAAGACCTTATCGGCAAAAAGGTTATCGTTGTTGCAAACCTTAAACCTGCAGTTCTCTGTGGTGTTGAAAGCTGTGGTATGATTCTTGCAGCTGATATTACAGAAGAAGATGCAAAAGTTATCTTTGTTGATAAAGATATGCCAAACGGAGCGAGAATAAGGTAATGTATCATAACATTTTTGATTCACACGCACACTATGACGACGAGCAGTTTAATCCCGACAGAAACGAACTGCTCGTTTCTTTTAAAGAAAAAGGAATTTCAGGTGTTGTGTGTTGTGGTGTTGACGTTAAAACAAGTGAATTTGCAATAGAACTTTCTCACAAATACGATTTTGTGTATTCTGCGGTAGGTTTTCATCCGCTTGAAAACGCTGAATACACGGATAAGGATTTGGAAAGAATAAAAGAGTTGGCAAGCGACCCGAAATGCGTGGCAATCGGCGAAATCGGGCTTGATTATCACTATGAAAAAGAAAGTCGTGAAAATCAGTTGATTCTCCTTGAAAAGCAGATTCAGTTGGCAAACAAACTTGATTTACCAATTATTTTTCATGACAGGGAATCTCATGAAGACACACTCAACATCTTAAAAAAATACAAACCTAAAGGTGTTCTCCATTGTTTTTCAGGTAGTGTTGAGATGGCAAAGGAAATCGTTAAACTTGGTATGTATATCGGTCTTGGTGGTGCTGTTACCTTTAAAAATGCAGTTAAACCTTGCGAAGTTGCAAAATACGTACCAAGTGACAAATTGCTTATTGAAACGGATGCACCATATATGACTCCCGTGCCATTCCGTGGTAAGAGATGTGATTCCTTGCACATTCCATACACAGCAGAAAAAATCGCAGAACTCCG
>JAZNJX010000038.1:0-3582 GCA_045578245.1 Candidatus Fimenecus sp. | reverse complement strand
CGCAAGCGGTCCCCCTTCCCCTCAAGGAGAAGGCAAATTATAGATAAAGGTGATAAAATGCTTAAACATATTGTAATGTGGAAATTTAAAGATGCAGAGGGTAAGACAAAGGACGAAAATATTGAAATCGTTAAAAATGGTCTTGAAGCACTTCCACCAATGATTTCACACATAAAAAAACTCACATTCCTTAAAAATCAGGTAGAATGTGAGAGAAATTTTGACGCACTTTTAGTTGTTGAAACTGAAAACGAGGAAGAACTTGAAAAATACAAGGTTCATCCTGAACACAAAAAGGTTGCTGCTTACGTTGCGAAAGTAACAGAAGGCAGAGGTGCAGTTGATATTTTTGAATAATTAAGAAAAGGACGTCACAAGGGGTCTCTCAAATAGGGATTTAATAGGTTTTAATCCTTTCCTTTCCGTTAATACTTCATGAAAAAACCTCACAAGGCGTCAAGCCTTGCGAGGTTTTTATTATTTTGCCTAAACGAAAATTATAGGGATTAAAACTGCCTTGCACCTTAAATCTTATAAGTTTGAATGCAGAACAAGGCATGAATGCGAAGGAATCCTGACAGATTTCAGGCATTTTAACGAAGTTCTGTGCCAAAATCATTAGTTTAAGGCTGTTAAATTCCTAATTGAGAGACCCCAAGATGTCCTTATTTTTTTGCTCTTGTTGAGAGAAAACGCATCCACAATAATTTTGTCTGTAAAGGTTATGCACTTTACTTAGTTCTATTGACCTCTTGTATCCCTCTCGTTTCTTAAAATCCGATGGCAACCAATCAACACTATATTCTTCACTTAATTCTTTGCCGATTTCATTGATTTTCTCAGCATTTTTAAGTGGACTGATTGTAAGTGTTGTTGTGAAACAATCAAAACCATATTTTCTTGCTTCCTGTGCTGTTTTTTCGAGCCTTAAACGGTAACATTTAAAACATCTTTCACCACATTCACGGCAGTTTTCAAGTCCATTTGCCATCTCGTAAAACTTTTCGCTTTCAAAATCGCAGTCAAGCATTTTAACAGGATATTTGGTTTTCATTTCCCCTATTAATCTCTTCTGCTCCGCCTTACGTTTTTCATATTCGCTTTCAGGATAGATGTTGGGGTTATAATATAACACTGTAATATTGAAATACTGTGACAAATACTCAATGCAATAGCTACTACAAGGTGCACAACAAGAATGGAGAAGAAGTGATGGTACTTCATCCCCTAAACTTTCAATAATTCTATCAAGTTGTTTTTGATAATTGATTTTTTGCATAATATCACCAATAATAACGGCGGGAGCAAGCCCCCGCCCTACGATTATTCTTCGTTTCGTTTGAAGAATCTACGTTCTTCAGGCTCTTCCTTCTTCTCTTCAGGAAGAATTTCCACTTTAACCTTACCGATACGACGTTCTTCAACATTCAAAACTGTAAATTTCACATTTTGGAACTGAACTTCGTTCATTTCGCCATCCTGTGGTAAGAAACCAAGAACACTGATAATGTATCCACCGATAGTGTCGTAATCCCCCTCAGGGAAAGTCTTTCCGATATGTTCTTCAACTTCTTCAATATCAGTAATACCATCAACCTCAAAAACTGTGTCGTTGATGATTGATATTTCTTCGTCTTCCTGGTCATACTCGTCCTGAATGTTACCAACAATGGATTCAAGCAAGTCTTCAAGAGTGACAATACCTGCTGTACCACCATATTCATCAATAACAACTGCCATCTGAACTCGTTTTTCTGTCATTTCAGTAAAGAGCTCACCACAACGTTTTGTTTCAGGAACATAATATGCAGGTCGCATCATATCCTTGATTGCCTTTGTTTTAGGAAGATTTGCGCCAACATATTTAAGGAAATCCTTAATATACAATACACCGATAATATCATCAGGGTCTTCCTCATAAACCGGTATTCTTGAAAAACCGTTTTCGATTGAAAGCTTGACAGCCTCGTGAAGTGACTCCTCAACATCAATACAAATCATATCTGTACGGTGAGTCATAATATCAGCAACGTCAATATCGTCAAACTCGAAAATGTTGTTAATCATTTCAATCTGGACGTCTTCAATAACACCTTTTTCGCCACCGACGTCAACCATCATACGAATTTCTTCCTCCGTAACAACTTCTTCGTCAGCATGAGGGTCAATACCGATAAGTCTTAACACACCATTAGTTGAAAGAGCTAAGAATTTAACAACTGGTCTTGTAATTTTTGCAACAAAAACAAGAATCGGTGCTGCCATAAAAGCCATCTTTTCAGGCTTGTTCATAGCAATTTTCTTTGGTACAAGTTCACCTAAAACAAGTGAGAAATATGACATAATCAATGTAATCACAACTGTTGAAAAGCCGCTGATTACACCAACAGGAACAACATTCACAACAGCAGTTTTACCGATTGCGTTTGTAAGCATTTCTGCAAATGACTGTGCAGCAGTAGCTGATGTCAAGAATCCAGCAAGAGTTACACCAATTTGGATTGTCGAAAGAAATGAACTTGTGTTTTCAGTAAGTTTCTGAATCTGTTTTGCTTTTTTGTTACCCTCACTCGCCATCTTATCAATTTTGTTGTCGTTAAGAGTAACAATTGCCATTTCTGACATTGAGAAAAATGCATTGACAAAAATCAATGCGAAAAGGGTTACTATCTTAAAAATAATACTCCCGGGGTCCGTGCCCATGTGACAAAACCGTCCTTATAAAAAATATAGAGATATTTATAGAATATCAGTATGTATTTTATACCAAAATATTCATTCCGTCAAGTGCACTACAAGTCGAGTGATTATTAGATTTTTCCTACACTTCCAAATCACGCAAGAAATGGCTGATTTTTTATTGAATTATAATCATTTTTTAAACACAAATCTCTTTACAATTTACGACAAAAGTGTTATCATTTATAATGTATGAATGGGCATATATTAATGTGTTATGCTTTTATACTTATTTAATATTTAATTCCATTAAGGAGGAAATACAAAATGGCAGAAAATAAAACACCCATAGTTCGTCAAAAGAAAACTATGGACGGTAATACTGCTGCTGCTCACGTATCTTATGCGTTCACAGAAGTAGCTGGTATTTACCCAATCACTCCATCTTCACCTATGGCTGACTACGTTGACCAGTGGTCTGCACAGGGAAGAAAGAACATTTTCGGCACACAGGTTAAAGTTGCTGAAATGCAATCAGAAGCAGGTGCAGCAGGTACTGTTCACGGTTCTCTTGCAGCAGGTGCTCTCACAACAACTTATACAGCTTCTCAGGGTCTTCTTCTTATGATTCCTAATATGTATAAGATTGCAGGTGAGCTCCTTCCTTCAGTTTTCCATGTATCAGCTCGTTGCGTAGCTTCACATGCTCTTAACATCTTCGGTGACCATTCAGACGTTTATGCTTGTCGTCAGACAGGTTTCGCAATGCTCGCTGAAACAAATACACAGGAAGTTATGGACCTTGGTGCTGTTGCTCACTTGGCAACAATCGAAAGCCGTGTTCCATTCCTCAACTTCTTCGACGGTTTCCGTACATCTCATGAAATTCAGAAGATTGATATC
>JAZNJX010000037.1:0-6319 GCA_045578245.1 Candidatus Fimenecus sp. | reverse complement strand
TGGTCCTGATGTTGCAGGTCAACTTTCAGCAGTTTTAGGCGTTGAAGTTAGCGTTGACACTCCAAAAGTTGCTTATGTAAATTGTAGTGGCGACTGCTCAGCAGTAGCACAGAAAACAATTTATGAAGGACTTCAGAGTTGTAAAGCAGCTGCAATGGTTTATGGTGGCCCATTCTCATGTAAATTTGGTTGTATCGGTCTTGGCGACTGTGTGGCAGAATGCCCTGTCGGTGCAATTTCTGTTAAAGATACATTGGCAAGAATAGACCCTAAAATTTGTATCGCTTGTGGCAAATGCGTTAAAACTTGTCCTAAGGGAGTTATTTCTCTTGTTGGAGAAGACGTTGTTGTTGCAGTTGCTTGTAGCAATAAGGAAAAAGGTGCAGTTGCCCGTAAGAATTGTATGAATGCTTGTATCGGTTGTAAAAAGTGTGAAAAAACTTGTCAGCACGATGCAATTAAAGTTATTGATAATCTTGCAGTTATTGATTATGATAAGTGTGAGGACTGTGGCGAATGTGCAAAGGTTTGCCCAACAGGACGACTTAAGATTGTTGATATGAAGAACGGAGTTATCGGCTGATTTTATGAAGAATAATAATTCTCAGAATAACCGAAAAAAACGAAATGATATAATCCTTGCCGCCGCTATTTTGATAATAGCGGTGGCTGGACTTTTATTTGTCAATGCTACAAAAGAAAATGGAAGTTCTGTCGTTGTAAAGATTGATGGCGTTGAAAAATATAAATATCCTCTTGCAGGAAATATAACTCAGGAAATAATAACAGGGGATAACAATGAATACACTAATACCCTTGTTATTAAAGATGGAAAAGCTTCTGTTATTGATGCAAATTGTCCTGACGGAATATGTGTTGAACATAGAGAAATATCCTATGTTGGTGAGACTATCGTATGTCTGCCACATAAAGTTGTAGTTGAAGTCCAGAAAGAAGAAACTAATCAGGATTTGGATATGGTTGTATAATGTAAGTTGGCGAAGGAGTGGTGATATGAAAGAAAAGACTAAAAAAATAGCATTTCTTGGCATTGCCACATCTGTAGCTTTGATTCTTGCTTATATAGAGGCAATATTACCACCCATTTGGACAGCTGTTCCTGGGATAAAAGTGGGGTTACCGAATCTTATAATCATCCTTGTATTGTATCGTTTTGGCTTTAAATATGCAGCGATGGTTTCAGGTGTAAGACTCATTATTGTATCCATTTTATTTGGAAATGCAATGACACTTGCATATAGCGTTGCAGGTGCAGTATTAAGCCTTGCATTAATGGGAATATTAAAGAAAACAGATAGGTTTTCGACTGTTGGCGTCAGCATTGTAGGAGCTATTTCACATAATCTTGGTCAGATTATTGTAGCAATATTCCTTTTCGATACAGTACAGATAGGTTACTATATGATTGTTCTTGCAATAACCGGAACGATAGCGGGAATATTCATTGGAATAGGCAGTAATCTTTTATTGAATCGAACAAACTCTATAAAGATTTAATCCAGTAGTTGACAATAAAGGGATAATTTGTAATAATGTACTTGGATTTATTCCACAAAAAAACAAAGAAAACGAAAAAAGGAGAAACTCATTTATGAAAAAGATTCTCAGCGTAGTTCTTGCAGTAGTAATGCTCTTTGCAGTTGTTGCTCTTGCAGGTTGCTCAAAAGACCCTGCAAATAGCGATGGTGATAATGCTGCTGCACTTAAGTTCGGTCTTGGCGTAGTTGCAAGCTATGGCGAACCAAAAGATACCTCAGGTGAATTCGTTGCAACAGCAGTTGCTGTTCTTCTTGATGCTGAAGGCAAAATTGCAAAAATTGACCTTGATTCAATGCAGATTAGTACTGCTTGGACAGAAGATGGCAAAAAGCTTGATGTTGAAGATTTAAGAACAAAGTACGACAAAGGTACCGATTATGGCATGAGCAAAATCGGTAAAGCTGAATGGAATGTACAGGCTGATGCTTTTATGAAGACTGCAGCAGGCAAAACTCTTGCAGAATTAAAAGCGCTTGTAGCTGAAAATGGTGCACCACAGGGTGACCTTGCAACAGCTGGTTGTACAATAAACGTTTATGAATTTATGGCTGCTCTTGACAAGGCAGTTGCTAATGCTGCTGATTCAACAGCAACAGCAGAAAACAACCTTAAACTTGCTCTTTATGCTGCAGACCATGGTAGCAAAGATGCAACTGATGAAGCAGACGGTGCTCAGGCTTATGATGTTACAATCTCAGCTATTGTTACAGATTCAGCAGGTAAAGTTGTAGTTGCTAAGACAGACTGCGCGTCATTTGAAATTAAATTTAATGCTAATGGTGAAGCTGTGAAAATTGAAAATTCAGAAGTTAAGACAAAGCTTGAGCTCGGCAAAGACTATGGTATGGGTGGAAATCAATATGCTGCAGACCTTAACGGTGACGGAAAGGTTCTCGAATGGAACGAACAGGCTGCTGCATTTGACAAAGCTCTTGCAGGCAAAACAGCTGCTGAATTTGCTGGTTTGGCAGATGAAAAAGGCAATGGTACTGGTGACCTTGCAACAGCAGGTTGCACAATTGGTATCAGCGATATGATTAAAGCTGCTGAAGTTGCTGCGAAGGCATAATTAGCTTTTTAAAAATTCGGGGATGTTGTTTTTTCAACATCCCTTTTTAATTATTAAGGTGGTGTTAAAATGAAAAAGTATATGTCAGTTTTTATGGCTTTTATTGTTGCTGCAATGTCAGTTTTGTTGACATCTTGTGATACAAAGGCAGAGAAAACAAAATATAATGCACATTACTTTGATTATTTTGACACTGTAACCACTATTATGGGATATGAAGAAACACAGGAAGAATTCAATAAAGTGTGTGAAGAAATCACAACCCTTTTAAAAGAGTATCACCGTCTTTACACTATCTATAACCGATATGAGGGACTTAATAATCTTGTTACTATCAACGACCTTGTTGATGGTAAGCATACTGTAGTAGCAGTTGACAAAAAAATAATTGATATGCTTACCTTTGCCAAGGAAATGTATAGTAAAACCGATGGTAACGTGAATGTTGCAATGGGTAGTGTGCTGAAAATCTGGCATAATTACCGTAATGACGGAATTGATAACCCCGTAAATGCTGAGCTTCCACCTATGGAAAAGCTGCAGGAAGCATCAAAACACACAAATGTTGATGATTTGATTATTGATACAGAAAATAACACTGTTTTTCTTGCCGACCCAATGATGAGCCTTGATGTAGGAGCAATAGCAAAAGGCTATGCTGTGGAACAAGTTGCAAAACACCTTGAAGCAAAGGGAATAACGGGATATCTTCTTAATGTGGGCGGAAATGTGAGAAGTATCGGTATGGCAGATGCTGATAAATGGAAAGTTGGTATTGAAAACCCTGACACAGATAATACGGAAAAGCCTTATATCGAATTTTTGAAGATTGCAGGTGAGTCCGTTGTAACAAGTGGCTCGTATCAACGTTTTTATATTGTTGACGGAAAAAGCTATCATCATATAATTGACCCTCAGACACTGATGCCAGGTGAGAAATATCGTTCTGTATCAGTTCTTACCAATGATTCGGGACTTGGTGATGCTATGTCAACTGCTCTTTTCATTATGGATTATGAAGAGGGAAAGAAGCTTGTTGAAGCCACAGAAAGTGTTGAAGCTATGTGGGTTTTGCAAGATGGCAAACAGCTTTACTCATCGGGATTTGAAAAATATACTTATGAATACAATCAATAGTTATTAATTCCTTGCTGGTTTGTAGCAAGGAATTTTTTCTTAATAATCAGTTTGTTAAAATATTGTTCATGAATAACTTTTTCTATTGACAAAATATGTAATAGAAATGTATAATCATCTATGTATGAATTAAAAAATATGGGGGTATTCCTATGCAGAAAAAAACCGTAGCTCTTACAGGTTCATCAGGTACAATGGGATGGGCTGGTTTCCAAGAGTTGTATGCAAAAAAAGATAAGTTCAACATCGTTGTTCTTAACCGTGGCAGTAAGAAAAACCGTGAAAAGTTTGCAGCTTATGAAAATGACCCAGCTGTTAAACTTGTTTGGGGTGACCTTACAAATTATGAAGATGTTCTTGAAATGGTAACAGGTGCTGATTATGTGCTCCACGTTGGTGGTATGGTTTCTCCTGCTGCTGACTATTATCCAGTAAAAACACAGAAAACAAACGTTGCTGCTGCACAGAACATTGTTAACGCTATTAAAGCACAGCCAAACCCAGATGCAGTTAAGGTAGTTTACATAGGCACAGTTGCTGAAACTGGTGACAGAAATGCTCCTATCCATTGGGGTAGAACAGGTGACCCACTTAAAGTAAGTGTTTATGACCACTACGCTATTTCTAAGATTAAGGCTGAAGCAGTTTTTGCTGAATCAGGTCTTAAATATTGGGTATCACTTCGTCAGTCAGGTATCCTTTATCCTGCAATTCTTAAAAACCTTGAACCAATTATGTATCACGTTCCAATTAACGGTATGCTTGAATGGGCAACTGTTGAAGATTCAGGTCGTCTCCTTGCAAATGTTTGTGGTGACGATATTCCTGAAGAATTCTGGAGAAACTTCTACAACATCGGTTCGGGTGAAGAATACAGAATTACTAACTTTGAATTTGAAGACCTTCTTCTTGGTACATTAGGTCTTGGTTCACCAAAGAAACTTTTTGAGCCACATTGGTTCACAACTCGTAACTTCCACGGTCAGTGGTACTATGATGGTGATAAACTTGAAAAATATTGCCATTTCCGTGCCAATATTCCTGTTAAGCAGTATTTCAAGAGCATGATGAATCATGTTGAAGGTTACTATAAACTTGCTTTCCTTGCAAAGCCATTTGCTCCAATTCTTAAGAATCTTTGGATGAAGAAGATTGCTCAGACTCCTGAATATGGTACACTCTGGTGGGCAGAAAACAAAGTTGATGTAAGAATGAAAGCTTACTATGGCAGCATGGAAGAATATGAAAAACTTCCAAGAAACTGGGACGATTTTGAAGTTATTATCCCATCAAAGAAAACAACAGCAAGTGATGTTGTTGTTCTTGACCATGGTTATGACGAAACAAAACCATTCGATTCTCTTACTCTTGAAGATTTGCAGAAAGCTGCTGAATTCAGAGGCGGTAAGTGTCTTGCAACTGAAATCGTTGATATGTACACACCTGTTAAATGGGTAAGTGCAAGAGGCAACGAATTCGAAATGTCACCAAACCTTGTTCTCAAGGGTGGTCACTGGTGTCCAGCTGAACTTCCATGGCCATGGAATTATGACGAAGAAGCAAGAATTAACCCATTCTTTGCTCAGGTTTGGGACCGTCAGGGTGAAAACAATGTATATGGTCCTGAAATCTTTGACAACTTTAAGGAGAAGGTAACAGAATGAAAGTATTTATGATTGGCGGCACTGGTCTTTTAGGCTGTGAGGCTGCAAGAATTTTTATTGAAAGAGGACATGAAGTAACAAGTGTTGCTCTTCCTCCACTTCCAGAAGGAGCTCCAATTCCACAGGAAATGAAATTGGAATTCTGTAATATCTATGAAAAGTCAGATGACGAAATCCGTGACCTTCTTCGCGGACACGACTGCTTCGTATTTGCAGCAGGTATTGATGAACGTGTTGAATTCCCAGCACCTGTTTATGATGCATATTACAAATACAACATTCAGCCACTTGAAAGAATTCTTCCTCTTTGTAAAGAAGTTGGTGTTAAGAAGGCTGTCGTTCTTGGTTCATACTTTGCATACCTTGCAAAGGAAAGACCTGATATGAAACTTACAGAAAAGCATCCATATATCAGAAGCCGTATTGACCAGGAAAATGTTGCGTTCTCATTTGCTGATGAAAACTTTGATGTATCAGTTCTTGAACTTCCTTACATCTTTGGTACACAGCCAGGTAGAAAACCAGTTTGGGTTATCCTTATCGAGCAGATTAAGAGAATGGATAAGCTTCCATTCACAATGTATCCAGGTGGTGGTACAGCAATGCTTACAGTTCGTCAGGTTGGCGAAGTAATCGTTGGTGCTGCTGAAAAATCAAAGGGTGCAAAGGCTTGGCCTATCAGCATGTACAACCTTACATGGAAAGAATTCCTCAAGATTGTTTATGCTGCAAGAGGTATGGGTGAAAACAGAAAGATTATCTCTGTTGCTCCTTGGATGATGCGTATGGGTCTTGGCGGAGTTAAGAAGGAATACGCTGAAAAGGGTATTGAAAGTGGTATTGATGTTGACGGACTTGCAGATATTATGGATGTAAATCTTTTCATCCC
>JAZNJX010000036.1:0-3806 GCA_045578245.1 Candidatus Fimenecus sp. | reverse complement strand
GAATACATAGACCCGTTTACGGGTAACAAGTAACAATCCTTTGCAGAAGGTAGTCGTAGGGTACGCCTTGAGGCGATGCCAGTATCATAGGGCTTTGCCCGCATATGAAGAACCCCCGGCTAAGCCGGGGGGTTACTATTTGAATTATGAACAAATAAGTAGTGCATTTTTCAACGTAATATGTTATGATGTAGTCAAAGAAATTAGGATGTTTTTGACGTTATGTTTCGAAAGTTTAATAAGGATGTGAGAAAATGAACAACGAAAAATTAAGCAAAAAGAATTGGTTTATAATCACCTTGTTTTGCTTTATGGGTGGTGTTGCATGGAATACGGAGAATATGTATTTCAACACCTTTATTACTAATGAAATATACGCCGATGTGTCACAGGCAGCTATTCTAGGCTCAATGGAAGCAACAACAGCAATAGCTGGTATGGTCGCTCTTTCAGCTGTTGCGGCAGTACTTACTACTTTTGTAATGGGTGCACTCAGTGATAAACTGAAAAACCGTAAGATGTTTATTTCAGTAGGGTATATTCTCTGGGGTATTGTTACCGCTATGTTTGGATTTATTACAAAGGACAATGTGGCAAATCTCCTTAATATCACTGATGAAGCAAAGATTCTTGGTAGTACTGTCTGGTTTGTCATTTTTATGGATATTGTAATGACGTTTATGGGTTCAACAAGCAATGATGCTGCTTTTCAGGCATGGGTAACGGATGTTACTGTGCCGAAGCAAAGACCAATTGTTGAAACTGTTTTATCAGTAGTGGGTACAGTATCTATGTTTGCTGTAACCGGTGTGGGTAGCTTTGCTCAGGCAGGTACTATCACCTATAAAGTTTTCTTTATGGGCTTAGGCCTTGTGGTTACTTTATGTGGTGTAGTGGGTTTATTCCTTATTAAAGACCCACCTCGTACTGCAGAAATAAATAATAGCTCATCATCTTATTTGGCTGACCTTTTCTATGGATTCAGACCATCTGTAATAAAAGCAAACGCAAGACTTTATCTTGCTCTTACATCTTTCTCGTTTGCCATAATTGCATTCCAGGTTTTCTATCCATATCTTCTTACATACGTTCAATATGTTATTATTCCTGATAATGGTGGAGTAGAGAACATCCTGAAACCGGGAGTTATAATTACTGCAGTGGCTGTTGTAGCCATTCTGCTTGTTTGTATTGTTACACTTCTTAAACTTTCAACAGAAAAAAGAGGTCTCTGTCTTGTAATTGGTGTTGTTGTTATGACATTAGGCTTTTTTATCCTTTCAACAAGTACAAGCATTTATGTTATTATTTTAAGCCTCTTACCAGTTGTCCTTGGTAACGCACTTGTTAACATTTTGTTTGGTGCAGCGGTTAAGGATTTTATTCCCGAGGGCAAAGCAGGTCTTTTCCAGGGTATCAGAATGATTTTTGCAGTGCTTCTTCCAATGGTAATTGGACCTGTTATCGGTGACATGGCGTGTCAGAGGGCTGCACAAACTATTATAAACGAAGTAAATGCAGAGATAATAGTGCCTGCAAAGGATATGTTCCTTTGGGCAGGTATAGTTTGTATTTTAGCAATTATTCCTTTATATTTCCTTATCAAAAAAGGAATTGATACAGAAGAAAAAGTTGCCTGAGGTAAAAAGTATGAAAAAATGGAATTTCTATACATCAAAGGAAATAAAACCACAGGGTTGGCTTAAGCGTCAGCTTGAAATTCAGGCAGAAGGACTCAGCGGTAATCTTCACAAAATATGGCCTGATATCCGTGATAGTGCGTGGATTGGTGGAAAATGTGAGGGCTGGGAAAGAGTGCCTTATTGGCTTGACGGATTTATTCCTCTTGCTTATCTTTTAGAGAATGACGAAGTGATTGAAACTGTTAAGAAATACATTAATGCGATTATTTCTACACAACAAAATGACGGTTGGATTTGTCCTTGTGAAAAGGATAAACGAGCAAAATATGACACTTGGGCAGTGCAACTTATCTGTAAAACGCTCAAGGTTTATTACGATTGTTCAGGTGACGAAAGAATACCTGAAGTTATTTATAAAGTACTCAAAAACTATTATGACCTTCTCAAAAGTGGCGAAATCAAATTGTTTGGCTGGGGAAAATTCAGATGGTTTGAGTCTTTTATTTCAATTAACTTTTTATATGAAAAGTATCAGGAAGAATGGATAAAAGACCTTGCAAAAATCATCAAACAACAGGGCTTTGACTATAACTCCGTAACTGAGTCATGGAAAAAACCAAGTCACAACTGGCTGAGAAAAACTCATATAGTAAACATCGCAATGATGCTTAAAAGTGAGGCAGTTTCTCACGAATTATTAGGTGAAAAATATACTGATAACGCTGAAAAACTCCGTGAAATCCTTGATAAGTACAATGGTACTGCTTTTGAAGGTTTTACAGGTGATGAGGTGCTTTCAGGACTTGACCCAACAAGAGGTACTGAGTGCTGTGCTGTAGTTGAGCAGATGTATTCCTATGAAGAAATTTTTGCTCACACAGGTGAAAACAAATGGGCAGAAAGACTTGAAGTGCTTGGGTTCAATGCTCTTCCTGCTACACTCAGTGAAGATATGTGGACTCACCAGTATGTTCAACAGGTAAATCAGATTGCTTGTCAGAAAACGATGATTATGGCTCCGTGGAGCACAAATGGTCCTTATGCACACACATTCGGGCTTGAACCTAACTTCGGTTGTTGTACTGCAAACTTTAATCAGGGATGGCCTAAATTTGCATTATCAGCATTTATGCATAAAGATAACACGATAATCAATTCAGTTATGTTGCCATCTGTCCTTTCAGATAATGGTGTTAAAATCAGACTTGAAACTAACTATCCGTTCGAGAATAAGATGCACTATTATATTGATGCAAATAGGGATTTCAACTTTGTAATCCGTATTCCATCATTTGCTAAAACTTTTAAAGTAAATGGTGAAGATACAGCAGTCAAAGACCTTGAATTTGCAATAACACAAGGTAAAACTGAAATCGAACTTGAATTTACTGCAACCCCATTTTTGAAAAAGAGACCAAATGACCTTTATGCTTTGCAAATGGGTTCCTTGCTTTTCTCTGTTCCTATTGCTTACGAAAAGAAAATGAGAGAATACACTAAAAAAGGTGTTGAACGTAAATTCCCATATTGTGATTATCAGTTTATACCAAAAACACCTTGGAATTATGGCTACGCAGACGATGAATTTTCCATTAAATTTAACGGAATAGGGGATATACCGTTTTCACAGGATAACCCACCTATAACAATAAAAGCAAATATGCAACAAATCAACTGGGGATTTAAATTCCCATACAGAAGTGTTGCACGTAAAACTCCAAAGTCAAGAACACCAATTTCTGATGTTCAAAAAATTAAACTCTGCCCATATGGTTGTGCAAAACTTCGTATGACAGAAATGCCTAAAATCAGCATTGATAGATAAAAGTATATAAGTAAAAGCGTTGTGAAAAGTAGACTTAATCTCAAACACAACGCTTTTATTTTCCTATAAATCTTATAGAAATGTTTTCATAAAATCAACAAACTGACTCCGTTTTGCAACGAAATCAGTTTGTTGATTTAAAATATGGTTTTATCTACCACAAAGTACTGTTCGTACAAATCAGAGCAGTGCATAGTGTGAACAAGTCCAGTAAAAACGGACAATAGAAAAAAGAAGCCCCTTATGGTAGAATTTAAGAAAACTACCATAAGGGGAATTTTTATGCCAAGAAGTTATAGACACATACAGGAATATGAAAGAGAAATTGTAGAATTAAG
>JAZNJX010000035.1:0-2145 GCA_045578245.1 Candidatus Fimenecus sp. | reverse complement strand
TTTGATGTCAGTTGCGTCAAACTTGACATAAACCGTTGCGTTTGCACCTTCAATACGGTTAAAATAAACGAGAGTTTCTTCGCCGTCATCATATTTGAGAAGGTCAACACCGCCGATTTTAACGGTTTCATAAGCTTTATTCACTTCATATTCATACTGATTGAAGCCATAATATACAAGGTCTTCACGGAAATCGTAAGGTTCGTCAATTTCAACGCTGATTGTTGCCTCGATTAAGTAAAACTCTTCATCTTCGGGGTCAAGAACCTGAAGAACAGCTTTGGAATATTCCTCTTCATTCTTTAAGTCTTCTTCGATATTTTTCCAACCGTCACTAAGTTTAATCTCAAAGAATGAGGTTGTGATGTCTGCATTGCCTGAAGGCTGTTTTGTTTCGTCCGGTTTATCAGGATTTTTGTCACCGCAAGCTGTAAGTGAAAATAGCATTAATAATGCAAGAATAATTGCAAATATTTTTTTCATAATAATTTCTCCTTTTTTCTTTTTATGCCCAAGGGTCTTCCTCTACAGGTACACGGATATCTGCAAGACATTGAATTTCAACAAGGAACCATTGTCCTGTTGAAGGCTTCTTGCGAAGTTTCATCGGTCTTGGATTATCTGCACCACCACTTTGAACATAGAGTGTTGCCCAGTTTTCGTTATCAAAAGAATAGGGATTTTCAATAACCGTTATTTTATAAGGAACATTTGGTTTATAACTATTCTGTGGAGTTGCACCCTCAAAAAATGAACGCGCTTTATAGCCCTCAGAACCAAGGTGTTCTTTGATAAACTGCTTTTCAAATCCACTGATTTCACCGGGACCTTTAAGGAAATTGAGCATTTCTATTGTGGCATCAGGATTGTGCTCGTAATTGCACAAAACCGCAAGAGTAAGTGCTGTTGTTTTAAAAGCAGAATCGAGATTTGATTCGGGAAGAGCTTGAAGTTCAGCAACATTAGTGGGAAGTGATGCAAAGGTAAAAGTTTCAGTATAGTTTCTTCCTTTTGCAACAGATTGAGCAACATTATTCACTGCTTTGTTTATCCCTTGCGAAACCTCTCTTTTAATCGTAGATTCTGCCTGCCTTTTAAGAGAATCAAAAAGTCCCATTGGATTTCCCTCCTTAAAGATTATGGTTTATTTTTTGTTTTCCTGCTTTGGTTTTGGTGTTCTATCAAGATTTTTATACAGGAAATTATCGTAACTGCCTGTTACAACAAAGCTTCCCGGTCTTGTATAAACTGTTGCATTTGTCTGCATTCTTACAGACTTGTTTTTTGATGCTATGGCAAGAATGATAATAAAGCCCATAGCCATACCCACTACAATACAGAGAATGATTGTTTTTGCAGGACTTTTACCGCTGTCTGTTTCGTCGCCTGTAGTATATACATCTGTGTCAGTATCTTTAATTTCAGTATCATCGTAACTCAACAAGTTTTCTGCAACTGTGTAATAATCCTCTATTCCACCAAAATAACTGTTGTTTGAATCATATGCATCCTGCATTTTTATAAAATCAAATGTTGAGCTTGCAGATTCAGTTACATAGAAATTGTATCTTTCGCTTTCTATATTGTGAACGAAAATGATACCGTTTTCATTGTCCGTGTATGTATCATAAATGTTTTGTGCATAGTTTTCATCTGTTTCTTCGTCTGTGATACAGAACATTACACAGTAACCGTATTCATTTTCAATCTGCTCGGCTGTGCTTTCCAATTCCTGAACTTCGTCATAGGAAAGTGCATTTTCATAATCAAAGACATACTGTTCAGTATATGCCGAAACTGAAATTGACGAACAGATACAAATTGCTGTAACAAGGAAAATAGTCAGTATCTTTTTAATCAAATCCGACACCTCCTTAAAGCCATCCGAGCAGGAAGGACAAGCCACATAAAACTGCACTTAATCCTGCACCGAGTAACAATGATGCTTTTACAACTGCTTTTTTATCAGTGGGGAGGTTACCAACAAACTTACCTGTCTGTCCGTTCATTGCAAAGGTGAATTTTTCACCGTTCCACGATATATTAAGAATCCATACCGGATACAGAGCATATTTATAAAATCCGTTTGCAATATTCATATTCACAATGCGTGAATCGATTGAGTCATATCCTTTAACTGTTTCT
>JAZNJX010000034.1:0-13704 GCA_045578245.1 Candidatus Fimenecus sp. | reverse complement strand
ATTCTTTAAAAACAAAAAACATTCTTGAAATAATAACACTTAATATACTATGCTGATTTTCTAATTCTGTGGGGTCAATTCTACTTAATATATAAAACTTTTTATTTTTAATGTCCTTTATGTATTCAGAAAAATGTGTATCAATATTCTGTTTACTAATATTTTTCAACATATTAGAAAAACTCAGCATAGCGCTACTCTTTCCTTGACCACGCTCACCACAAAAACAAATTATATTATTTGATGTTTCAATAATGCTTTTAGTGTTTTGTTCATTATCCAAACTTTTATTTTCGTTAACAATTTTACTTACCTCTTTAAAAGCTTTGCAATGCACATCATAAAAAAAGTCTCCCGAAATATTAGATTCTTCGTCCAAAATATGTAGCTGATACTCTTCACCAGCTACAATACTAATGTTTCTTCCTTTACTATAATATTTCTTTTTTAATTTCATTAAAAGACCTCTCCTTTTTCCACATATTTTTTATTGCTAAAGTTGTATACTGGTAAAAAATGGTAATTTTGGGAGGTGATTTTTTTGCCATTATACAAATTATGCCCTTTTTTAACTAGAACTGTAACCTTACATAACAAAATGAATGGATACAATACTGTACCTGTAGGAGTTAACAGAATTGCTAATAATGATGTAACCTACACAGATTTTTTACCCTGTTTAGAAGATGAATGTATGATGTATGATAAAAAAACAAAAAAATGTTTGTATGCTAAATAATTTTATGTTTTTTAAAAAAATACTTTATATTATTGTTAATCGTATTGACGCGACAATTTGTGACAAAAAATTATAATTCTTTTTGTCACAAATATTTACAAGGTCTATTTTTTCATTAGAAATTTAGATAATTTGAAATATGCAAAAAGTAGCCATGAAAGTTATTAATTACTTTCATGGCTACTTCACATTATATAATATTATCATAATTAAATCTTACTCATGTGCAAATTACAACAAAATACTATCTTTATTATATGACAATCACTATTTACCATTAAAATGAATTTCAGATTAAAATTTGCTTTAATGAGAATAATCTAGCTTATGGTTAGATGTTATCTAATAGGAATTTTGGATATCGATATTTTTGTTTTATCTAACCCATTACTCTTTAAAAATCGTCTTAAATCACTTTTATTTTGGACACACATAGGTCCTAATACTATTTCTGGAATTGTGCCCGAACCCCACACGTTTTCTAGACACAAATTTTTATAACTACGAATTCCAGATTTAGTTATCATAAAATGTTCATCATTTATATCTAATTGGAGTAAAAATTGTTTAAAACTCTTCTCTAATTCATCATATAACTCTTTTTCGCCAACTTGCCCCATCTGCTTTATCAGGTGTAAAGTATCTTTTATCGTTTCAGTCTCGTGATATACCCGCACCTCTCCCTCATCAATAAATGCAGAATTTTTAACAAATTTCATGACCTTTCGGTATATCACTGACATTGTTATAAATGCGTTTCTATAAATAACATCATTATTTGTTACATTTTGTAAACTTGGATAGTTTGTTTTAAAAAAGTTTGCAAAATTAATTGAAGCATTTCTTATGTATTTTTCAAGTCGTTCCTTTGTATACAATGTCTCCTCTATCGTAATTGGCGAAAACAAACTTAATAAAAACATACGACTCATTTGAACTTCCATGGCATTAACATTAATTCCAATACACACACCTGTCCCACTAGCAGCGTATCGTTCCCAGTGTGTAAGACTATCTCTCCGATTAGATAAACACAATGCATAAGGAGTATATTTTTTTTTACACAACTTGTTAAATTCTAAATTATTTTCACAGCTTTTTATCATCAATTCAAAGTATTCTTTTATATTGCTATCTTGCTCTTTTTCACACATTGCCCTAAAATCAGATAAAAAATTATTTGCATGATATGTCAATTCTTTTCGGTCATTTGACGACTTCAAGTTAGTTATACGTAAGGTTTTAGTATTAATAATGCTATATAATGCTTCCAAAGAAGTATAATGATAATATATAGTTGGCGAAATTCCTTCAACACTTTCAAAAAAATCCATAGTGTTTTCTATTCTTTCCAGATAAGGTCACTCCCTTCTTTTAATATAGATTATATATTATTATAGCATTTATTAACCATCTTATCAAGATAAATGAAAAAATGGTGTAGAAAAAGCATAACAATATTGCTTTTTTTAAATCTTTGGTATACAATGAATTTACAATACACTTTATTTGATGGTTTACACCCATTCACCACGCATAAAGATATCTCATGTATCCTTTCCACCGAATTTTAGTTGTAAAAAGAGAAAATAGATATTCACCAAAATTCAACTCCTCATTTCGTCTAAAAAACATGTTACAGAATTATCAAAGAGTTTTATTAATTAAGAAAAAACATTTGCTTTTTTAAGCTAGAAAGTTTTTTTACTGATATCAATTGAACTAATCGGTTTTAAACTATTTTAAGCTATGGTGTAGAAAAAGTGTCTGTATAGTGACAACATTATGACAACAAAAAATCTGATAGTCCAACATTTATAGATAATCTGAATAATCTTGATAATCCGCGCTAAAACACCTATACAAAATTGTTTAAGTTACGGCTTGCAGGATTGAATGGGAATAATCAACGAGCGCTGCCTGTGGCAGATGAAGCGAAGTTGATAATTATATAAGTTTTCCAGTGGATTGGAATCTTTTGATTTCAGTCCACTTTTTTGTTGCAAAGAAGAATCTTTTATATTATTATAAAAGCATATTCTAATGCTTTTTCATTATTGGATAATTCATAGTAGGTGAAAATTATGTTAAAAGAATTGCTTAGTAAGAAAACAGTTTTAAGTTGTCAAGATATCAACATCCGTGACCCATTTGTTTTATTTGAAGATGGCAAATATTATATGTACGGCACAAGGGCTAAAAACTTTGGAATCAAAGTTGGGGGATTCGATGTTTATGTATCGATTGACCTTGAAAACTGGAGTGTCGCACACGAGTGCTTCAACTCAAAGGCTTACGATATGAACAAAGATGTAAACTGGGCTCCTGAGGTGCATAAATACAATGGAATGTATTATATGTTTGCTACTTTTACAAAGAAAAGTAACGGATTAAGAGGCACATTCGTATTGAAAGCAGACAACCCACTTGGACCTTTTGTTCCACATAGCAAAGGTGCTATTACACCTGAAGACTGGGAATGTCTTGACGGCACACTCTACATCAATCGTGAAGGAAAACCATATATGGTCTTCTGCCATGAACATACGCAAATAATTGACGGAACTATCTGCTATATGCCATTAAGCGATGACCTATCCGAAGCAATCGGCGAGCCTGTTACACTTTTCAAGGCATCTTCCCCTTATTGGGCAGATGAAATCAATGACCCAAAAAAACACAGAATTACTGATGGGCCATTTATGTATCGTTCAAAAACTGACGAATTATTTATGCTTTGGTCAACATTTATCCAAGGTAAGTATGCTGAATGTCTTGTTAAATTCAATAATGGTGAAATTGGTATGGACTTTACTCACCTTCCACCATTGATTGATAATGATGGTGGACATGGAATGGTATTTAAGGACAACGAAAAATTCTATCTCACATTCCACACACCAAACCAGACAGACTTTGAACGTCCACGTTTCATTGAAATTGAAGATAGAGGCAACGATATTGTTTTGAAATAAAGGGTTGAAAAAAATGAAAAACCTCTCAATTAATGACATTTTAAATGCTGAATTTAAGCTATATGAATATAATCCTATAATCCATAATCCAATTAATAGTTTTGTTATTGCTGACCCAAGCGTAATTACACCTGATGTATCTCACGACGGAAAATGGCACTTATTCTGTCACACTTTCTTCGGTGTTTACAGATACGAAAGTAAGGATGGCATAAACTTTAAAAACAGAGGCAAAATCGTTAATCGTGCTATGCGACCAAACATCAACTATATTGATGGTACATATTATCTTTTCTACGAAAGAACAAGACCTGTAGTTTTTAACCTTTTAAGTCTTGTTGGCGCTAAGTGGAAGTCGGAGATTTACTGTGTGACATCAAAAAATCTCAAGGACTGGTCAAATCCATTTTTAGTTATCGGCAAAACCCGTGATTGCGAAGAATGTAAGTTTGGTATTGCAATTTCAAACCCATTTTTAATGAACATTGATAACAAATATCGTATGTACTATTCTTGTGGACAGACATTTATTAAAGACTGTGGCTTCTGCGAACCTACACACATAAGTTTTGCAGAAAGTGAAAACATCACAAACAGCTATATATCAAGGGAAAAGCCTATTATTAGTCCTGATAAAAATGTGGAATATCTTAACCTTTGTTCAGGTTGTTTAAAGGTGTATAAACTTAAGGATTGTTATATCGGACTTCAAAACGGGCTTTTTGAAAAAGACGGAAAAAGTCACTCTGCAATTATGTTATTAAAGTCTGACGATGGTGTTAATTTTGAGTTTGTAAAGCCTTTTTTAGTACCACAAAAACAAGGAAATAGTAATTGGATGGCGCAGTATGTTTATGCTTGTTGTCTTACATATTACAATGGTAAATTAAGGCTTTATTTTAATGCTCGCAATGTATCAAACAATCTTACGGGCAGAGAATGTATCGGAATTTATGAAGCTGAGGTGTGAAATTATGAAAAAAGGTAAAAAAGCATTAAAAGTCATTGGTTCTGTTGCTTTGGCAGTTGTAGTTGGTGCAGGAATATGGCAGGTTGCTGTTCATCAGCAGTCAAAGAAGTACAATATGATTACCCTTGACACAAGCAAGGTCCCCTCACCTGTTACATCTCCTGTAAAAGAAGATGATATTCAATTAAGCGAAGTAAAAATGCATTATTCTGTTTATGGTGAAAACGGTCATCCTTTAATTCTTGTTCATGGTAATGGTGGTAGTCAGAATTCACTTAAAGAAGCTGCAACATACCTTGCAAATGATTATACAGTTTATGTTATTGAAAGTCGTTGTCACGGACAAAGCAGTGACCCGGGAGTTATTTCTTACGACCTTATGGCAAAGGATATTAAGGATTTCATTGAAAAGATGGGACTAGAAAAACCATATCTTATGGGACACAGCGATGGTGGTATAAATGCTCTTACTGTGGCTTATACATATCCTGATTTGCTTGGAGGTTTTATTTCCTGTGGTGCAAATACTACACCAAAAACATTCAAGCCATATTTTACTATTGGTGTTAAAGTAAATGATATATTTAACCCAAACAAGCTCAACGATATGATGCTCACATTACCACAGATGAATGAAGAATTGCTTTCAAAAATCACCTGCCCTGCTTACATTGTTGCAGGAGAATATGACATAATGTGGCTTTCGGATTCTGTTCTTATTCATGAGAGTATCAAGAACAGTGAAATAGCAATCATCAAAGGTGGAAATCACTCATCATACATTTCTCAGGATGGAAAACAAGCATATGTCTTAGCTAAAGACTTCTTCAGTAAAATTGAACAATAAAATGGTAGCAGAGGGTATATAATGCCCTCTGTTTTTCGTCATTTTACTAATTTTTGTACATTATCAAATATTCCCTTGTATTTGTCATTAAGAATGAATTATAATTAGTTGGTAAACAAATCCGATGAGGGGGATTTTTATTATGAAAAAAACAAAAAAGTTTATTGCAATAGTTCTTGTAATAACGCTATTACTTTCTTGCATATCCGTGGCTTCATTTGCAGTCAGTGGTGATGTGCCTGCAGAGATTATCGCAATGTCAAGTCAGGTTGCTGTTGAACTTGAGCAAGAAGGCATTGTTCTTCTTAAAAACGAAGACAGCGTTTTGCCACTTGGTGACAAAAAGGTTAATATTTTTGGTGCAGGCTCTGTTGTGCCTTTCTTAGGTGGTGCAGGTTCAGGTGCGATTACAACCGAAGACCCTGTCACATTCTATGAGGCACTTGACGAAAACAACATCAACTACAACCAGGAACTTCGTGAACTCTATGAAGCAGAGTGTAGTGGTAACGAAATGCCAAAAACAGGTAACACAGTTGTAAACAATCTTCTTCAGCTTGTTCTTGCAAGCAGTTCACTTGATGAAATGCCTTGTGACAAACTTACTGACGATATTATGCAGAATGCAGTGGAATTTTCCGACACAGCAATCATCGTAATCAGCCGTACAAGCAGAGAAACAGCTGACCTTCCTATGGATGTTCTCCGTCTTTCTGAGGAAGAACAAAAGCTTGTTGAGAAAGTTACATCTTCATTCCAGAATGTTGTTGTGCTTTTCAACACAGGTAACGTTATGGAAATGGGTTGGCTTGAAGAATACGACAGCATTAAAGCTGCTGCTATGATTTGGATTCCTGGTGAATTCGGCATGAGAGCAGTTGCGCAGATGCTTACCGGTGAGGTTAATCCATCAGGCAGACTTACAGACACAGTTGCATATAGTGTTGAGGACCACCCTTCAACGGAATCTTTCGGAACTTATGAATATGAAGGTGGCGGATATTACGTTGAATATCTTGAAGGTATTTATGTAGGCTATCGTTACTTTGAAACATTCGCAAAGGATAAGGTACAGTTCCCTTTCGGTTACGGTATTTCATACACAACCTTCGAGAAAGAACTTGTTTCCTATGATATTGGTGAAGATGTAATCACAGTTAATGTTAAAGTTACAAACACCGGTAATGTAGCAGGTAAAGAAACTGTACAGGTTTATTACAGCGTACCATATACTGAGGGTGGCATTGAAAAGAGTGCTATCTGCCTTGGTGGATATGGCAAGACTGCAATGCTTGAACCTAATGAAAGCGAAACAGTTAAGGTTGAAGTAAGAATCAAAGATATGATGTCTTATGATAAGAATAATCTTGAAGCCTGGATTCTCGAAAAGGGCGATTACAAAATCATCCTTGGTGAAAATGTACGTGAACACATTGACTCATTCACATACACAGTTGAAAATGATGTTGTAGTTAAATATGACGATGTATCCGGCAATGAAATCAAGAATCTTTTCGATTTTACTTATTCTGATTTTACAATTCTTTCAAGAAGCGACATCGAAAACACATATCCTGCTGCAAGACAACTCGTAGCAACAGAGGATATTTTAAATCCTGACAAGCTCCCTGAGCCTATCACAGAGGGTGAAGTACCAAAAACCAGTGTTGTATATGATGAGCCAATTATGCTTCAAGATGTATATGAAAATCCTGAACTTATGGACAAATTCCTTGACCAGTTAACTGTTGACGAAATGATTACTCTCGTTGCACATAGTGGTTATGAAACTCAAGGAATTGACAGACTCGGTGTTCCAATGACATATGACAACGACGGTCCATCCTGCGTTAAGGGAGCTCACGGTCAAACCTACTTTGATTGTGGTACTGCTTATCCATGTGCTACTGCAATTGCTTGTACATGGAATGACGAACTTGCATTTGAAATGGGCAAGAGTGCAGGTATTGAAGCAGATGCTATGGATACGGATATCTGGTATGCTCCAGGGGCTAACATCCATAGAAACCCTATGGGCGGAAGAAACTTTGAATATTTCTCAGAAGACCCACTTGTAGCGGGCAGAATGTCAGCAGGCATTGTTGCAGGTGCAAAATCAGAGGGACTTATCACTACAATCAAACACTTTGTTCTCAATGAGCAGGAATCACATCGTAACGGAATTTTCACTTGGGCTGACGAACAGACATTACGTGAAATCTATCTTAAAGCATTTGAAATCCCAGTAAAAGAAGGCGGTTCTGACGGTATTATGTCTGCTTATAACAGACTGGGTACTGACTGGTGCGGTGGTTGCTCCGAGCTTCTCAACGACCTTTTAAGAACTGAGTGGGGTTACACCGGTTATGTAATTTCTGACTATTCAAGCAACATGACTGGTTCAGGATACATGAATCCTGTTGTTGGTGTGTATAACGGTAATGACACTATGCTTACAGGTCTCTGGCTTATCAGTATGCCATCCCACATTATAGAAATGCAAAAGGCTTATCGTAATGACCCAATCGGTTTTGGTACTGCTCTTCGTGAAGCCTGCAGAAACATTATGAATGTTAAGATGAAGACAAAGGCATTCCTTGAACCAAGTGAAGATGCACCTTATCTTACAGACCTTTTCATTAAACCTAACGAATGGGAATTCGATAGTCCTTACACAGTTTCAAACATTGTTTATCTCTTTAAAAACCTTGTAAATGCAGTAATTCTTGTTGTAAGAATTATTATGTAAAGTATTTCGGACGGTAGTTGATTCTACCGTCCTTTTTTATTTATTCTATTGAAATTTATGTTTAAAGAGTATATAATGACTTTGATAAAAAAATAACAACTTGAAATGGGGTTCTTTTATGGCAAGATATGCTATTTACGGTGCAGGTTCTTTAGGAACTGTACTCGGTGCATTTATTACAAAAAATGGTGGTCAGGTTGACCTTATCAATCGTAATAAAGCACATGTTGAAGCACTTAACACAAAGGGTGCAAAGATTATTGGTACAGTTGATATGATTGTTCCTGTTAAGGCTATCACTCCTGACCAGATGGAAGGAAAATACGATGTTATCGTTCTTCTCACAAAGCAGTTGTTCAATAAAGAAGTTGTAACAATGCTTAAAGATTTTCTTACTGATGATGGTGTTGTTGTTACTCTCCAGAATGGTATTCCTGAGCCAGGTATTGCCGAAATCATCGGCACTGAACACACAATGGGTTGTGCTGTTGAGTGGGGCGCAGCACTTATTGAGCCAGGCGTTTGTGAACTTACAAGTGACAAAGACTCACTTTCATTCCATATGGGTAAAATGGAAGGTATTACAGATGAACAGTTCAAAAAGGTTAAAGACTTGCTTGAAATGATGTGTCCTGTTCACGAAGAAGAAAACCTTATGGGTGCTCGTTGGTCTAAATTACTTATCAACTCTACTTTTTCAGGTCTTGGCACAGTTGTTGGCGGTGTTTTCGGTGATGTTACTGAAAATAAAGCAGGTCAGAAAGTTGCTATCCGTTGCATGAAAGAAATCATTGACGTTGGTCATGCTTCAGGTGTTGAATTTGCACCTGTTCAGGGCAAGAATATCGTTGGTCTTTTCTATTGGAAGGGCGCATTGAAACGTGCTTTCGGTTGCTTCTTACTTCCTATCGCATTAAAGAAGCACAGAGACATTGAACCATCAATGCTTCAGGACTTAAAGAAAGGTAAAGCCTGTGAAGTTGATGCGATTAATGGTGTTGTTTGCCACTTTGGTAGAAAGTATAATGTTAAAACACCAATTAACGACAGAATTGTTGAAGTAATTAAAAAAATCCAGAATGGAGAACTCAAAGCAGAAGCAAAGAACATTCAACTTTTTAATGACCTTGTTTAATTGACATAGTAAAAACCACTTAATCCCGTAGAGCCTTTCTACGGGATTATTTATATATATTTAACATAAATCATCTGATATTTTTTACTATCGAAATGCGTTTGTTATATTGCTTTTGAAGTTCTTTTAATATATAATATTTCTTGTATGTGTAATAATAATTAAAATCGTTAAAATTAGCAATTGAGGTTTGTTTTTATGGACTTATCTAAAAAGAACATTAAAAAAATACTTGGAATTATAACCTTTGGCATTGTCCTTTTCACACTTTCACAGAATTTGTCATCAGTTGCATCTTTTTTCAAAGGACTGTTGGCAATTTGTGCACCGCTGATTGTTGGATTCTGCCTTGCTTTTATGCTTAATATTCCTATGAATATTCTTGAAAACAAGACATTTAAAGACCTTAAAACAAGCAAGAAAAAATTTGCTAACAACATGCTTCGTCCCTTGAGCCTAATTTCTACAGTAATATTAATGCTTGGATTCATTGTTTTATTGCTTTTTATTATCATTCCTCAGTTACACGATTCTATCGCACTGATTATAGAAAGAATCCCTGTTTATTACGAGCATTTGGTTGAATGGGTTGATGGTTTAGTAATTCGATTTGGACTTGATGTAAACACTGAAGTATTACACAATCCAAAATTTGATATTAACACAATTACTTCTATGGCAGAAAAGATTTTTACCTTTGATGCTACAAGCAATATTGTAAGCACAACAGTTGGTGTTACTTCTTCTGTTATTTCTGCAATCACAAACCTTGCAATAGGCTTTATCATAGCAATTTATATGCTTGCAGAGAAAGAAAAAATTGGTAATTTTGTGGACAGAATACTTGAGAAAGTATTACCGAAGAAAGTCCATGATAAATTCCTTGAGATTTGCTCTGTTGCATCAGTTTCTTTCTCAAACTTCATTACAGGACAGTTTACAGACGCATTTATTCTCGCTGTACTTTGCTTTATCGGTATGACTATTTTCCGATTCCCAAATGCTGCTGTTATTTCGGTAATAATTGGAATTACTGCTCTTATTCCTGTAATAGGACCACTTATCGGTGAATTTGTAGGTTGTTTTATAATATTTATGGAAAGTCCATTAAAGGCACTCCTTTTCCTTATATTTGTCCTTATTCTTCAGGCAATCGACAACAACTTTATCTATCCGAAAATCGTGGGTAAATCAGTTGGACTTCCCGGCATTGTTGTTCTTTTAGCTGTAATAATTGGTGGCAATGTTGGAGGAATACTTGGCATCCTTTTGGGTGTACCAACTGCTTCTGCAATTTATGCTCTTGTTATTGCTTGGCTTAACAGCAAGACAAAAACTGTTGAAATTGTAGAAGAAGCAAAAGAGGCAGAAGAAACAGAAACAAATGAGAATTAAAGTAAACGTTTAATATAAATGTGTAGGTGTAATTTATGCGTAAATTAGGATTTGATAATGACAAATATCTCCGTATGCAATCGGAACATATTAAAGAAAGAATAAGCAAATTCGGTGGTAAGCTATACTTGGAATTTGGTGGTAAGATTTTTGATGACTACCACGCTGCAAGAGTTTTACCTGGTTTCAAACCTGACAGTAAGATGAAAATGCTTCTCCAGCTTAAAGACGATGCAGAAATTATTATTGCAATCTGTGCAAAGGATATTGAGAAGAATAAAATTCGTAGCGACCTTGGAATTACATATGACCTTGACGTACTTCGACTTATTGATATTTATCACGGATTTGGTCTTTTTGTTGGTGGTGTTGTGCTTACACAATATTCTAACCAGCCATCCGTTATTGCTTTTGAACAAAAACTTCAAAGCCTTGGTATAAACGTTTACAGACACTACCCTATTGAGAACTATCCACTTGATGTTCAGCTTATCGTGAGTGACGACGGGTACGGTAAAAATGATTATATTGAGACAACTCATCCTCTTGTTGTTATCACAGCACCTGGTCCTGGTAGTGGAAAGATGGCTGTCTGTCTTTCTCAGCTCTATCATGAGCATAAACGTGGCATCAAAGCAGGATATGCTAAATTCGAGACTTTCCCAATCTGGAATTTACCTTTAAAACACCCTGTTAACCTTGCTTATGAAGCTGCAACAGCTGACCTTAACGATGTTAATATGATTGACCCATTCCACCTTGAGGCTTATGGTGTAACAACTGTTAACTATAACCGAGATGTTGAGAATTTTCCTGTGCTTAACACAATTTTCGAAGAAATCTATGGTGAATCACCATATAAATCACCTACTGATATGGGTGTTAATATGGCAGGTAACTGCATCATTGATGATGATGTCGTTTTAATGGCATCAAAAAAAGAAATCTTGCGTCGTCACTGTAATTACCTTGTTCAGCAAAAGAACAATAAAAAGGTTTCAAGTGAGCTTTACAAAATTGAGCTTATTATGAAGCAGTTAAATATTAGCACAGATGACAGACCTGTTGTAGCTGCTGCTTTGAATCTTTCTGAAAAAACCAATGCCCCTGTTACAGCAATAGAGCTTCACGACGGAAGAGTAATTACAGGTAAAGCATCTAGTCTTCTCAGTTCATCCTCTGCAATGCTTTTAAATGCACTTAAAGCGCTTTCTAATATCGGTGATGAAATTTTACTTATCTCCCCTACTGTATTTGAACCTATCAAAGAATTAAAGGTGAAAATGCACGAGATGGATACAAGTCTACATCCTGACGAAATTCTTATAGCACTTTCAATCTGTGCTACTATGAATCCTCTTGCAAAACAAGCTTTGGATGCTATCAAGGGATTAAAAGGCTGTGATGTTCACGCAACGGTTGTTCTTTCAGATACCGATAAGGAAACACTTCGTAAGCTTGGTACAAATGCTACTTACGAGCCATATAAGAAGAACGATAATTTATATTATAACTAAACCCATTGGGACTGACTAAAAATCAGTCCCTTTTGTTATTTTATTAACAAAATCACCTTGACATAAATAGTAGATTTTTATATACTTATAATGTAAAAAATTATGCTCAGATTTGAGGAGGATGTGTTTTTATGGATTCAAAGTATGAATCACTGTTTACACCTTGGAAAATTGGTAATGTTGAAATCAAAAACCGTATTGTTATGTGCCCAATGGGTGGTACATCACTTTTTGGTTGGTTTGAACTCGGCGGGTGCCACTTCGACAAGGAAGCAGCAAAACTTTTCTTAGAAAGAGCCAACAACAATGTTGGTCTTATCATCCCTGGTATTGCTCCACTTCGTGATACATTCTGGGGAAAATGGCTTTGGCAGAATCCGAAGATGTTTGAAGAACTCAAAGAATTTATGGACGAAATCCATAAGACAGGCGCAAAGTTGTTCGTTCAGTTGACTGCAGGTATGGGCAGAAGCTGGGCTATTACTGAACTCGTTGCTCCTCTCCACAAAAACAAGTTTACTCGTGCTCTTGTTAAGCCTATTCTTGATACTTCTCACGAATTAGCATCTCCAAGCCCACAACCTTCTCGTTGGGCTCATGATATTATCTGTCCTGAAATGACAAAGGAACAGATTCACGAAATTATCGAAGCATTTGCAAAGACAGCTAAGCTCTGCCGCGATGCAGGTGTTGACGGTGTTGAAGTTCACGCTGTTCACGAAGGTTACCTTCTTGACCAGTTCGCTATTGAATTCTTCAACAAACGTACTGATGAATACGGTGGAAGTTTTGAAAACAGATATCGTTTCGCGGTTGAAGTTGTTAAGGCTATCAAAGAAGCTTGTGGTAATGACTACCCTGTTTCTCTTCGTTACTCTGTTGAGTCAAAGATGAAGGGCTTCTGCGAAGGTGCAATGCCTGGTGAAGATTATACAGAAGTTGGTCGTGCAATGCCTGAATCAGAAAAAGCTGCTAAATATCTTCAGGATGCAGGTTACGATATGCTCAACGCTGACAACGGTACATACGACTCATGGTACTGGGCACATCCACCAATGTATATGCCACAAGTCGGATCGTAGCCATGTCGTTCTGTGAGCCAAGGAGTTGAACAACTTGCTTGTCTTCCTAAGACCGCTTGGCCTCCGACTTGGGGATGTGCCCAGTACCATGAGTCGTATGTACCGTTGTCAGCGTTGAGCATATCGTAACCTGCATCCTGAAGGTACTTTGCAGCCTTAAGTCGGATCGTAGCCATGTCGTTCTGTGAGCCAAGGAGTTGAACAACTTGCTTGTCTTCCTAAGACCGCTTGGCCTCCGACTTGGATGATTGTTTGAAGCAGAGCTACCCGACAATTCGGTGTGTGGTGGAGGCTT
>JAZNJX010000033.1:0-40217 GCA_045578245.1 Candidatus Fimenecus sp. | reverse complement strand
ATTCTTCTGATTGTTCCGCAATCATTATGTAACTTTTTATAATTTTCTTCAGATAAACAGTCAGTTTCAAAAAGAAGTTCTAACCAATACTCTGTTTCATAGCACTCTTTTTGTGCTATCTCTAATTTTGATATAAAATCTTTGGTTCCCTGTGCATATTGTGCTTCGTGTATATTTGCACCGATAGAAGTTGCTGAGCGAAGAAGCTGACTTATCAGGACAGATTCTTTTTTATTATTTTTCATATCTCGGCAAGCAAAAACTATTTCTTTTGCAAACTCTTTAGCTTTATCCCGCAAAATACTATCCGCCATAAATACCACCTCTATATAAATTATACAGAAAACGAAAAAGTTTTTCAAGTGTTATTCTGCCTTGCGGCAGAGTGATATTATTGTCCCCGGACAATAGTGTTATTGAATCCTTCGGATTCAGTGTTATTTTATTCGCAACAAACTCGCGAAGCGAATAACACTGTGCGAAGCACAATAAAACTGCGAAGCAATACAACTCGCCGTATGGCGAATAAAACTGGCGTTGTATCCTTACGGGTACAACGCCTATCCTACGGTTTTCTTTTATTCTTCTGAATTTTCTAATAGCTGAATATCGTCTATAGACTCAACAACAATATTTTTAATTGCTTCCTGCTGATGTTTTTCAGTTTCTGTATCAAGCCAGGAAATAATATCGGAATAAACCTCGTCACGATTTGTTTCGTTAAGAATCTCGTGTCGTGCACCCTCATAAATCTTCATTATGACATTTTTATGTCCTGTCTTTTTAAGCATTCTGCAAACTTCTTTTACTCCCTTGGAGTAATCTCCTACAGGGTCTTTGTCCCCTGATGCCAATAAAATCGGCATACTTGGTGGAATTGTGTTGTACCAACGCTTACTTGTAACTTGTTTAAGGATTGTGAAAAGCACCTTCATACCACTGACGGTATATGTATATCCACAAAGCTCATCGGTGAGAATTCTCTCTACTTCTTCAGGGTCTCTTGTTGACCAATCACGGTCTGTACGTTTTTCTGTCTTACGATTATATGTACCAAAAGCAATGGTATCCAAAATATCAGAGCGATGCTTAGGACCATTTTGCTTAATCAGTACATTTGCAAGGAGAATACCCACACCAAGTGCAGGATTTTCTCCACTTGTACCAGTGTAAATTACTCCGTCAAGAAGATATCCGTATTTTGCTGTATATTTTCTTGCGATAAGGCTTCCCATACCATGACCAAGCATAAAAATAGGCAAACCAGGATATTCAGCCTTTGCCATATCAGTTAAAGTTTTGAGGTCGTCAATAAAGGTTTCTTCCCCATTTTCCTCACCAAAAAATCCAAGCATTTCTTTGCTGTCAACTGAAAGTCCGTGGCCCACATGGTCATTTATAAAAACAGCATAACCTGCATTACAAAGTGCAGTTATAAATTTTGAGTATCGGTTAGAATACTCCGCCATTCCGTGAGAAATCTGAACAACACCTTTTATTGAGCTGAAATCAACTGGTGCAACGCTATGTGCAACTATATCACAAAGCCCTGAAACGGATGGGAATTTATACTCATTAGTTAAAAAATCCAAAAAAATCACCTTATGAGAATCAATTTGTTTTCTAATTATACCACAAAAAATACTTTTTTCCATAAGTTGAAGCCAAATTAGGCACATACAACAAAATACAGCATTGAATATTGGGAATAAGCAACAAAATAAAGGAATTGAAATGGTTAGATTCTTATGATAAAATATCTTTGACTTGGGGCATTAGCGCAGTTGGGAGCGCATCACACTGGCAGTGTGGGGGTCAGGGGTTCAAGTCCCCTATGCTCCACCATAAGAATCCGTACACAATTGCGTGCGAAGTTTTTCTTGTTTTTCGGATTTGTTGAAATGTTTTTTTCGTACACTTTTAAAAACAAGATGTTTTATTGGAGGTTATGCTATGAATATCAATATCGTTAATATGTCATCTTATGAAACCTTAAATATTGTTTGCAATGGCAAGACTTTCTCTTTGAATAAAGGCAATACGATTTACGATTTAGATATTGATGATAACGCCAAAATTGAAATACAAGTTTTAGAAAACAACAGAGTATTATTAAATCTGTTGTTTGCTCTTATTGATGGTTTTGTAGATGGCGAAAGTGTTATAAACTCGCTTGTTTGTAATGTCACTTTTAATGTTTGTGCAAGCGACGATTCGCAAACATTAATCATCAAAGATTTAGAATGTCGAGATAACAAAAACGGATACATATATGAATCTGTTTTTATTGAAAACGACAATGTCAACAATTTATTCTATAGTTTAACCAATGTTGATAAGGCTAGGAAAAAAGCTTTATTCTATTATATTTTCATCGTTTCGTGGGCGCCAGTACTTACTGCATTATTGAGTTACTACTTTTTAGCCAAAGAAAATGTATCAGTTATACTTACAAGCCTTTTGATACTTTTTGTATTTGCCATTCCCAGTTGGAAAAAAGCATCAAAAGTAAAAAAACACTATAGCAGCGAATTTGCAAATGAAATATTAAATGAAGAATATATTAAAATCATAACAAATAACAATAAAATTGACGAGCCTAAAAACATTATAGAAAAAGCAACATATAAAGTATTGGACTTGGTTTTTAAAAAGGAGGAATAGAAGTATGTTTCCATTTATCAAAATGATTTCTGCAATTTTGGCTTTTGTTATGTCAATGCTACCTTTGGTAACTCCACCTGAAGAACAAAAGTGCAAGCCTGAGTTTACAGGAACTTTCATTCAGTCCTGGATGACCTGTGCGTGGGATGATGCGAGATGGGCTGAAGAAATAGAAAACATGGAAAAAGCAGGAATAGAATATCTTATTCTCCAATGTCTTGCGGATAAAGGTTATGCAAGCAACGGAGGAAATTGGAATGTTTATTACGACACCGATGTTGATGCGCTTAAAGATGCAACATTTGGTGGTGATTGTCTTGAACCTGCGTTGAAGCATTGCCAGGATTCAGGAATCAAGGTATTTGTCGGACTTTCAATGTTTGATGATTTCTGGAATGAAGCAGGCAGTTCACAATATTTGGATGTTTGCCGTGTTGCCGGTGATATGATAGAGGATATCTATAATAAATACGGTGAAAAGTATAAGGACGTCTTTTATGGTTGGTATTTCACTCCTGAAATCAGTAATGGATTGCTTTGCCAACTCACTTTTAACGGAATTGTAGATGGTATAAACCACGTAATCGACAGAATTAACGAAGTGGATGCATCAAAGCCACTTCTTATAAGTCCTTTCTATTCAGAATATCTTTCAACCGGTCCTGTTGCTACCCTTAGTAGTTATGTAAAATTCTTCAACAAGGTTAACTTCCGTGATGGTGACATTTTTGCTCCTCAGGATGCAGTAGGTGCAAAATGGGTAAGAGAAAAGAACCTTGAAATGACTTGGAAGATGTATAAAGCAGCAATTGACACCTGCAAGGCTGATGTAAAACTCTGGGCTAATTGTGAAAACTTTGACGGTGCAATCACGAGTGAAACCCTCGGCGGAGTTCTTTCTCCAAAAATGACAGAGCATACCTCCAATATGACTGCAACACTTGATGACTTTGTGTATCAGATGGAAATTGCTTCAAAATATGCAGAAAACATTATCACCTTCTCATACAACCACTATTACAGCCCTTCACTTGTAAATCCTGCATTTATCAATACTTATTATGATTACATCGAAAACGGTTATATTCTTGAAAGTGAAACACCAGAAGCTCCAGCAAATGCAAAGAAAGTACAGAGTGAAAACGGTGTTGAGATTTCATGGGATGAGGCTGTTGACAACTTTGGTATTGCTTATTACCGACTTGAAAAGGATGGAAAATTCCTTGCGAGAATCGATAAATACTATGGAAGTGAAGAAAACTATTTTGTTGATGAAGCAGGAAATATGGATAGTACATACACCATTGAAACTGTTGATGCTGCAGGAAACACTACAGGTAAAATAACAATAAACTGAACAATCACTAAAAGGCAGTCTTAAGACTGTCTTTTTTGTTGAAATCTTATTTCATTTGTGTTATACTGTTTTACGAAATATGGAAAAGGAGAATTTTTATGAGCAACAAACAAACTAAGCCTCAGAATCCTCTGTGGCAGACAACAAAACCCGAAAGAAAAAGTTATTACACATATTTCTTCGGACAGAACATGATTTATAGCATGTTAGCTAGTTATCTTACTACATTCCTTCTTCTCATCGGCGTTAACCCTGTAAAGTCAGCAGCGGTTATGTTGATAGTAAAAGTATGGGACGCTGTTAACGATGCTATCTTCGGTGTTATTTTCGACAAAATCAAATTTAAGAGCAATCAGAAATACATCCCTTGGTTGAAAATTGCTTGCGCACTTACTCCTGCTTCAACTATCGCAGTCTTCATTATCCCTACTGCAGCAAGTGAAACAGTTAAGCTTATCTGGTTTGCATTGGCATATATAATTTGGGATACTGCATACACCCTTTGCGATGTACCTGCATTCGGTATTATTACTGCAATGACAAGCAATGTTGAAGAAAGAAACACAATCCTTTCTCTTAAAGGCATCACCGGTGGTATCGGTACAGCTCTTACTACTGTTCTTGTAAGTGTTCTTATCAGTGAGTTTATCGGTCTTGGTTATGGTCCGGTTTCTATTGTTGTTGCAGTCGTAGCTGCATTAACTATGTTCCCTATCTGCAAGCACTGTCAGGAAAGAAACAAGACTACTGACGAGGAGCAGTTCACAGTAAGAAGAATGCTCAAATATGTTATCAGCAACAAGTATCTTCTCATTTACTATATAGGCTATATCTTCTATTCAGGTGCTCAGACTTACAACGCACTTCATATGATTACAGCTTATTACATCTATGAGAATTCACTTGCTTCTCTTATCACAGGTACTGTTGCAGCATTGCCACAGCTTATTATGGCACTTCTCGTACCTAAAATTATCAGAAAAATGGATAAGACAAAACTCTTCAAAATCAGTGCTGTTGCAACCATTCTTCTTTCATTACTTATCATCCCTACAAGAAGTAGTTTTGTACTCTTTATCATTACATATATGCTTCGTTCAATTCCTCTTGGTATTATCGGTGTTCTTTCATTTACATTTACACCTGACTGTGCAGAATACGGTCAATACACAACAGGAACAGAAGCAAAGGGTATTACATTTGCTATTCAGACATTTGCTGTTAAACTTGCAGCTGCTATCTCAGGTTCAATGGGACTTGCACTTCTTGGTTGGTTCGGATTCAAGACATTTGATGGTGTTGACAGCTTTGAAGCACTCGAAGCAATCAATGCAAGAGCTCAGCAGACAGCTGAAGCAATGGATGGCCTTTGGTTCACATACAACGTTGTACCTATCATCGGTCTTGTTATTGCCTTGGTTATCTGGAGTTTCTACAAACTCAACGACAAGGATGTACAGGTTATGGCAGACTGCAATGTTGGCAAAATCACAAAAGAAGAAGCTGAAAAACTTCTTTCTAAAAAATATTAATATTTACTTAAACAAAAGACAATCCGTCACATCTGTGATGGGTTGTTTTTTTCTGTTTTATTGACACACAATCTTTTTTAGGTTAGAATTTAATTATGATTTAGGAAATGAGGAATGATTATGAAAAAGTTTAAAAAACTTATCGCTCTTACTATGGCTATTGTTATGACATTAAGCTGTAGTGTTGTAGCTTTCGCATCAGAAGATGTTGATTACACAATCACTAATCCATACGCTACCGTTGATTTTGACAGTTGGGACCAGTACAAAGCAGACCTTCATTGTCACACAACTGCATCCGACGGTGATGAAGATATGGACGTTATGATTGAAGAACACTACGCTCAGAACTATGATGTTCTTGCTCTTACTGACCACGGTATTACAAGCAAGGGTTGGAAGACCGTTAGTAGCAGAAACTATTTCAAAATAGCACTGAGCATTGCTGACGGCAAGCTTCGTCAGATTACACCTTTGACCGAACAACGATATAATGAAATCACAACTGGTGTTGGCAGAAATGGCAGAGGTATGATTGAAGTACCTCTTGGCATTGAACAGAATCCTACATCCCTCAACAACGCTCATGTAAACAGCTGGTTTACAGAATATGGCGATGGACTTGTTGGTGGTACAAGTAACTATGATGAAGTTATAAGAAATGTTGATGAAACCGGTGGACTCAGTGTTATCAATCATCCTGGTGAATATACAAAAGCTAAGGAAGAATCTTGTCAGTCTGATGCATACAACGAAAATGATGACTGGTACAATTATGTTATCAACAAATTCGCAAATCTCCTTATAGACTACAAGTCCTGCATCGGTATTGATATTAACTCTAAAAAAGATGGCAGAACAAAGTACGACAGAAAGCTTTGGGATATTCTTCTCGGTAAAGTTGTACCAACAGGCAGAAATGTTTTTGCAATTGCCACAACAGATGCTCATCAGCTTGATAAAGTCGGTTGTGCATGGACAGCTTTATGTATGCCTGAAAACACTGCAGAAAACGTTCGTAATTGTCTCCAGAGTGGTGCTTTCTTCGCAGTAAGCAGATATATCAAGAATTCAGAAGAATTAGCACAATTCTCCCTTGAAACAGGCATCGACTGGGGAACAAGCTTTGAACAGGAAAATCGTGACGATTCAATCCCAGCCCCAAAAGTAACGAATATTATTGTTGATGATGCTAACGATACAATTTCTCTTTCAGTTGACAATGCTCTCACTGTTCATTGGATTGCAGATGGTAAAGTCATCGCTGTTGGAAACACTATTGACCTTGATGATTATTCTGACCAAATTGGCTCTTACGTAAGAGCAGAGGCATTTGGACATGGTGGTGTTCTTTATACACAAGCATTCACATTGGATTATGATAATGCCCCCGAAGCAAATATTAAAAACACCATTGATTTAGGCAATGCTCTTTCATATCTCAAACACTTTATTATTGAGGTTTGCACATCAATGCCTTTAGGCAAAGAAGTATATGATTTCCTTACAAAACCTGTAACAAAATAAATCTTTTAAAAAATAAGGTCCCATGACAAACTTTTGTCGTGGGACTCAATTTTTATCGCTTGAATTCTGTTTTTTCCCTGCAGGAATTGCTACTGTAGCACAGTAAACCTTTTCTGCTCCCCTGATTTTCATAATCCATGCACAGTTATTTAGGGTAGCACCTGTTGTTTTAACATCATCTACCAAAAGAATGGTTTTACCTTTAATATCCACACCACTCTTCACATCATACACACCAAAAACATTACCAATTCGTTCTGTTACATTAAGGTTTCGTTGATTTCCATTTTCATACAACTTCACAAGTATAGGTTTTAAAGGTATATGCAGTATATCAGACAAATGTTGTGCCAATAACGCACTCGGATTATATTTTCGTGTCAGCTTATTCACTTTTGAAAAAGGAACATAACAGATAAGCTCAAAATCAACATCTTTAAAATCTTCACTTATCGATTTTGCCATATCCCTTGAAAGGTGTTTTGCCATGAACTCCTTATTAGAAAACTTTAATAATTTTATACTCTTCTGGATACACTTTTCATAATAAAATGGAGCTGATATTCCATCGTAACCCATTTTATGTTTTTTACAGTCGCATCTGATTTTCTCAACACCACAGTATTTACATTTTTCTTGTCTGATTACAGGCAGATTCTCACGACAATCATCACAAACTTTCTCATTCTCGCCTACAATCTTATTACAATAACAACAATGGTTAGTGAAAAACATCCAAAGAAGAGTGTCTTTAATTGATTTTCTCATTCTTACTCTTTCCACATATTAAAACAGACAGGGGATAAACCCCTGTCTTAGTTTGTTTTACTTTTGAATTTTATCTAACCAGAAAACACCCATTTCACTGAATGCTGCATCACCATATACAAAGTAGAGAATGTCGGATACGGTTCTTGCGAGAATGTAAAGCACTCGATTTACACCCTCTGTTGTCTTTGCTGAATCGCCACTTGTAATCTTATTGAAGATGGCATAGAAACGGTCGTTTGCTGCCTTGAATTCATCAACGTCAACAACTTTATTTGCTAACATTTCGTCAACCTGTGCGATTGCACCTTCAAGCTCAGCCGCATCTTCAGGAGTAAGAGTTGATGTGTCATAATCTCTCATATAGTCAACATCTTCTCTCAACACCTTTGTTTCACGGCTATAATTAAACTGTGGGAACTTGTCAGGATATGAATGAACTGATGTAAAGTTCTCATCTGTAACAAGCTGAATGATGAGAGTCATAATAACATCGTTTGATGCTGTTGTAGCATGATTCTGTCCGCTGAAATAGAATGTATGCTCAGGAAGAAGACCTGTACAAACATCCATAATTCCTTCTGGGTCAGTATGGTCATGATTCTTAGGGTCAGTACAGTTGTTTCTTGATGGAACATAATCTGCAGGAAGCTTTGTGTTTCTGTTCACACTGTATGCACCCATTGATGTTGAAGAAACATGAATGATACCATCGCAATTCTGCTTGTCATGTGATACTGCAAGCTGATAGAGTTCAACGTTTGTATCAACGATGTCAAATACTTTAACACCGTCTTCAATTGCTTTAAGAATATATTTTTCTGAATCAAGCTGTGCCTGATAATACCAGTCTGTCTGTCTGCGAATTTCTTCAATGCCTTCGTCTGAAAGATACTTTTCTCTACATGCAGGATAATCACCTGATGGAACAAGACCCCACATAAGAGTTGAATATCTTAAATAGTCATTTATAAGTGTATCTGCAATACAATCAAGAAGAACATCAACATCTGTCTTTGGCATAAGTCTCATAGCGATATTGATAATGTATCCAAGATAGTTTTCGTAACCGATAACTGATGGCATTGCTGTTGTGTAAAGAGCCTTACTGTCCTTATTAAAACCGTATCTGTAACAGTCACCGAGAAGTGCAGCACCGTCAAGAGCAGGAACAGTAAATACAATTCTGTTAATATCCCTTGAAAGAGAAATTCCCTGTTCATCATAATACTTCATAAGAGCATTTGCGATTGAACCACCCTGGCTTACAGGAATAATATTAACCTTTTCAGAACCTGCATCCTTCTTTACGAACTGAATGTAATCATAAAGGTCTTTTGCTGTCTGAATCATATTGCCTGTTGAAACATAGTTAAACACATAAAGGTTTTCCATACCGGCAATGTCAAAGTACTCCTGTACAGGGAAATGATTAAGCATCTGATTTCTCTGCTTTTCAGTAATTGTAGCAACGCTACCCTGATAAACTGCAGGACGAACATCATCGATGAATTCACCGTTAGCGTCTGAACGTTGTTTGCCCATAAGGATGTCGCCAAGAATCTTTGAAACTTCTTTAGCTGCCATAGCATCCTTGTCTTCCTGAGAAATAAACATTCTAGTAACAGGAATAAGTGCCTTTGTTACGATTTCTGTGATTTCTTCTTCACCGATTGTAACATAAAATGGTCCCGGAATTGGTTCACCATTAGCATCACAAAGAATTTCACCATTTTCGTAAGCGTAAGTCTCACTCTGGAAAAGTCCAGGAATGATGATTGTAGGAACATACTCTTTTTCTTGTGAAAATGCTAAAACAGATACACAAGACAAAGTAAGAACTACTGCCAACATTACTGCGAGGACTTTTTTGATTTTTTTCATAAAGATACCCCTTTTCAATTTGATAGATAAATTATATCAGTTATTCAACTCTTTGTAAATAAAATCCATTTGCAAAACCATACAAAAAGGGCCTGTGCTTTTTTTACATTTTGCACAAGCCCTGTTTAGTTTAATCAAAAGTTAATGTTCCTTGGGTATAAAGTTCATGAGCGATAGCGTCAAAGCCATCAATAGCACCGTCCTGATTCATATCCCCTGCATAGAATTTTGCACTACCGCTCTCAACTGTTTGAGTTGTGGCACAAACCTTTATTAATACATTATAGTCTGTATTATTCACAGAATTAGTTGCGTTGATATCTCCACGTATTGCAACTATATATCTCTTTGAAACAGAAGTTTCATCTTTTGTAAACGTCAACACTCTACCCGTTGTACCTGACCCCGAATATGTGAAAGTTGTACCATTAGGCAGTCCAATATAGTTCAGTACTGTACTCATACTTGTAAGGTCTTTGCCTACATAAAGAACATTGTTGATATTATTAAAAGCCACATCAGGTGTATTGCTCAGTGGCACTGTGAAACTGTATGTATCTATTGCAAGTGTTGGATATTGCAATGCTGTAACGTTACTAAACATAACACCATTAGGCACATGTTTTCCACCGTCAAAAGCTGTACCTATAAGATAATAATTGTAGTATGTATATGTTTCCTGGTCATCCCAGGTAGCATCCAACATATACCACAGCCCATCATCCATTTTAACGTAATTCCACTTGTGGCCTCCCCCGTTACCATATCCCATAACGGTAATACATGGAATTCCTTCTCTGTCACATATCAGCTTGAATGCTTCAGCGTATCCTTCACAAACAGAGCTACCATAAATCAATGCACCTGTTGGGTGATGCGCCATTGGTCCGTAGTTAGGTGAGCTGTTAGTTCCCTGGTTTTCCGGATATGTAATTATATCACAAAGGCTATCGTGAATAGATTTTACTTTCTCATATCGGTTAAATCCATTCACCTTAAAGCCATTAACCTTTTCAAGCAACAAGTCGTAATGTGCTTTAACATCATCAATATCAGTATATGATTTATCATCAAAAAACAGTGTAAGCTTAATCGCTCTTATTTCTGCTTCATATTGTCCTGTTACACTATTGGTCCTAGGATAATAAGAATAACTAAACGTATATGAATTAGGCCAGAAAATCATAGGGTTATCTTCCATAACTGCTGTAATAGCCAGCTTGATATCCTTATTCATTTCTGGTTGTGGTGCATATGCTGCATTATTCTGAGTTGTACCCGTACCATAATAATACTCACTTAATGTAAGTGTTATTTTATCGGTTACACCTGCATTCTTTATAGCATTATACATACCCTTTTGTCTATCAGTTAATTGATTATAAAAAAGATATCCCGTATCAGTATCACCTGAACCAGCATAGAAATCAATTACACTGTTGTTCTCAGCATAAGGTAAATATGTTTCAGGAGAAATATCTATTATGTCAACACGTTCACCTTGAATATACTCCGTTGGTGACACAGCGACAGCAACAAAAGATATAACACTTAACAAAACACAAAGTGCTGTTATGACGGACAGCACCTTATATACTGATTTTTTCATAACAACACTCCGTTACAAATTTTATTTTTTATCAAGGAAGTTTGAAAGTTCTTCCATAAATGCATTTACATCTTTAAACTGCTTATAAACAGATGCGAAACGAACATAAGCAACCTGGTCAATACCTTTAAGCTTATCCATTAC
Organism: Candidatus Fimenecus sp.; assembly: GCA_045578245.1. Classification (GTDB taxonomy): domain Bacteria; phylum Bacillota; class Clostridia; order Oscillospirales; family Acutalibacteraceae; genus Fimenecus. Next base: position 28,732 of record JAZNJX010000033.1, on the reverse strand, counting down.
GAGTTCACCAATATGTACACTTGTAACTTCACGGTCAAGAGAGTTCTGGAGAGTTGTTTCAATCTCACTGACTGCCTTTTCAATAGTATCCATTGAAACCGGGCGCTTTTCACAAGCAGTAAGCATACCCTTAACAAGCTTGCTACGGTCAAACACTTCACGTGTTTTATCCTTTTTAACAACAACGATTGGTACTGTTTCAATTATCTCATAAGTAGTAAATCTCTTTGTGCATTTAATACATTCACGTCTGCGACGGATTTTTTCACCTTCGTCAGTTGGACGAGAGTCAATTACTTTACTTTCTTCAAATCCACAAAATGGACATTTCATAAGAACACTTCCTTTTATGATTGCCTACTTGCAATTCTATATATTGTATTTTAACACACTTCAAACCACAATGTAAAGATTTTATAGTAAATTTTTAAGTTGTTTCATAGCAAATGTTAGTTCTTCGTCTTTCTCATAGCCATTTTCATACAACTCAATGATAAAATCGCCTTGATAATCAAAATCTTTCATCATACTGAAAAATCTTTTAAACTCAAAAGTTCCGTTTTTGCAAGGCACAAAACAATCCTTCTCACTGTTATGGTCGCTTATATGAATATGACGAATATACTTGTGCAATTTTTCAGCAAATAAGAATGGGTCAACACCTGCTCTTATTGATTGTTTTATATCGAAAACCATATTGAAATCGTCACCGATATATTCTCCCATACGAAGAAGAAACTCAGGGCTCTCACTTCGGTAATGCACAACATTTTCCTGACAGATTTTAAGCCCCTCGACTTTTCCCATAAGCGTCAATTCACCGAATCTGTCAAAATATTCTTCATCCTCTATGCTGCCTGGCTTCTTAATGCCGTGCATTACAAGAAAATCTGCACCGAGAGTATGCATAACGTCGAAATGACGCTTAAAGGATGTTTCTTTTGCCTCATAAAATCGTCTTTTATAAGAACTGAAAAGATGGAATGACTCTGTAAAAGACCCCATTGTATGAACGGACGCAACTTTCACTCCATAGGAATTGCAGATTTCTGCCATATTCTTTACAAATGCAGGCTGAAATTCAGAATTTGCATTCATAAAAATTTCAATTGTTTTTGCACCTGTCTCACACGCTCTCAAAACTGATTTTTCCGTTTCAAGAGGATAAAAACAGGCTGATGATAAACCGATATCCACAATAATTTCCATAGCCTTTCCGGCTACAATTTCGCATAAAACAGAACATCATTCCTTGCTATAGCCGGACAAGGCGTGATGGAAATTTCGTCCATCTCAAAATTTGTAATTTACAAATTTTGAGGGACATACAATCAAATCAGCGTGATTTTTCACGGTGATTACCTTTTTGTTACTTTAAGACTAACTGTTTGTGTCTGCATTCCGCCACCAGTGAGAAGTCCACGATTTATGCCACAGTCTGCAAAATCACGACCACGACTGATAATAATATAGTTTTCGTCAGCAAGTCGGTTATTCGTTGGGTCAACACCATGCCAGTTGCCATCCTGGTACACCTCAACCCATGCGTGAGTTTCACCCTCACCTACCATCATACCAACAACATAACGGCAAGGAATACCTGCTTTACGAAGAAGTGCCAATAAGATATGCGAATAATCCTGACAAACACCTGCACCATTTAAAAGTGCTTCTTCTGCTGTGGTTATAACACTTGTTGAGCCTGATTTATACACAATGTTTGCACGAATTGCTCGTGTAAATTTAAGAGCTGTATCAACTGCATCATCAGAAATACCAACCTGAATTCTGTCAAACATTCTATCAAGTTCTGCACCACATTTTGTGTAATGGGTCGGATACTTATACACGGGGTTCAAATCAATCTCAGGTGTAATATGTGCACCTGTTGTAACCGTGCCTGTAACATCTACAGTGAATTCATTATGCATTGTAACAATTCGGTCTGTTACAAGGATATTACCGAATCCGTCGTGTGAATATGTTAACTCATTTTCAGGAAAAACTGTTACTTTAATATCTTCAATATGCTGACTTTCACATTCAAGAGGAATGCAACGAAGCGTGTAACAATGCTTGATTACAGGCAATGAAAATTTAATCGACATATTATAAGTAAAATCTAAAACTGCCATTTTACATCACTCCCGTTACAAAAAGCTGTGACAATTCATTCTGAATTGCGATTCTATAAGGCTGATAGTCATCCTCTTCAAGAATCATTCTTGTAAGTCTTTCGATTGAATAAGAATTAAAATCAATTCCAACCTTATATAATCTGTTAAGCATTATTGAAAATTCCTTGCGAAGCATTTCGATTGGATAGTCAAGTCTTGTATATAAATCAAGACGCTCAATACTTCTGCCGAATTTCAAAATATTTCTTGAGGTTTCTGCTTCAATATTATCGTCAGCACTTCCCCAAAATGCAAAAATCCAGTCAGTTACCTCCTGAACTTTAAGAAGTGGCGCATTACTGCTACTGCTCTTTTCCATAATATCGACTGCTAACTGAAGATATGCCAAAGTTTCTGAGCTGATTGTATTTCTCATTTCGACTGCATTGTCATATGCATGAAGAAGGCTTGAATAAATTGACGCAGGGTCATTTGAATCAAACAAAAATGAGCTGATAAACTCCTGACGGCAGGAATAATTATTTGCAATTCCAAGTCTGCGACAGAAATTTATGTATTCCTCATCATTTATATCAATCATAATGTCGTAACACTCGGTAAAGGCTTTAAGAGTTGTGAAAACTCTCTCAACATATCTTCCGAGCCAAAAAAGATTGTCACTTGATTTTATCGAGATAACACCCATGTGTCTTTAAAGCCTCCTCCCTGTGATGAATTAACTACAAAAGAATTTGCATCCTTTGAAAAACGAGTAAGTCCTGATTTCCATACAACAGGCTCTTCACCCGTAAGCACAAAAGCTCGTAAATCTGCTTTTCTCTCTGTCCAGGCACCATTTTCAACAACCTTAAGGTCATTAAACTGAATAACCTCCTGTGCTATAAATCTTCGTGGCTCTTTCTGAATCATTTTCTTTAATTCATATACTCTCTCAAGAGATAATTCACTACCGAAAACAACACCATACCCACCTGATTCTGCAACATCCTTGATAACAAGTTTCTGGATATTATCAAGAACATATTTCATATCGTTTTCATAGAAAGGAAGATATGTTGGGGCATTTGAGAGAATTGGCTCTTCACCTAAATAATATTTAATCATTGCAGGTACATAATAATAAATACCCTTATCGTCTGCAACAGAGTTACCCGGAGCATTCACAAGGGCTACATTGCCTGCACGATAGGCATCCATAATATGTGGTACACCCAAAAGTGAGTCAGCACGGAAAGTCATTGGGTCCATATAGTCGTCATTGATTCTGCGGTAAACTGCACCAACACGCTGACGTTTTCCTGAATATTCGCTATAATAAAGCACATTCCCCTCAACGAACAAATCCTGTGGCATAGCAAAAACAGCACCTGTTTTTTCTGCAAGATATGAGTGTTCAAAGAATGCAGAATTGAATCGTCCCGGAGTGAGAACAACATTGATTCCACCTGTATTTACATAATCAAGTGCATTACGAAGCAAATCACCATAATTACGATTATCAACAACAGTATTTGCACGGAAGGTGTCAGGACTTGCCCTACGACAAAGTTCTCTTGCAATCATAGGATAGGAAGCCCCCGATGGCACACGGAGATTGTCTTCAAGGACATACCAACGCATATCGTTGCCCTGAACAAGGTCGATACCTGAAATGTGAGCAAAAACATCCTTTGGTGGTACTGCACCCTCACACTCCATCATATATCCTGCTGCACCATAAACAAATTCTTCAGGAATAATTCTATCCTTAATTATCTGCTTTTTGGTATAGATGTCTTTTAAGAATATATTAAGTGCTTTGACACGTTGTTTAAGTCCTCTTTCAAGATAGTCAAATTCATCCTTTGAAATGATACGAGGTACTGCATCAAATGGGAAAAGTCGCTCATTAAACACATTGTTTTTGTAGATACCGAATTTAACACCATACCGTGCTAAGAGTCGATTAATTTCATCCGTATGTTCTATAAGTCCGTACAAATTTACCACTCCCAATAACAAGTTGGAATTATACATTATAATTATAAACTCTTTTGAGCACTTTTTCTATTGATGAATATGAAAAATAATTGGTTGATTACTTATTGAAGATACACAAAAGGAACTGCAATTATTGATTTTTACTTATACTGTGATATAATTTATACGATACTAAAAATTAAGGGGTTTTGGATATGATTATAGGTAAAACTATTGTACTTACAGGCTGTAACAATGGTATTGGTCTTGAAGTGCTTAAACTTCTTCACAAGAATAATAAAGTTCTTTGTGTTGACAAGGATGTTGACCGTTTATGCGCTTTTGAAGATGAAAATACTTACATAATGCAAAAAGATGTTTCATCAAAAGAGGCAGTTGATGAAATTTTTGAAGTTGCTCTCGAAAAAATGGGTTCAATCGACATTTTCTATGCTAATGCAGGTTATCCTTACTACGAGGAGTTCAACTATGTTGACTGGGACAGAGTTGCTCGTATGTTTGAAACAAATGTGTACTCACCTATTTATTCATACCAGAAATATGTTGAATATCTCAATGGTAAAAAGGGTGTTTTTGCAATAACTGTTTCTGCAATAGGCACAATGGCTATGCCTGGCTTTACAATTTACAGTGCATCCAAATTTGCTATGCACGGATTCCAGGAAGGGCTCAGAATGGAATTGCCTGAAAATGTACAGCTTACTTGTCTTTACCCAGTTGCTACAAATACAGGATTTTTCAAGGCTGCTAACGAAATTGAATTCAAAAAGCCATTCCCTGTACAACAACCTGATGTTGTTGCAAGAAAAATGATTAAAGGTATTGAAAAAGGTAAAAAGAATGTCAGTCCTTGTGTTCTTTTCGATATATCAAAAGTGCTTATGAAATTCCTTCCACCAGTTAAAACTGTTTATCTTGCACTTGAAAAGAGGAAGTTTAAAGAATTTAAAGAAAAAGTGAGAAAGCAGGGTAAATAATGAACTTTGAAATAATGTCAAGTCCTATGAAAATAGGAACTTGTGAAATAAAAAACAGAATTGTTCTTCCACCAATGCTTATGGGATTCGGTCAGTTTGACGGCAAACCAACCGAAAAAATGATGAACTATTACGAAGAAAGAGCAAAGGGTGGTTGTGGTCTTATTATGACTGAAATCACAAGAGTCAATGACCAAACAGGCTCGGCTGCTTTTGCTCAGCTTGCAGCAAGTCACGACTACCACATTGAGCCACTTCGTGAATTAGCAAAAAGAGTACACCGTCACGGTGCAAAATTCTTTGTTCAACTTCATCATCCTGGTAGACAAAATGTTGGTCTTTTAGTGGGTACAGTACCGCTGAGCATTCAACTTGAAACGCTTACAAAGGGTCTTTATGGCAAACTCCTTTACAAAATTACACCTGCTATTGGTCCAACACTTTTAGAGAATGACATTGTTCCATCAAGCGTTGCTCCATCCAAATGTCCCCCTGCATATTTTGCAGCAGGTCGTGTAAGAGCACTTCGATACAAGGAAATCAAAGAACTTGAACAACAGTTTATTGATGCTGCTGAAAGAGTTAAAAAAGCAGGTTGTGATGGTGTTGAATTACACGCTTCCCACGGCTATCTCTTACAACAATTTTTAAGTCCATATACAAATCAGCGAACTGACGAATATGGTGGAAACTTTGAAAACAGAATGAGATTTTTGCTCAATATTCTTCGTGGCATCAAGGAAAGATGTGGAAAAGATTTTCCTGTTATCGTTCGTCTTACTGCTGACGAATGTTATGAAATGGTCGGTCAAAAGGGCAAGGGCTACACACTCGAAGATGGCATAAAAATCGCAAAATCACTTGAAAAGAATGGTGCAGATGCTATTGACGTTTCTTCAGCAGGATATGATGCTTTCAACTACTGGCTTGAGCCGGTTTCATTTGAGCCAGGCTGGAGAAAATATATGGCAAAAGCCATTAAAGATGCTGTTTCTATCCCTGTTATGGCTGCTAACCTTATCCGTTCACCTGAACAGGCAGAACAACAATTAAAAGATGGTATTCAGGACTTTGTTTCTCTTGGTCGTCCGCAGATTGCTGACCCTTACTGGGCAGATAAAGCACTTAACGGTGGCACAATCAAGCGTTGTATCTGTTGTCTTAACTGTATTGAATCAATGCAGAATAATGCCTACATAGGCTCACACGGTGAGTGTTCTGTTAACCCATTTGTTGGTCACGAAAGTGAAGAACTCGTAAAAGATGGTAACGGAAAAAATGTAGCTGTGATTGGTGCAGGTCCTGCAGGACTTATGGCATCAGAAATCCTTGCAAGACGTGGCTTTAACGTTACTCTTTTTGAAAAGAATGAAAAAGCAGGTGGACAAATCATCCTCGCTGCTACACCACCTAAAAAAGACAAAACAATGTGGTTTGTTGAAGACATGGTTAAAACTTGTGAAGATTTGGGTGTAAACATTCTTCTTAACACTCCAGCAACAGTTGAAAAAATCAAAGAACTTAACCCTTGTGCTGTAATTGTTGCAACAGGTAGCAACCCAATCAAACCAAAGTTCAATGGCAATTATGATGCAGATAAAGTTCTTACATTTGAAGATGTTTTAAGTGGCAGAATCACTCTTGAAAACAAGAAAGTTGCACTTATTGGCTCAGGTATGACAGGACTTGAAACTGCGCATACACTTACAGAAAAGGGCTGTGACGTAACAGTTGTTGAAATGGCAAAAGAGATTGCTCCTGGTACTTGGATGCAACATAAGGACGATGTCATGCCTCACCTTGAAAAAGCAAACACCAAATTTATGCTAGGTGAAAAACTTTGCGAAATCGGTAATGGATACATAATTACAGAGAATATCAAGAACAAAAAATCAACAAAAATTGATGCTGAATATGTTGTTCTTGCTCTTGGGTCAAAACCCGATAACAAAATTGTAAATGACCTTAAATCAAACGGATTTAACACTTTTGTAATCGGCGACAGTAGTAAGGTCGGCAGAATTGCAGACGCAACAAAAGATGCATATAAGGTTGCAATCTCGATTAAATAACAAACAAAAAAGGACGGTTCGTGATGAATCGTCCTTTAATTTTGCGCTTTGCGTTTTGCATTTTGCACTTATTCAATTGGTTTTGATACTTCTACCCATTCTTTGTAGTTTGAGTATTCTTCCAGCTCTTCAATTGTGAGTTCGATAGCACTGTTACTGCCACCTACTGCAGGGAAAACTGTCTGGAATCGTTTCATTGATGTATCAAGGTAAACCTCAACACCATCTTTGATACCAAAAGGGCAAACTCCACCAATCTGATGTCCTACATACTCTTCAAGCTGTTCAGGTGACATCATTTTTGCTTTTGTATGGAAAAATCCTTTATATTTAGAGTTATCAACCTTAACATCCCCTGCCATAAGGATAAGGATTGGCTGTTCACCAACCATGAAAGAGAGAGTTTTTGCAATTCTTGCACCCTCAACACCTAAAGCCTGTGCTGCAAGTTCAACTGTTGCACTTGAAACCTCAAACTCCTGAACTCTATCCTCCATACCGAACTGACGGAAGTATTCTCTGCCTTTTTCAATAGACATTTTTAATCATTCCTTAAAAATATGGGCGAGATAATCTCGCCCAATTTGTTTTTATTAGTTAATTTCTGCGAGTTTAACAGGTCTGCCTTCGTTTGCTGATTTTTCAGCAGCAAGAGCAATTTTAACTGACTGTAAACCTGCGTGAATACCAACAGGAGTTTCCTTGTTGTTTACACAGCAGTCAACAAACTGTCTAACTTCTTCTGCAAATGAGCCCATATATCTTTCAAGGAAGAAATAGAGTGGTTTTTCACCTGTTACACCATTAGCATCTGCAATAACAGCAGTTGAAAGTGTATCATTAGCAGTTGCAACCATACCTTTTGAACCGAAGAGTTCTGCTCTTTGGTCATAACCGTACATAGCCTGACGAGAGTTGTCGATAACTGCAAGAGCGCCGTTTTCCATCTTCATTGAGATGATTGCTGTGTCGAAATCACCGTACTCACGGATGCCTGGGTTGATAAGAGCATCTGCATAAACATAAAGTTCTTCAACATCACTGTTTGTAAGGAAGCAAGCCATATCAAAATCATGAATTGTCATATCAAGGAAGATACTTGCTGCACAGTAGCCAACAGGTGGTGCCTGTGGGTCACGAGAAGTGATTTTGAGAATCTGTGCTTCACCAATTTTGCCTTCGTCGTATGCTTTACGAACTGCAGCAAAGTTATGGTCAAAACGGCGGTTGAAACCTACCTGGAATTTGCATTCAGGATGAGCTTTGAGAGCATCTGCGATTTCAAGAATCTTGTCAACTGTATTTGCAAGTGGTTTTTCACAGAAAACGTGCTTACCAGCATTGATAGCTTCAATAGAAATTGGAGCATGTGTGTCAGTTGATGAGCAAACCAGAACTGCATCAATGTCTTTGTCTTCAATGATTTTTGTGTAATCTGTGTAGATGTTCTGTACGCCAAAACCTTCACAGAAAGTTTTTGTTTCGTCATTCATATATGGGTCTGCGATTGCAACAACTTCAGCACCCTTTACATGATATGTGATTGATTCAAGGTGAACTTTACCAATACGGCCAGCACCGATAATACCAATTTTAAGCATAATACTTTCTCCTTATATTTTATAGTTTACGGGCGATTCGTGAATCGCCCCTACAAATAACCTTTTTACAATTTGTAGGATTTTTTCGTAAGGCAACGACGCATTAGGGAAAAAAGACACAAATTATATGGTTCCGTCCCATGTGGAAACGTTAGTTGTTGTCTTTTCTTCTTCGTCGAACCAGTGAGTAGTAACTGCCTTTGATTCTGTGTAGAAACGGTATGCATCCTTACCAAGACAGTGAAGGTCACCGAAGAATGACTGCTTGTGTCCTGAGAAGGGGAAGAAACCAACCGGTACAGGAATACCAACGTTGATACCAACCTGACCACCATCTGTGTAACGAGCAAACTGACGTGCAAAGTAACCACTCTGTGTATAAATAACAGAACCGTTTGCATATGGGTTGTCGTTCATAATCTTAAGACCTTCTTCAAAGTTCTTGCAACGTTTGATGCAAAGAACAGGTCCGAATACTTCTTCGTCACCGATTGTCATATCAGCTGTAACCTTGTCGAAGATTGTAGGTCCGATAAAGTAGCCGTTTTCATAGCCTTCGACCTTAACATCACGACCGTCAAGAACGAGTTCTGCACCTTCGTCAATACCCTTTTGGATATCAGCAAGAACTTCTTCATAGTGCTTCTTATATGTAATAGGTCCGAGTTTTGATGTCTTTTCCCAAGATGGACCAACCTTAATGTTCTTTGCCTGTTTAACGAGTTCAGCTACAAACTTATCTGCAATTGCTTCTTCAACAACACAGCAAGTAAGAGCCATACAACGCTGACCTGCACAACCATAAGCAGAGTTGATAACACCTGCTACTGTTCTTTCAAGAGCACAGTCTGACATAACAAGAGCATGGTTCTTAGCCTGAGTAAGAGCCTGGCAACGTTTGCCTGCAGCTGCTGCACGTGAATAAACCTTAAGACCAACAGGAGTTGAACCGACAAATGTGATACCCTTAACATCAGGATGGTCAAGAATTGTGTTTACTTCGTTTCTTGAGCAAGTGATAACATTGATAACACCGTCAGGAACGCCTGCTTCTTTATAGATAGCAGCAAATTTCATTGCTGTTTTTGGTGTAAGAGATGCTGCCTTGAGAACCATTGTATTACCAGTTGCAATACAAGTTGGAGCCATCCAACCAAATGGAATCATTGCAGGGAAGTTAACAGGAACAATACCTGCGAAAACACCAAGAGGTTCACGATACTTAACTGTGTCATAACCATTTGATGCATCCATAAGGCTTTCACCCATCATGAGAGATGGAACCTGAGTTGCAAGCTCTGTACCTTCTTTTGCCTTGAGAACATCGCCTTCTGCTTCGCCCCAAACTTTACCGTTTTCGCAGGCAACACACATTGTGAGTTCTTCCATATCACGGATAATAAGCTCACGGATTTTGTAAAGAATCTGTGCTCTCTTGATAGCAGGAGTTGCTCTCCAACCTGGATATGCTGCCTTTGCAGCTGCAATTGCTTCAAGAACTTCATCATTTGTACAGCAAGGTGCCTGTCCTACAACTTCACCTGTGCTTGGATTGTGAAGGTCATACCAAACATCAGTTTTTGAATCTTTGAACTGACCGTTCACAAAATATTGTAATTTTTCTACTGCCATATTTATTTTCTCCTTAATTGGAATTGATTACGATTTTTGCCTTCCCCTCGAGGGGAAGGTGTCACGAAGTGACGGATGAGGTGGAGCAAATTAACGGATACTTCGTATCCTACACCTCATCAGTCTCGCATTCGCTCGACAGCTTCTCCTCAAGGAGAAGCCATTTTTAATTATAATCCTGAAACCTCGTTAATATATTTACGAGCTTTGAGTGCATACTCAAACGGATTTGCGATAGCTGGGTCCTGCTCAGCTTCAACAAGAACATATCCTTCGTAGCCTGTTTCTTCAAGAACATCGAAAACCGGTTTGAAATCGATTACACCGTCACCAGGAACTGTGAAAGCACCTGCACGAACACCCTGAAGGAAGCTCATTTTTTCAGCCTTAACCTTTGCCACAACATCAGGACGAATATCCTTGAGATGCACGTGACGAATTCTCTTTGCATATTTTTTGAGAACTGCCATATAATCTTCGCCACAATATGCAAGGTGACCTGTATCGAAGAGAAGACCGAAAAGCTCAGGGTCTGTGTTTTCCATCATTCTGTCGATTTCAGCAGCAGTCTGAACAACTGTACCCATATGATGGTGGAAGCAAAGAGCAATGCCCATATCTTTTGCTACTTTACCAAGCTTGTTGATACCTGTGCAGAGCATATCCCATTCTTCATCATTCATAACATATTTGTCATCGAAAATTGAAAGGTCTGTACCCTGAATTGAGTGTCCCTGTTCTGAAATACCAACAACCTTTGCACCCATTTCCTTAAGGAAAGTGATATGCTCGATGAAGTCCTTTTCAACTTCTTCATAAGGCTTTGTGACAAGGAAGCTTGAGAACCAAGCGTTGCAAATCTGCATACCACGAAGTTCAAGAGCCTTTTTAAGTACCTTTGTATCTCTTGGGTACTTGTTACCAACTTCACAACCTGTGAAACCAGCAAGTGCCATTTCAGAAATGCACTGTTCAAATGTGTTTTCTGCACCAAGGTCTGGCATATCGTCATTTGTCCAAGCGATAGGTGCGATACCGAGTTTTACTTTATTCTTGTCAAGCATATTAATATCTCCTTGCCTTATTTTTATTTTCTTCCTTCGATGCGAAGGCATTGTTTACTTTTTCATTTGTTGAAACAGATGGAACACCTGTGTGCCACCAAGCTCCATAACCATCAGTCATTGATTTTGGAAGAACTTTAATGTCAATAAGTGTTGAAACTGTCTGTTTCTGTGAATCAATAAGGGCAAATTCAAGTTCTTCCATTGTCTTTGCTGTATATGTCTTGCAACCATAAGCCGCAGCAGCCATAGCAAAGTCAATTGGAATCAAGTCACCTAAAAGGTCACCGTTATCATCTCTGTAACGGAATTCTGTTGCAAGATTTCCGATACCGTTTGACATCTGGAGGTTGTTGATACAACCAAAACCGCTGTTATCGAAAAGAAGAACGTTAATCTTCTGTTTTTCCTGAATTGATGTAACAAGTTCAGAGTGGAGCATTAAGTAACTACCGTCACCACACATAGCATAAGATTCACATTCAGGATGAGCCATCTTGCTACCTAATGCACCTGCAATTTCGTAACCCATACAAGAATAACCATATTCCATATTGTATGAGTAACGGCTGTCAGATGTCCACATTCTCTGTAAACAACCTGGAAGTGAACCTGCTGCACCTGTGCAAAGAGCATCTGCAGGAATGAGTTTACGAATCATAGCAAGCGCTGCTGTCTGTGTAATCACACCACCGATTTTCTCGACAAATTCAGGAATTGTCTTTTCGTCACGAGCTTCAATAAGTGGTTTGAAGTTTTCGTCATATTTATAGTTTGCAAGGAATTCCATTTCCTTGTTCCAACCGTCTTTAGCCATCTTGATTTCAGTTGTATATGCTGACTTGTAACCTGCTTTACGGAGTTCATCACCAAGAGCAAGGATACCAAGTTTAGCGTCTGCTACCATTTTAACTGCATCAAGTTTATATGCATCAAAACGAGATGTGTTGATTGTTACCATTTTAACATCATCTTTGAAAAGTGATTTTGAAGCAGTTGTAAAGTCGGAGAAGCGAGTACCGATACCGATTACAACGTCTGCATCCTTTGCCATTACATTACCTGCAGAGTTACCTGTAACACCAAGACCACCAAGGTTATATTTATCTGATGAAAGACAAGCAGTTTTACCACTCTGTGTTTCTGCGAAAGGAATATTGAATTCTGCACAGAACTTTTCAAGTGCTTCACCTGCTTCTGAGTAACGAACACCACCACCACAGATTACAAGTGGTTTTTTTGCATTCTTAACTACGTTTACAACGTCTTCAAGTTCTTCACAAGCCACTGGCATACGAACAATTTTATGTACTCGTTTTGCGAAGAATGAATCCGGGTAATCGTAGCTTTCACCCTCAACATCCTGGCAAAGACAAATTGCAACTGCACCTGCATTTGCTGTGTCTGTCAATGCTCTCATAGCGTTAATCATTGCTGACATTAACTGTTCCGGACGCTGAATTCTGTCCCAATATCTTGTAACTGCTTTATAAGCATCATTTGTTGTTGTTGCAAGTGAGTTTTCCTGTTCAAACTGCTGAAGAACAGGGTCAGGCTGACGAGTTGAGAAAGTGTCAGCAGGGAATAAAAGAAGAGGCACGTTGTTAACTGTTGCAGTAGCTGCTGCAGTAATCATATTAGCAGCACCAGGACCTATAGAAGAAGCACAAGCAATAATCTTTCTTCTATTGTTCATCTTTGCAAAAGCTGTTGCAACATGAGCCATCCCCTGCTCATTTTTGCCCTGATACACTTTAAGTCCGCCCTTGTCAGAGTCAAGTGCTTCACCGATACCTAAAACAATACCGTGACCGAAAACTGTGAAAATTCCGTCAACGAATTTTGTTTCAACACCGTCAAAAGACACATACTGATTGTCAAGGAACTTAACAAGTGCCTGAGCCATTGTCATTTTTGCCATAATATCACCTCATAATATATCAAGTTGAATTATTTATACATCAAGGAGCCATTTATGCTCCGGAGCATCTATTCTTGTCTTTATCCAAGGGTCGTTTTCTAAGTGTCTAATCATCCATACATAGCACATTGAATAACCTGGAGCAGCCACCTGCTGATGTGTTTTCATTGGTGTAATACAGAGTACTCCTTGATCTTCAACCTTGTAGCAATCGTCACCATTAAAACCAACGCCAAATCCCTGTGGTTTATCAAATTCATAGTAATAAACTTCAGGCTGTGGATGATAATGTGGTGGGTAACTCGACCAGCAGCCTGGCTTGTGGATAACCTCACCTAAAACCATATTTGAATATGGAGCATTTTCGTAGTCAAAAACTGTAAGCACCTGACGGTGTGCAGTACCACTCCATTGGTCCTTACCGAATTCCTGTAAAATCACATTTTCAGGGCTGTACCATTTGTAACCGAAATCATTGTCGTTGTCTGTCTGCTGAATAAGAATTCGGGACTCAGCATTTGCAGTAACTGTCACTTCGTTATTCTTTGAGAAATGAACACAGTATGGTCTGTCAATAAACTGATTTTCTCTTTTCGCTTTTACTTCTTTTCCGTCAAAGAAGTAGTTTACATCACCTGAAAGCAGGAGAATTGCAGTTTCATTGTCTTCATCACAAACTGTAACCGATTCACCTGCTTTGAGAATCTTTGTTTTTATATCCATGAGCATATCGGCATTTTTGCCATTCATCTCACAAAGGATTTTTTCATTGTTAGCATCAAATTTTGGATTTTCGTACATATAATCACCTATTTATATTTTGTCTTTGTCATCAGTCAACGAACCATTTGCATGAATTGAGATTGGGTCACCCAAATATGTTGGTTCAGGTTGTACTATACAGTAGAAGAAGTCTTTTGTTCTTGCCAAAGCTTCACGAACATCATTGTAAATTGGATATTCCAATCTATCTGCTGCAAAACCATATGCATCAATGCCAAGTTTACGTGCATTATAAACTGCTCTGTATAAATGGTATTTCTGTGTTACAATCACCATTTTTTCAACCTGAAAAATATCCCTTGCACGATACATTGACTCATAAGTTGAAAAACCTGCGTGGTCCATAAAGATATTATCGGCAGATACACCTTTTTCGATTGCAACTTCTTTCATTTTGTTGACTTCATCGTATTCTTTCCTGCCATGGTCACCACTCATAAGAAGTTTTTCAGTGCAACCCGTTTCATAAGCTACGATTCCGAAGTCAAGTCTTTCCTGAAGCATTGGCGACGGTTCACCATCCCAAAGCCCTGCACCAAGTACCATGATACAATCAAAACTGTCGTTTTTCAGGTCTTCTTCCGTTAAAATGTAATCACTTACATAAGAAATCATATAGGCATTAATGCCAACTACAGCTACCCCACCGAGCAAACAAGCACAGAGTACCGCAATTATTACCCCTTTAACTGCTTTGTTTTTTAATAATTTCTTAAGCATTTCAGTCACCAATTTCAGCTTATAATAAACTTTAATAGAACAGTTTATTTTTGAACAGATTTTTCGTAAGACAATGTTGCCGAGGTGAAGTTGTATCTGGTATACCACAAACCGAAAGCAACGAAGTATTACGGAAAATATGTCAAAAAGAATTATGCTCTTGCAATCATTTCGCCGTATTCTTCTTTTTCTTTTTTGATGAACTCTTTTACAGCATCAACTGATGGCATATCCTGTGAGCAAGCGTGAGATGCAACGAGCATGGCAGCTGATGCTGAACCAAATTCAAGAGCATCAATGATTTCCCAACCTTCAAAAATACCATAAAGGAATGCACTTGCATATCCGTCTCCACCACCGAATGATTTAAGAAGTTTTACAGGGAATGGTTTGATTGAATAGCTTTCGCCATCGTTTGTATATGCTGTTGAGCCTTCTTTACCATGCTTGATAATTACTATTTTAGCGTTCTGTGAGTGCCAGTATGCTGCAGTTTCTTTATCAGTCATACCAACCTTGATAAATCTTTCTGTAAGGTCATATTCTTCACGAGAACCAAGAATAATATCTGCCTCACGAGCAACTGAGGAATAGTAAATTGCAATTTCATCACTATTTTTCCAGTTATAAGCACGGTAGTCAATATCAAAAATGATTGGCACACCGTTTTTCTTAGCAAGTGCTACTGCTTTGAGTGCTGCTTCTCTTGAAGGACTTTCAGCAAGTGCTGTACCTGAAATCAAGATTGCCTTTGCTTTATTAATATAGTCTTCATCAATATCTTCTACATCCAGTTTAAGGTCAGCTGCTTCGTTACGATACATAACGATTGAGCTTTCTGTTTCTGACTTAATTTCTGTAAATGTAAGGCCGATTTTTTCACCATTCTGGCAACGCTTGATGTGAGAAGTATCAATACCTTCGTTATCAAAGTAGTCAGTTACGAATGTACCGAGCTGGTCATCAGAAACGCGAGCGAAGAAGCCACATTTTTTGCCAAGTCTTGCAAGACCTACTGCAATATTTGCAGGTGAACCACCAAGGTATCTTTTAAAAGTTGTACTTTCGTTAAGTGGGCAGTAGTAGTCAACTGGATTCAAGTCAACTGCCACTCGACCTAAAAGGATTAAGTCAAATTCTTTGTTGTTATCAAATTCGATGTACTTCATAATTACAACTCCTTAATTATTCATAAAACTGAACACTTTAATATGTCTTTTTACATTTTCATAAACGCCCATTGCTTCAACCTTGCTCAATTCAAAGTAATTTGCTTTTTCAAGTGGTTTGCAATATTCAAGGGCAAACTTTGCAAGATTATCAAAACTTGCAGTTGCAATATTAACCTTACGGACACCAAGCATAATTGCCTGCTGGAACATTTCATCCGTAATTCCTGTGCCACCATGCAATACAAGTGGGGTTTCAACCATTTTGTTTATGTCATCAAGGACATCAAAACGAAGATTAGGAAGTACCGGATAGTTTCCATGTGCATTACCGATTGCGACCGCCAACGCATCAACTCCTGTTTCATCACAGAAAAGCTTTGCATCATCAGGATTTGTACAAAGGATTTCGTGAGCTGCACCATCACCCTCATTACCACCTACAACACCAAGTTCAGCCTCCACAGTTGCACCGTACTTATCAGCCATCTCACGGACTTGTTTTACTGCCTTGATATTTTCTTCAAGTGGTAAAGTTGAACCATCAAACATGACGGAAGTAAATCCCATTTCCAACGCTTTTTGTACAGTTTCGATTTTAAGGCCATGGTCAAGATGCACTGCAATATTGACCTTTGAATTCTTTGCTGCAGAAATCATCATTGGACCCATAAGCTCAAGTGGCGAGTTTTTTAATCTGCACTCAGCAATCTGTAAAATTACTGGTGTGTTGAGTTCTTCTGCCGCAGCAACTGCACCCATTACCATTTCCATATTACCGACGCTAAAAGCACCCACAGCAATATTGTTTTTCTCGGCATTTTCT
This sequence comes from Candidatus Fimenecus sp., assembly GCA_045578245.1. GTDB lineage: Bacteria > Bacillota > Clostridia > Oscillospirales > Acutalibacteraceae > Fimenecus. The sequence continues at coordinate 11,849 of JAZNJX010000033.1, read as the reverse complement.
AGGAGAGTTTTCATTGGTACTAAAGCCAAAACAACCCCCTCCAATCCATTTTATTATAATCAGTTTATTTTATCACTTTATGCTTGTAAAATCAATGTTTAATAGGTAAAAAATAGCATCATTTTTCTGTGTATTTTCACATAAAAACAGCCCATTGACCAATTAAGTCAACGGACTGTTAATCTAATATAAACTTATTTAACCCAACCGAGTTTCCACATTACGAATGCACCAAGTACAGAAGCCACGATACCTGGGAAAAGTAATGTACTTGCACCCATTGTAGGAGCAAAGAAAAGAACAACAATCATTACAAGAATTGGAACAATTGAGATTCTCCAATGCTTCAAGAAATAGCCTGCACCCAAAGCACCAAAAAGTGCTGGAAGCACCTGCGCAAAAGCAGGTTTTAAAATTTCATTATTTGTGAAGTCATCAAGGAAAGGTCTGAATACAAGAACACCGATTGCCATAATCAATGTTGTTACGATTGATGATGTTGCAATAGCGATTGTAGAAATTACTTCGCCTTCTTCACTGTTTGCCTTAACCTTTGCACCTTCCATAGCACTGATTGCACAAGGCAGCTTAAGGTTTGTAATATTACCTGTTACGAATGAAAGATATGTACCACCTGCACCAAGCATTGGTGTATAAACTAAAACTTCAACAACTGCAAGTGACCAGTAAAGAGGAATGAGCTTCATAAGCCCGGCCATAACACCACTGAATGCCGGCCATACACCAAGATACAAGCAAATTCCAATTGGAAACATTAAAAGTGCGCAAAGAGCAGTAATACTTGATACTCTACCCCAAGCATGGACACGGTCAATATATGGTCTTTCTTTTTTATTGATGCTCATAATTAACCCCTCCATTCCAAGATAGCAATATCAGCTGGCAATACATTAAATGCAACTACCGCAACAACCATTGCTACAATCATACCGATAGGCATAACAAAAGGTTCAAGCCATGTGAGTTTGAACTTTTTAGCTATAACTTCAAAAATCAATGACACAATAACTGCTACAACCAATGTGATGATTGAAAGCACACCTGCACCATCACCAAATATTTCAGGTTTACCTGCACCTGCAATAGCACGAGCAACGAAAGCACCGATAAGACCAATGAAAACTGCAGGTGTCAAAAGGTCAATAAATCCTGCAATACCACTTGATTTTTTCTCTGTATTTTCTTTCTTATCTTCTGTTTCAATTTTTTCTTCTTTTTTACCTGCATTCATGAACTTCTTATGTAATGGCTTTGCAATAAAAGGTAATAAAACAAGTGAGAAGCAGATACCAATAGTCATAACCCATGCAATACCTGCAAAAACAGCAGGGTCTGTAACCTCAACAGCTGTGCCGCCTGTATGACCAAGGCCCTCCATAGCATTTTCTGCTGCTGTTGTTTCATACATAAGGTTACCGATAACCGAAAGTCTTACCCATGGAATTACCAATCCCAATGATGGTGCAAGAGCAATAACAGTTGCGAGAATTGATAACGCTGATGGGATTGTGAAAAGTGCACTTGATGTGATAGCGTTAGTTAATTTCTTTTTGTCAAGACCCAAAACCTTACCTTGCTTTAATGCTTTTACAAGGAAGAATATTGACTGCGCAAGAACAAAAAGGATTACGCCACCCGCAATCAAGTACAAGCCTGTACTTTCTTTAAAGTCCATATCTTTCATCTCCTAAAACAAATATAGATATATTAAATCATTTTTTCACACTAAAATCAACAATAATTTTGAACAGATTACTCTTGTGTTTCTATTTTGTTGAGTAATTTCATAATGTTAAGGTAGAAGTCGTGCGTTTCCTCTTTATCCGCCAACAAACCAATAGCCGTACCGTGGTCACCAGACTGAACAGGCATAACATGCCAAACACCCGGTTTATACTCCATACCATCAGTATATTGAACACTTGGTTCGTCAGGAGGAGAACAAGCAGCAATAACATCAACAAGTCCATCATTTCCACCACTATTATCAATGCCCTTTTGTCTTGAATTGTGAAGCAAAAGAAATGATGTCAGATGCATAAGTGGCAAGTCTGTCTTTTTTGCCATTTCCTTTTTCTTGTTTTCATCATACTCAACAGCATTGAAAGGGTATGAAAAATAATAAATGCTTGGTACAATTTCCACCATGTCATTAAGTTTTGTAATCCCTTTTGGGGATAATCCAAACACAATATTATCGTCCGTTTCTTTGTACTGTTTTCTAACAACTTTTCTTGCCTGATGTCCTGATTCTGTATCTTTTTGTCCCGGCGTATTTGTAAGGCCGAAATGTTCAAGGTGGAAATCAACTGCAGTACCATTTAATGGTGAGCGTCCCATGGCACATGTATAAAAAACTGTTCCTGCTTTTATTGGACGCAAAAGTTTGTATTTTTCTGCGACATCATATGTATCAACAATCCCTAACGGTGAACAGATAGCACTTAAACTATAAATTAAATCTGCATGACCTCCCTTAAAAAGTTCTGAGGTTTCCTCACCTGTTACAGCAATTTCTCTCGGGTCACCATATGCAAGAAGATGGGAAAGAACACGAATACACAATCCACCAAAGCTATGCCCAATCAAATGAACTTTTTTCTCTTTACTCCATCCCTCAAACAAAGGCTTTTCATATGTTCTGCCAAATCGTTTATGGTTATGACGTTGAGCATGAGCAGCCCCGAAGTCAACAGTTGTTCCCATAAGTTGCGCATAAAGCTGGCAAGCCTGGTCCCAGGCTGATGAGATAGGTCCTACAGATGCAGCATAGCATTCGTAACCATTTTCATTCAGAAAGTCAATAAGACTTCCGGTTGTAGCACCCCAATAAGGCATTTTTTTGTTTATTCCTTCATTTTCTCCCCAACCGAACATGCCATGAACAAAAATGATAGGATAATTCAACATTTTATTTCTCATATTTTCACTCCTTATCGTATTCACAAACACACATTCCCCACTGACATTTATATTTTAACATTTATCAATACTTTTTTCAAGCAATGCTCAATAAGTTTACTATTGTTACATCGTTTTTGGCAACATTTTTTCGCGTTTTTGTTGCTTTAAATCACAAAATTTATCTATTGACAAACGAAAAAAAATACTATAAAATATAACACAATCAATTTAATAGCCCCTATCAAAAACAGTGAAGAAAATAAGACATAATTCACTCGCTTTTAGAGAGTTGCCGTTGGGTGCAAGGCAACACAGTGTTTATGTGTATAGCTCATTTCGGAGTTGCATAAGTGAAATCATAGCTTATGACGGTTGACCCCGTTACAAAGTCGGACCTTGTTGGAGGTCGCAAAGGTCGGTTTTACCGATGAATTAGGGTGGTACCACGGTAGATTTTTCCATCGTCCCTATCAACTAACTTTGATAGTGGGGCGATTTTTTTATTTGGAGGTAAAAATATGAAACCAGGATGCCAGAAATACATCCCCTTTGAACCAATCAATCTTCCTGACAGACAATGGCCGTCAAAGACTATTGAAAAACCACCTGTTTGGTGTTCAGTTGACCTTCGTGACGGCAATCAGGCACTTATTGACCCAATGAATTTGCAGGAAAAGATTGAATATTTCAAAACTCTTATAAATATCGGTTTTAAAGAAATTGAAGTTGGTTTCCCATCAGCTTCTGAAACCGAATATGAAATTTTAAGAACTCTTATTGAGAAAAATTTAATTCCTGACGACGTTACAATTCAGGTACTTGTTCAAAGCCGTGAGCACCTTATCAGAAAGACTTTTGAAGCTATTGACGGTGCTAAAAACGTAATCATCCATTTCTACAACTCAACTTCAACTCTTCAGAGAAAAGTTGTTTTCAAAAAGGATATGGACGGTGTTATCGATATCGCTGTTCAGGGTGCTAAACTCATCAAACAGCTTACTGATGAGTTAAAAGCCCAGAAGGATGTTAACATCCGTTACGAATATTCACCTGAAAGCTTCTCAGGTACAGAAATGGACAATGCTGTTCTTATCTGTGAAAAGGTTATGGAAGCACTTGACATTAATGAGAATAACAAAATTATTCTTAACCTTCCCGCAACTGTTGAGGGTAGTACTCCAAACGGTCACGCTGACCAGATTGAATATTTCTGCAGAAAGCTTAAAAATCGTGAAAATGCTATAATCAGCTTACATCCTCATAACGACAGAGGTACTGCTGTTGCAGCCGCTGAGCTTGGTCTTTTAGCAGGTGCTGACAGAATTGAGGGTACTCTTTTCGGTAATGGTGAGAGAACCGGTAATGTTGACATTGTTACTCTTGCTCTTAACATGTACACTCAGGGTATTGACCCGGGTCTTGATTTCTCAAACATTAACGAAATCAAGGAAATGTTTGAACGAACAACAAAAATGCCTGTTGACCCAAGAAAGCCTTATGGTGGTGCACTTGTTTTCACAGCATTCTCTGGTTCTCATCAGGATGCTATCAACAAGGGCAAGGAATATATGCGTACAAGTGGTACAGAGTATTGGGAAGTTCCATACTTACCTATTGACCCTGCTGACGTCGGTCGTGAATACGAGCCAATTATCCGTATCAACAGCCAGTCCGGTAAGGGTGGTGTTGCATACATCATGGCAGAGTATGGTTACAATATGCCAAAGGCTATGCATCCTGAATTCTCAAAGATTGTTCAGAAAGTCTGCGATGAAAAAGGAAAAGAACTCGCAAAAGAAGAAGTTTACTCACTCTTCCAGCAAGAATACCTCAATGTTTCAGGACCTTACAAGCTTCTTAGCTACAAGTTCTATGAAGAAAGAGAACATGGTGAAGAACAGTCAAGAGTACACTTTGTTGGTACAATCAAGTACAATGGTAATGAACCTCAGCAGATTGAGGGTATTGCAGCAGGTCCTATCGGTGCATTCTGTCAGGCTATGAACACAATCGGTCTTGGCGATTACCACTTCATTGACTACTCAGAACATGCTGTTTCAGTTGGCTCCGACTCGAAGGCTGTCAGCTACATCCACATTACAGACCCACGGGGCAAGGATGTTTTCGGTATCGGTATTTCACACAATATCAACTATGCATCTATCAAGGGTATCCTTTGTGCAGTTAACCGTTGTCTTCCAAACGTTGTAAGAGTAACCACTGATTAAATCAAAGTCACAATTCTCAGCGGCTACTTTTCCGTCATAACTCGCCAAAAATACTCGTTAATACACAAAGTATTGCCTGCGTTTTTTGACGGTTCTGACAAAAAAATATCTCGCTGATAATCACAACCCGATTTAATCAGCGGTTACTAGAGAGGAAAAATAATTATGAAAAATTATAGTATTGTAGTATTAAAGGGTGACGGAATCGGCCCTGAAATCGTTGACGAGGCACTCAAAGTCCTTGACGCAACAGGTGAAAAGTATGGATTTAAATTCAGTTATGATTACCAGTTAATCGGTGGCTCTGCTATTGATGCAACCGGTGAACCACTTCCACAGGCAACAGTTGACGCTTGTAAAAAGGCGGATTGTGTTTTCCTTGGTGCAGTTGGTGGTCCAAAATGGGACACTCTCCCAGGAAATCAACGTCCTGAAAAAGGTCTTTTGGGAATTCGTGGCGCATTAGGTCTCTATGCTAACCTTCGTCCTGCAAAGATTTTTGAACCACTTAAATCTGCTTCTCCTATTAAAGATAGTATTATCGGTGACGGACTTGACATTATGATTGTCCGTGAGCTTACTGGTGGTATTTATTTCGGTGAAAGAGGCAGAAAAGAAGTTGATGGCAACCCTGCTGCTTACGATACAGAAATGTACTCCGTTCCTGAAATCGAAAGAATCGCAAGAACAGCCTACGAAATGGCTATGAAGAGAAACAAGAAACTCACAAGCGTTGATAAGGCTAATGTTCTGGAAAGCTCACGTCTTTGGAGAGAAACAGTTATCAAAATGTCAGCTGAATACCCTGAAGTTGAACTTTCTCATATGTATGTTGACAACTGTGCAATGCAGCTGGTGAGAAATCCAGGTCAGTTTGATGTGATTGTTACTTCAAATATTTTCGGTGATATTCTTTCTGACGAGGCATCTATGATTTCAGGTTCAATCGGTATGTTGGCAAGTGCATCACTTGCAACTGGCAAAATGGGACTTTATGAGCCAATTCATGGCTCTGCACCTGACATTGCAGGTCAACAAAAGGCAAACCCACTTGCAACAATTCTTTCAGCAGCAATGATGCTTCAGTATTCATTCGACGAGAAAGAAGCTGCAAAATCAATTGAAGATGCAGTTAACGAAGCACTTAAAATTGCTCGTACACCTGATATCTATGAGGAAGGTTTCAAGAAAGTTACAACATCTGAAATGGGCGACCTTGTAGTATCATTACTTAAATAAATTAATGTGGGACGATGAAAGCATCGTCCCCTACTTTTTAGGTGGTTTATGAAAACTTTATATATCAGTGACATGGACGGTACTCTTTTGCAGTCTGACGGCAAACTGAGTGATTTCACAAAAGAAAAGCTGAATGATTTTTATAAAATGGGAATTCCATTTTCTGTTGCAACAGCACGTAGTATGATTAGTGCAATGCCAATTTTAGAGGGTGTTCACTTTAGTGCACCTATTGTGCTTATGAATGGAGTTTTCGTATATGATACAGAAACGAAAAAAGCAGTAAAGTATCACGAAATCGACCATTCAGTTTTGCAAAGGATTCTAGACTTGTTTTATGCGAAAAATCTTCATCCATTTATGTTTTTATATAGTGATGATTACAAACTCTCTATCAAATATACTGAGTTTGACAATGATGGTATGAAGGAGTTTTATGACGAAAGAGTTGACTTGCTCGAGGGCAGATTCACTCAAACAAATGAACTTACCAACATAGAAAAAGGTCAGCATCCAGTTTATGTGAATTACTACGCTCTCCCTCAATACCTTGATGAAATTGTTGAAAAGCTGAAAGAGATTCCTGAAATCGACTTTGCTTATTACAAAGACAGTTATTCCGACGATTGGCTTATAGAAATCTATGCCCACACTGCATCAAAAGCAAACGGAGCAAAAGAGGTTAAAGAAATTGTAGGTGCAGAAAGCATAATTGCCTTTGGCGATAATCTTAATGATATTATTATGCTCAATGGTGCTGATATTGCTGTTGCAGTCGAAAATGCTGTACCACAGGTAAAAGAAATTGCAGATGTGGTTATCGGAAATAACAATGATAACAGTGTCGTAAATTACATCCAAGAAAAAGAAAACGCTTAGAGTAATTCTCTAAGCGTTATTTTTATATTAAAGCAACTATTCCATTAAGTGCTAAATCAAGATGTATTACATCAAAACCATCTACTGCACCATCTTCATTTACATCTGCTCGTTTGAACATAAAATTATCCGTTATTCTCTCTTTTGTAGAAACTATTTTAACAAGCAAGTCATAGTCTTCGTCATTCACCTTATTGTCACCATTCACATCACCTTTAAGTTGTGACGGTGGCATATCATTTATCATTAAATCAAGGATAATTACATCAAAGCCATCAATTACGCCATCTTCATCCATATCTCCCAAAAGTCTTTCAACAAGATTTGGAACTTTTTGTGTGGTAGCAATATTGCAGATTTTATTGTAATCCTCCATATCAACTTTTCCGTCAATATTTACATCGCCTTTCGGAACATTATCCAAAGCAACAAAATTGATATTATGTGTATTTGCGTATTCTTGTGCATAGGTGTTTGCATATCCGAAAATCGTCGATTTTGAACTGCCAGAAAATGCTTTTTGAGAGATATGAGTAACCGTCCTCGGAATGTAAACATTGTTCTCTCCCAAGGAATCTCCTGTGATATATTTTATTCCGTCTTTTATTTCAACCAAATCGTGAGTTCCACGAATATCAATTAACATTTTTCCTGAACACAAAATGTCATTATCCCAATTGTTTGAATTATTATAAAATCCAGTATTATAAAATGAGTTCGAACTCATTTCTATATATTTATCAGGCAGATTAATTTCTTCAAGAGAAATACAGCCCTCAAATGCAGAATCACCGATAACCTCAATCTTATCATTAAACTTTACCGTTGTAAGTTTCTGGCAATTGTTGAAAGCATTATTACCTATTGACACTAAACTTTCCGATAAAGTTACCGTATTTGCTTCACATTCGGCAAAAGCGCTATCAGCAATAACACGAGTACCGATTTTCAATGTGTATGAGCCTGAATAAGAAATCTCAATAAGATTTGTACCCAAATACAGGTATGTCAAACCACTTGCAGCAATATCTTCCCATTGAATATGACCCACTCCTTCTCCAAAACCAATACCGCCTGAGGAAGTTTGATTCTGTTGTTTTTTCCAATTCTTCTCATTGTTATAGTATGAGGTATTATATATTGCTTTTTCGCCAATATGAGTTATAGTAGTTGGAAGAGTTATTGTTGCCAGAGAAGTGCAATTTTCAAAAGCAGATTCACCAATATCCCTGACGCCTTCGTTAACCTTAACTGTTGTTATTACTGTATTATCCTTGAATGCACCTTCACCGATTGCAACAACGGGAATATTATTTATAGAAGCCGGAACCGTCACACTTGTCTGATTTGTTCCGATATATTTCGTTATGACTATTTCATCATTTACTACTTCATAGGAAAAATTCTGTGAATCAACAGCATTGGACGGCAAAGAAAAACCACATATTAGCATAATAACTGCAACTATAATAGATATTGCTTTTTTCATTTCTGCACCGTCCTTTCAACAAGATTTGTATTATTGTATCATTAATGAATAATTATTGCAAGAAAAAAGGGTAGAGTTTTAAACTCCACCCTTTTATATTAAGATTTATTTGCCTGCCATTTCAGCACGAGCAAGCTTAATATTCTCTACAAAGCGCTTACCTGTTTCAGTAATCTTCTTGTAGTCACCTGTTTTAGCACCTGCTGTAAGTGATGAACCTGCACCAACTGCAACAGCACCAGCCTTAATCCATTCACCAACATTATCAGCATCCACGCCACCTGTTGGCATCATCTTTGCATAAGGGATAGGTCCTTTGATATCCTTAATAATCTTTGGTCCGAAAAGGTCTGCGGGGAATACCTTGAGGATATCTGCGCCATTTTCCATAGCAAGTAATCCTTCACGAACTGTCATGATACCAGGCATCATTGGAACTCTGTAACGGTTACAAAGTTTAAGTGTTTCAATATCAAGAGCAGGGCTAACGATATATTCTGCACCTGAAAGCATAGCGATTCTTGCAGTTGCAGCATCAAGAACTGTACCTGCACCAAGAATAATTTCTTCTGGAGTATATCTCTTTGCAAGTTCTTCGATAACTTTATCGGCATGAGGAACTGTAAATGTAAGCTCGATAGCAGCCACGCCACCTTCGATACAAGCATCAGTAATTCTGATTGCCTGGTCAACTGTTTCAGCACGAACAACTGCTACTATACCGCAGTCCTGAATTCGAGTAATGATTTTTTCTTTATCCATAATTACATCTCCAAATAATTATAATCAAACTAAATCCGCTCCCTCTTTGAGGGAGGGAATGGTTTTCTTTTTAGTTATCTCTGCACTCTGGCACCTGAGCCCTTAACGATATTTTCAACCTCTTTAAGTGAAGCCATTGATGTATCACCTGGAGTTGTCATTGCAAGTGCACCATGAGCAACACCATAGTTTACAGCTGTCTGTGCATCTTCTGTTGTCATAAGTCCATAAATAAGACCTGATGCGAAAGAGTCGCCACCGCCTACGCGGTCAAGAATTTCAAGACCAGGAAGCTCAAGTCCCTTGTGCACCTTGCCATCTGCATAGCAGATTGCTGACCAATCGTTAACAGTTGCAGTTTTAACTGTACGAAGAGTTGTAGCAATAACCTTGAAGTTAGGATATACCTTAACAACTTCTTCAAGCATCTTGTAGTAGCCCTCAATGTTTAGTTCCTTAAGATTTTCGTCGTTACCTTCAATTTCAAAACCAAGACAAGCTGTGAAATCTTCTTCGTTACCAATCATAACGTCGATATATTTTGCGATTTCCTTATTAACAGCCTGAGCCTTTTCCTTACCACCGATATCATTCCAGAGAGATGGACGATAGTTAAGGTCATAGGAAACGATTGTACCATATTTCTTTGCTGTTTTAACTGCTTCAATAGCAACTTCTGCAGTTGATTCTGAAAGTGCTGCAAAAATACCACCTGTATGAAGCCAACGAACACCAAGTGTACCGAAAATATAATCCCAGTCAATGTCCCCTGCTTTAAGCTGAGAAATTGCTGTGTTACCACGGTCAGAAACACCAACTGCACCACGGATACCAAATCCACGTTCAGTAAAGTTAAGACCGTTTCTTACTGTTCTGCCGATACCGTCATATTTAACCCATTTGATAAGTGATGTATCAACACCACCCTGCATAATGAAGTCCTCAATAAGACGACCAACTTCGTTATCTGCAAAAGCTGTTACAACTGCAGTTTTCATACCAAAGCAACGACGAAGACCACGAGCAACGTTATATTCACCGCCACCTTCCCAGGCACGGAATGAACGAGCAGTCTTAATTCTACCCTCACCCGGGTCAAGACGAAGCATAATTTCACCAAGTGAAATCATATCAAATGTACATTCTTCTTTTTTTCTTAAATTCAAATTCATAATATATACCTCCAAAATATTCTCACAAACTTAATTATTCAACATAAGCAGTGAGATATTTTTTTGTTAGAGCCGTATGAAAACGGAGTTAATACTTGCGTGTATTAACGAGTATTTCAGACGAGCTATAACGGGAAAATAGCCACTGATTATACACCACTGTAAGCTGAGAAACCACCGTCAACACAAATACTTGTACCTGTGATAAAACTTGAATATGCTTCATCACAAAGGAATAATAATGCACCTGAAAGTTCGTGTGCCTCACCGAATCTCTTCATTGGTGTTGCACCCAGAATCTTATTTGTTCTTGCAGTTGGTGTTCCATCTTCATTCCAGAGAAGTGCTTTATTCTGGTTTGTTGAGAAGAATCCCGGTGCAATAGCATTAACACGGATGCCAACGTCTGCAAAATGAACAGCCATAAACTCTGTAAAGTTCTTAACTGCTGCTTTTGCTGCTGAATAAGCAGGAATTTTAGTAAGAGGACGATAAGCATTCATTGATGTTACCATAACGATACAAGTGTTCTCCTTTTCTGCCATATCACGAGCAAAAACCTGAGTAGGAATAAGTGTTCCAAGGAAATTAAGATTGAATACGAATGAAATACCTGCTGCATCAAGGTCAAAGAATGTCTTAATATCATCATTCTTTTCTATAAGGTCAATCTTTTCAAGAGTTTCTTTTGTTGTTGTGCCCTTTGGATTGTTACCACCTGCACCATTGAGAAGAATGTCACAAGTACCAAGCTTTTCGTTGATAATTGCACGGGCATTTTCCATACTTTCTTTTTCAAGAACATTACAACCAACTGCAATAGCTACGCCACCATCTTTGACGATTTCATCAGCAACCTTCTGTGCTGCTGCTTCGTTCAAGTCAAGGACAGCAACCTTAACACCCTGCTTTGCAAGTGTTTTTGCGAAGTCACCACAAAGAACTCCGCCACCACCGGTTACTACTGCTACTCTGCCTTTTAAGTTTTCATGTAACATATTATTTGCTTCCTTTCTCAACTGCTTCAAACAAGCCGTTTATATATGTTGCACCAAGTGCTCTGTCGAAAAGACCATAGCCTGGTTTTCCGGTTTCACCCCAAATCATTCTACCATGGTCAGGACGAACATATCCATCAAAACCAGTATCCACAAG
>JAZNJX010000032.1:0-26973 GCA_045578245.1 Candidatus Fimenecus sp. | reverse complement strand
AGAACGACATGGCTACGATCCGACTTAAAAGGTTTCAATCAGTTCAAGATTCAGGTCGCTATCCGTTCTGCAAACTCGACTTTTTAGAATTCCTGATGATGAGAGCATTACCATCATAGCAGTATGAGTGCCAAGAGGAACCAGCTCAACACGACGGATAACTGCATTTTCATCAGTTGGTGTTGTTGAAACAACTGCACAGTTTGTAAGTTCAGCTAATACCTGACCAGCTTGTTCAAGAATCTGCTGCGGCTCACCACCTGCATCGGAAAGACGAGCTTCAATAAGTCGTTTTTCATTGATCGGCAATTCATATCGGTTCATAAGCTTATCAACATAATAACGATAACCAATTTGTGACGGAATTCGTCCTGCTGATGTATGGGGCTGTTCAATAAAGCCTAATCGGGAAAGTTCAGCCATTTCATTACGAATAGTGGCAGATGACACGGGTATGCGGATATACTCAAGCAAGGTTTTTGAACCGACAGGCTCGCCTGTTGCGATATACCATTCCACAATGGCGGCAAGGATTTTTTCTTTTCTCTCACTGAGTTGCATCTTGTCACCCCTTTTTGTGGTGTTTAGCACTCTCGTTGTTAGAGTGCTAACTCTATTAATAATATACCCTCATTTTCCAAAAATGTCAAGGGAATATTTGTAAATAAATTGTTAAGAACTTATTCTTTTGAAATTTCCCTTGTCTCCACTGACAAGGGAGACAATAAACCTATTGACAAAAACGAAATACTATGGTAACATATGCATAGATTACATAGGTATTATAATTTTAAAGGAGGAAATATTTATGGCAAAGAACGATTTAATGCACGGCAACACATCTCTTTTGGTTTTATCCCTTATCGGTACGCAGGATATGTATGGATACCAGATTATCAAGGAGTTAAAACGAAAGAGCGAAAATGTTTTTGAACTCAAAGAAGGCTCACTCTACCCTGTTTTACATGCTCTTGAAAACGAAAAGCTTATTACATCTTATATTGAAGAAACTGATTCTGCACGCAAACGCAGATATTACAAAATCACCGACAAAGGCAGAAAGGAATTGGCAGATAAAAAAGAAGAATTTTTCACTTTCACCAATGCCGCAAGAAAAGTTCTCACATTCGCATAAGGTGGTGAGGATATGAGAGAAATTAAAGATTTTAATACCGAAAAGAATATTTTTATAGGTAAAGTATTAAATCACATTCATTACAAAAAATTACATACAAGAATTTATGATGAACTCTCAAACCACATGGATGATATGTATGAAGATTTCAGCAGCACATGTGATGATGAAAAAGAAATCATAAAAAAAGTTCTTGATGAAATGGGAAATCCTGATGATTTGGGTCAGCAACTCAAAGAAGCAAACAAAAAGACTTTAAGCATAATAAGGACATTACGAATTATATGTGCAATAGCAAGTATTCCAATAATTATGGCTTGCATCTCTCTTGGCACCTTTATAATAGATGAAATAATGGTATATTTTCATTCAGAAGACATTATGGCAATCGAAGAAAAACTACAACAAGAACATTTTGATGGCAAAGAGGTAAAACTAATTGCCGATTTAGAGCACAACGATACCATTTATAAGGTATACGTTCCTGCCGAGCAGTCAAAGAATTATATTCAAGCTGTTGGTGCACATTCCATTACAGCATTTGGTATTCCTGTAAAGAATAAGTTCATCTTACGTGGTGGTGGAAGCACATCAAATACAGATGGTTCAATAATCGTTAGTGTAAACGACGATTATCCGCTGAACGATTATATTATTGTATATTTTGGTGATAACGAAGAAACATACATACAATACTTTTACGAGCCAAGATATACAGAAGAAGACTTAGAGCCTTATTGGAGTGATTTTATAGAAGTCCCACAGGATGCAACATCCGAAAACCCAAAATGGATACTTATTGACAGCCCCGACGGATATCGTGCTGCTAAATACGAAAGATATGACGAGAATAAAGAAGTGATGAGTTGGAATTAATGTTTCATGCTCACACAAGGTGGTGATATTATGTTTATAAGAAAATTCTCGAATTTCAAAGAAGCCAAAGAAGTTTACATAGAACGAGTTTTATACCATATCCATTATAAAAAACTTAGAAAAAGAATTAAGGAAGAAATCGAGAATCATATGGACGATGTGTATGACGATTTCAAAGATGATTTTGATAATGAATTGGATGTAGCCAAAAATGTTATTGACGAAATGGGTGACCCTGACGAGTTAGGGTTAAGCCTTAAAGAAGCCAACAAAAGAATACTTTTTGTTGCTAGATTATTCAAAATTGCCATAGGTATCAGTGCAATCCCACTCACCTTCGTTATTACAGCTTTAATCGCAAACATCTTCAGTGAAGTTCACCCATATTTTAAAGCAACAGATATCGAAACAAAAGAAATGCGAATTGTTGAAAAATACAATAATGGTGAACCAATAAAATTTTTATTTGAAACGGAAATGGACGGAATTGTTCACAGATATTATTTACCGGAAACCCAAAGTCAAAATAACGACATTTACTTTCATACACAATCAATAAAGGTTTTCGGAATAAGTGTTAAGGATAAATTTGTTGAATACGGAAGGTCAGGGGGACCATTAGACAACGAAATGACTATTCAGCCAGGCATTACAACACATCTTCAAGATTCATATTTAGTTTTAACCGCTCCTGCAGACTATAAATATGTGAGATTCAGGTTTCAGCGTAACGAATGTTCAATCGCAAATGAAGCAACAGCCTTTTGGGGTGATTACATAGAAATTCCTCAGGATATAACTTACGAAAATCCCTTTATCGTTTTCATTGATTGTCCCGACGGATGCTATTGGTATCAAAGAGAGTTTTATAACGAAAAGAAAGAAGTTATTGTACCAACTGAAAATTCATCCAACAGACAGTGGTCGTCTTCCACAACCTTTTGATAATTAACTGTTGACATTACATTAAAATAAGTATAAAATATATACGATATTTTTAAAGCGTTGAGAAAGAACGACGGATAAGCTGAATTTGCAGAGAGATTTCGGTTGGTGTAAGAAATCAATTTACTATCCTGAGACCACTTTCGAGCATTGGTGAAAACGGTTTTACTGATTAAGCCAATCGTATGGACTGCGTTAAAGTCTTTTGAGTGGCAGAACAAATATATTGTTTTGCAATACGGGTGGAACCGTGGAATGTTGTTTTTATAGCATTTCATCCTGTTTTTATGGGATGAAATGCTTTTATTTTTTGTGTATATAATGTAAAGGAGATATATTTATGATTAAGGTAACACTTAAAGGCGACGTTATTAAAGAATACGAAGCTGGTACATCTATTGCAGAGATTGCTAAATCTATTGGTATGGGTTTATACAAATCTGCTTGTGGTGGTAAAATCAACGGAAATTACTGTGATTTAAGAACTGCAGTCAATGAAGACTGTGCTCTTGAAATCGTTACATTTGATGAAATCGAGGGTAAAAAGACATTCTGGCATACTGCTTCCCACATTATGGCTCAGGCTGTTAAACGTCTTTATCCTGACACAAAACTTGCTATTGGTCCATCCGTTGACAACGGTTTCTATTATGACTTCGATTCAGAGGTTTCTTTCACTCCTGAAATTCTCGAAAAAATCGAAGCAGAAATGAAGAAAATCGTTAAAGAAGATTTAGCACTTGAAAAGTTTGAACTCTCCCCTGCTGAAGCTCTCGCTATGATGGAAGAAAAAGGCGAAATCTATAAGGTTGAGCTTATTAACGAACATGCTGACAAAGGTGAAGCAATTTCATTCTACAAGCAAGGTGAATTCACAGAACTTTGTGCAGGTCCTCACCTTATGTCAACAGGTGCAGTTAAGGCATTCAAACTTACAGCTTGTACAGGTGCTTACTGGAGAGGTAACGAAAAGAACAAGATGCTCCAGAGAATTTACGCAACTGCATTCCCAAAACAGGCTGCACTTGACGAGCATTTAGCACAGCTTGAAGAAGCAAGAAAACGTGACCACAACAAATTAGGCCGTGAACTTGAACTCTTTACAACAAGTGAACTTATCGGTCAAGGTCTTCCAATTATGCTTCCTAAGGGTGCAAGAATCATTCAACTTCTTCAAAGATTTGTTGAAGACGAAGAACAGAAGCGTGGTTGGTTGCTCACAAAGACACCATTTATGGCAAAGAGTGACCTTTACAAGGTTTCAGGACACTGGGACCACTATCGTGACGGTATGTTTGTACTTGGTGATGCAGACCAGGCAGAAGCAAATAACGAAGAAATCTTTGCTCTCCGCCCTATGACTTGCCCATTCCAGTATCAGGCATATCTCAACAGACCACGTTCATACCGAGATTTACCACTCCGTTACAACGAAACTTCAACTCTTTTCCGTAACGAAGCATCAGGCGAAATGCATGGACTTATCCGTGTTCGTCAGTTCACAATTTCAGAAGGTCACTTAATGTGTACTCCTGAACAGCTTGAAGATGAATTCAGAGGTTGTCTTGAACTTGCTATCTATATGCTTAAGACTCTCGGTCTTTACGAGGATGTTTCATACCGTTTCTCACAGTGGGACCCTGCTGATAAAGAAAAATATATCGGCACACCTGAACAGTGGGACGAAGCACAGGGAATTATGGGTAAAATCCTTGATAATCTTGGAATTAAATATGCTATCGGCGTTGGTGAAGCTGCTTTCTATGGTCCTAAGCTTGACATTCAGATTAAGAACGTATTCGGTAAAGAAGACACACTTATTACAATTCAGGTTGACCAACTTCTTGCTGAAAAATTCGGTATGGAATACACTGACAAAGACGGTACAAAGAAAAATCCATACATCATTCACAGAACATCAATCGGTTGTTACGAGCGTACACTTGCCCTTCTTATTGAAAAATATGCAGGTGCATTCCCACTCTGGCTTGCTCCTGAACAGGTAAGAATTCTTCCTATTGCTGACCGTCATCACGACCGTTCATTTGAAATCAAAAAAGAACTTGAAAAAATGGGTATGCGTGTTACTGTTGACGACAGAAGTGAAAAGACAGGCTACAAAATCCGTGAATCAAGACTTCAGAAGCTTCCATACTGGATTATTGTTGGTGACAAGGAAGTTGAAGACGGTACAGTTTCAGTTAGCAAACGTGGTCAGGGTGACATTGGTTCAATGGCATTTGATGATTTCACAGCTATGCTTAAAGAAGAAGTTGAAAATAAAGTAAGATAAGTTGGTCAGATTAAGGGGTATATTATGAGAAATCCACTTACCGTAACGGTTATTACCGATACACATTACTATTCAAAGAAACTCGGTACATCCGGTGAAGCTTACGAAATCGCTAACAACAAAAGTGGCGTTTTATTAGCAGAAGCTGCTGAAATGCTTGAAGCAGCATTTACACAGATTGCAAAAGATGACAGAACTGACATTGTTCTCCTTTCAGGTGACACAACAAGTAATGGCGATTTTGACTCCCACTATGAATTCATTGAAATGCTTCGTGGTCTCAAAGAAAAAGGCAAAAGAGTTTATGTTCTCACAGCAACTCACGACTACAAGTGGGACGGCCAGACTCACAAATATGTAAAAGACGAAAGAGTTCCTGTTACCGCTGCAAAACGTGAAGAGCTTTTCGATTTATACAAGGAATTCGGTCCTGATGAAGCCATTGCAGTTCACAGAGAGAGTATGTCATACATTATTCAGTTGCAGGACGGTTACAGACTTTTTGCTCTTAATGATGACACAAATTTAAATGGCAAGAGTGGTTTTTCCGACGAGCTTTTTGAGTGGATTAAAGAACAGATTGCCGATGCAAAGGCTAAAAACCAGTTCATTGTTGCAATGACCCACCATCCACTTATTGCTCCATCACCTATGTATGAGATTATCGGCAGAGGCGATATGATGGGTGACTATGAAATCCGTCGTGAGCAACTTGCTGACTTAGGTGTTCAGTTTATGCTTACTGGTCACACTCACGTACACGATATTGACAAGCACGTAAGCCCTAAGGGTAATTATTTCTATGATATTTCAACTGCTTCAACAGTTGGTTATCCCGGTACTATCCGAACAGTTGTTTTTGATGCAGACAACAATGTTGTTACAACAACTACCGACCTTGTTACAGAGCCTGTTAAGTTTGACACACATGGCAAAGATTTACAGACTTTCCTTTCTGACCATATCATTGGTATGATTAGAGATGTTATCAAGGCTGCTGGTGATGATATTGATAAGTTTGCTGATATGGCAACTGCAATCAGTATCAGAAAGAATGTCAGCTACAAAATTGGCTGGATTTTAAAACCTATATTTAAATTCCTTAACAAACTTACAATCGGTACAGTTGGCAACTGGACCCGTGCTGAAACAGGCCTTAAAAAAGAAGATTATGCTGACATTAAGGATAAGAGTGTAGTTGACTTTATCGTTGACCTTGTACTTAATCTTTATGGAGGTAAGAATCTCTACACACCTGATGACAATGAATACAAGATTGCAATCGGTCTTATCAACATTATCGACTCTATTATTAAGGTATTACATATTCCACTTAAAAAACTTGTCAGAGTTTCTGACACTGTTCGTGGAATTATTGAACCTTTACTTTACAACGCAGGAATCCCATCATATGATGCAATTATGCCTATCATGCCAGTATATGAAGGTGATGAAGTTGGTCCTCAACCTGAACCACCACAGAAACCAACAACGGTTAAAGACAGTAAAAAGGGACTTCCTATTATAATACTTGCAGTTCTCTTTATAATTGTTTTCTTTATACCTATTCTCCTTCTCCTGCTTATCGGTTACCTTAACAACCAGAGAAAATATGGTAAGTATCTTAAATAATTAATAAAACTAAGCCACCTGAAATTTCAGGTGGTTTTCTTTTGTGCATACAAACGAAATTTAATGTAATATTTTTACTATTATCACAAAAAATAGGCTGTTTTTACATTTTTAAAATAAAATTTCCTTAACTTCTTGATTTTTCCACAAAAATGCTGTATACTTGTATTATATATTGAGGTTATTATACACTTTTTTACACCTATTTTGGAGGGTTTTGT
The DNA here is from genome assembly GCA_045578245.1 of Candidatus Fimenecus sp. Taxonomy (GTDB): domain Bacteria; phylum Bacillota; class Clostridia; order Oscillospirales; family Acutalibacteraceae; genus Fimenecus. The sequence goes on along the minus strand of JAZNJX010000032.1, from coordinate 19,871 downwards.
TTTGAGCGGAGATTTACATTGTCACACAAGATTATCGGATGGAACATTGGGCATTGAAGACCTTATTTCACTTGCAAAGAAAAAAGGTCTTGAAACTATTGCAATCACAGACCATGACTGCCTTGCAGGAACTATTCGTGGTAAAGTAATTGGTGCACGTCAAGGAATCCAAGTTATTCCCGGTGTGGAATTATCTGCAACAGATGAGAATAATAATAAAAATGTACATATCCTTTGTTATCTTGCTGACTCTCCAGATATGCTTGAAGGTCTTTGCAAAAGAAACTCTCTTGCTCGTAAAAAAGCAGGTCACTTTATGATGCTCCAAACAGCTAAACGTTTTCCAATTACAACAGAGTTTATTATGAAATGTGCAACAGGCTCAACTAACCTTTATAAAAAGCACATTATGCAGGCACTTATTGAGTGTGGATATGCCGACTCTTTCAATGGTGATGTTTACAAATCTCTTTTCACTAAAGAAAGTGAAAACAATATTCTTGTTGTTCCAAAGTATGAAAATGTAAAAGACGTTATTGATGCTATCCACACTGCTGGTGGTATTGCAATTCTTGCTCACCCTGTCAAGAGTGGTTGCGTTGATATTCTTGATGACTATATTGAATATGGCATTGACGGAATCGAGGTTTTCCATCCAAGTGCTAATGAGGAAGAACAGGCTACTCTCAAGAAATATGCAACAAAGCATAAGATTCTTGCAACCGGTGGCAGTGATTTCCACGGACTTTACAACGAATATACAGTTTCATTAGGTGACTACTCTACTCCTGATGATTGCTTACATGCATTACTCACATACAAATCAAAACAAAAAAGATTACAAAAAAAGTTAGCTTCTCAGCAAGCTGCTGAATAAGATATTATTGATACATAGGATAAGGAGGGTTAAAAATGCTCTTTGATGATAGCGACATGAAGATTTTTACAGATAGTGATACTCCTTCAGAGATTTCTGGCGAACTTGCTGTTATTGCAGAAATGACTAAGCACAGAAACAACGGTAATATATTAAAAGCAAAACAGTTAGGCAAGCATCTTGCTGAAATTTTTGTTGATGAGCCAAGTCTTTTATCGCAGCTTGAAGCAGAAGTTGGTGAAATTCAACGTGATGAAGACGATATGTATCATATTAAAGTTCTTCTCATTTTCACTGCTGAATACTGCATTAACCACCTTCTTCCTGCTACCCTTTTGTCAAATACTGCAGTTAATGCTTTATATGATACAGTAATTAAAAAAGCTGCTGCTTTCTACGACAGACTTGATGATGCTGCTGAATATAGTTTCTATTACCTAGCTGTTCGAAAGGCTGTTGAAATCTCTAAAAATATCGGCATTTCATTTGCTATGCTCTGTGGTGAAGGCAAGAGTGAATATTACACCAACCTTGGTAAACGTCTTTTTGAGGTTGCTGAGCACGAAATCGCAAAAATTATAGACAGTTATAATTTTGAGAAGTAAAAGAAAAACAGTTGTAAGGATTAACTTACAACTGTTATTTTTTATAAATTCAATACTGATGATGCGATTGCAAAGTAAATCAAAAGAGTTACTGCATCGACAATCGTTGAAATAAACGGGCTTGACATTACAGCAGGGTCAAAGCCTATTTTTTTCGCAATTACCGGCAGGACAGAGCCTACAACCTTTGCAAAGACAACTGCGCAAATCATTGTAACACTTATAACAAAAGCCATCTGCCAAGTTATGGTATCATCAAAAATCATAAGTTTCGCAAAATTGACAATGGCAAGTGCTATACCGCAAGCCAATGCAATTAAAAACTCTTTAACAACAACTTTAAAAGTGTCTCTGAATTCAATTTCTCCCAATGAAAGACCACGAATGATAGTTGATGAGGACTGATTACCACAGTTACCACAAGTACCTGTAAGCATAGGGATAAATGCTGTGAGAGCAACACATGCCGTCAAAGCACCTTCGAAATGAGTGATAATTCTTTCGGTAAATGTTGCAGAAACCATCAAAAGCATAAGCCATGGAATACGCTTTTTAAAGTTTTCAAAAACGCCCATTTTAAGATATGGCTTATCAGTAGGAGTAATACCTGCCATCAATTCCATATCTTCTGTAATTTCTTCCTGCAAAACATCGATAGCGTCGTCGACTGTAATAATACCAACAAGACGATTTTCACCGTCAACAACCGGCAAAACAACCAAGTCGTATTTCTGGAAAATATCTGCAACGACTTCTTTATCCTCATATGTGGTTACAGAGATTACATTATCCTCCATGACCTCACGAATTTCAGCGCTTTCGTCAGCAAGAAGCAAATCCTTAACTGTTACATAACCTTTCAGTTTTCTTTTGCTGTCAGTTACATAACATGTATAAATTGTTTCTTTATCAACACCAGTTCTGCGTATTCTTGTAAATGCGTCAGCGACGGTCATTCCCCTTTTAAGGTCAACATACTCGATAGTCATCAAACTACCTGCTGAATCCTCAGGATATTTAAGAATTTCATTAATACTCTTACGTGTATCAGGGTCTGTATGTTTCAAAATACGCTTTACAAGTGTTGCCGGCATTTCCTCAATAAGGTCAACGTCATCATCCACGTAAAGTTCATCAAGCACTTCTCGAAGCTCCGTATCACTGAAAGCACGGATAAGCTGTTCCTGATATTCAGGTTCCATATTAACAAAAACTTCCGCAGCTAATTCTTTATTAAGCAAACGATAAATAAGCGTCAGGTCACGTTCTTCAAGTTCCATGAAAAGTTCGGCAATATCCTGCTCATTCATTTCGTCAAGAATTTCTTTTAACTCTTTCCACTTTTTATTATGCAGAAGCTCAGTTAAGATTTCAAAGGTTTCCATTTTCACAACTCCTTTTCATCATAATAGGTTTGTGAAACTCGGCGAGTGTTTTAATCAATGCAGACACAGTCCGCACAAATACTCGGGGGTTTCGCTATTGTACTTCGGTACGTGTCCACAATTTTCACTCCTTTTAAAATAAAAAAATACATTTTCGCAAGAACGCAAAAATGCAGTCAAAAATACCTTGCATTTCGTTCAAGCTTTAGCTTCGCAGGGCGATGAAATTACATTAAATCACACCTTGTTTTTTCGATATGACTTGCTGACCAACTCATAGTGTCTCCACCATTTTGCGGCAGTAATCCGTATCCCTGTGGTAGCCTTACCTACCGAATATGTCATTACATATTATATTGTATTAATATTATCTTCCTTAAAATACTTTTTGTCAATATTATTTTTAGATTTTTATCTGATTTTCGCCAAATAATATAGTGAAAATAAACATTTTTAGTATGCGCAATTTGTTATGTATTAACAAAAAACGTCTTATCGTGTTCATTTTTTGTTAAAAAATTGTTTTTCACATTGATTATATACATAAAATATGTTAAAATGAATTGTTAAATTATGTACATAAGGAGTGCAAAAAATGAACTTAACTCAGACAGTTAGAAATGGTGTTGATATGGTCAAAACCCATTGGAAAACACCACCAAAGGGCAGATATATGCCTTACAAAGAAATCGCTGCATACTCTGGCGGTGGTATCGGCGCATACATGATTATCACATTAGGTAACGCATGTCTTTTATCTATGGGTAATACGCTCATCTCCTCAACACTTGGTGTTGGTGCGACAGATATGTATTTGCTTTATGTTATCGCTATTCTTATTAACATTCCTTTCACAGGAATTCGTGCAAACATTATCGATAACACAAGAAACAAAGCAGGTAAATATCGTCCATACATAGTAACAATGGCTATTCCTTCTGCCATCATTTGTAACTTGATAGTATGGTTCCCATACGACAAGTTAAGTTATATCGTTGGTGAAGGCATGATTTTCGGCAGAGAAAAAGACTATGTGGCTAAATGCGCATTAATTCTTGTACTGAATATCGCATTGAACTTCATTTACTACTTCTTCTATGATGGATATGAAAACCTTATTCATGTTCTTTCTCCTAACACACAGGAAAGAGCCGACGTTGCATCAATCAAGAGCGTTGTTTATTCCTTCGCTCCAACAATCGTAAACCTTTTCACACCAATTATTGCTCAGAATCTTTTCCATACAAATACAACAGATATCCGTGTTTACAGATTCCTCTACCCCATCCTTGCTGTTGGCGGTATTCTTCTTTGTATCGTTGTTTACAAACATACTGAAGAAAAAATCGTTCAGGCAAGAACTCACGTTGTTCAGATTAAGTTCAGCGATGCTCTTCGTGCAGTTGCAAAGAACAAGTACTTCTGGATTATCTCACTTGCAGGTTGGATTGGATTCCTTGAATCAGCTTACGCAAACATTCTTAACTGGCTCTACAACTACGGTGGTGCTTGCTCAGGTAATGTTTATGGTCTTGTTGTTACTCTTTATGGTAACGCTTCTCTCTGGGGTATGATTGCTGCTCCTTTCTGTATCAGAAAATGGGGTAAGAAAGCCGTTCTTGTTTTTACAAATATTATGAATGTTTGCTTCATCCTTATGATGCTTCCTTTCACTCAAGAAATCAACAACCTTACAATTTGGCTTGTTATGGGATGCTTGTATCTCAATGCTTTGATGGGTTCATTTGCACATATCCTTAACCCTACAATTCAGGCTGACATCCGTGACTATCAGCAATATCAGACCGGTGAAAGAATCGACGGTATGTTCTCTGCTGTTGCTACAATCGGTACAATCATCACTCTTGGTACATCAGCTGTTCTTCCTGTTATATACGAAAGAGGCGGTATTACAGCAGAAATGGCTAAGAAAGTAACTGCAGACCCCGAGGTTCTTAACCGTATGCTTGGTGACGGCAAAACAGTTGGTCAGATTCTTGCGGAACAGTTGGAAGCAGGTCAGAACAACTATGCTAACCCATATTCAGCATTATATGACCTTGACGTATTTCTTCCTCTTATGCACGCACTCATTATCATTGCGGCTGTTGGTGCGTTTATGAATGTTATTCCATTTTTCTGGTATGACTTCAACGAAAGAAAACAGAAATCAGTTATCCGTGTTCTTCAGGTTCGTGCTCTTTTCGAAGACTATGGTAACGGAATCGTTGATGACGGTAAACTTGTTGAAGGTATCGACCTTATCAGAAATGCAAGAGAAATGGTAACAAAACAGCCAAAGGCTCTTGATAAAAAATCATACAAGTCAATTAAAGACAAGGCTGCTAAGAAAGCTGCTAAAAAAGCATATAAAGATGATTTCAACTTCAACGAAGAAATCGAAATTTCTAAATTTGTATGTGAAGAACTTGATAAGTTCTCAACAGATGTTTTCAGATACCAGTACAATGTTCAAAAGGAAATCTACAGTGCAGGACTTCATGGTCTTAAACTTATGACAGCTGACGAGATTAAGAGTGAAATTGCTGCTGCAAAGGCAATGCCAAAATCTACAAACGATGAAAAAGCAATGCGCAAATTTGCACTTGAGCTTGCAAGAAACAAGAAGTCTGCTTGCAAAGCTCTTAACAAGTACTTTGCAAACGAAGAGCTTGTTCAGCCTGACTTTACGGAACTCGAAAAACTCTTTGATGCTGAAGATGCTTGTGATGATAAGCTGAAGGCTCTCTATCTCGAATTAAGAGATGCTAAAAAGGCTAAAAACAATGCAAAAGCTAAGTCAATCAAGGCTGACATCAAGGCTTATGAAACAAAGAAAGCTGAAGCAAGAAAAGCTTCAAAGGCTGAAATGGACAAACATGCATACTTTGCACGTGCTGCAAAACCATATCTCGATGCTGAAAAGCTTGTTAAACAAGAAGAGAACTACAAGCATTTCGAAGATATTGCAGAAATGTATGATGACGCAAAAGCTCGTTATGAGGCTAAATTAGCTGAAGACGAAGCTAAGGCACTTAAAGAAAAAGCTGAAGCAGAAGCTTATGCTGCACAGTTAAAGGCAGAAAAAGCTGCTAAGAAAGCTGCTAAAAAGAACAAATAAATTCAAACAAAGACAAAAAATTATCCCCGTACCAAATTGGTACGGGGAATTTTTTATTTAAATATTAATCAAGGAAGTCACGAAGTTTCTTGCTTCTGCTTGGATGACGAAGTTTTCTGAGAGCTTTTGCTTCAATCTGACGGATACGTTCACGAGTAACATTGAATTCCTTACCAACTTCTTCAAGTGTTCTTGGATGTCCGTCTTCAAGACCAAAACGGAGTGAAAGAACTTTTTCTTCACGAGGTGTAAGTGTCTTAAGAACTTCTGCAAGCTGTTCCTTAAGAAGTGATATCGATGCAGCATCTGCTGGTGAAAGTGCATCATCATCAGGGATAAAGTCACCTAAGTGACTGTCTTCCTCTTCACCGATTGGAGTTTCAAGTGAAACTGGCTCCTGTGCAAGACGAAGAATTTCACGAACCTTATCAGGTGCCATATCAAGTTCTTCTGCAATCTCCTCCGCTGATGGGTCACGACCATTCTTATGAAGGAGCTGACTGCTTGTCTTTTTAACCTTATTGATTGTTTCTACCATATGAACGGGAATACGGATTGTTCTTGCCTGGTCAGCAATAGCACGTGTAATCGCCTGTCTAATCCACCATGTAGCGTATGTTGAGAACTTAAAGCCCTTTGTATAGTCGAACTTTTCAACAGCCTTAATAAGCCCTAAGTTACCTTCCTGAATCAAATCAAGGAACTGCATTCCACGACCAACATATCTTTTTGCGATACTGACAACAAGACGAAGGTTTGCTTCAGCAAGTCTCTGCTTTGCTTTCTTGTCATCTTCATTAATACGGATAGCAAGTTCAATTTCTTCTTCTGATGTCAGAAGTGGTACACGACCGATTTCTTTAAGATAAACCCTTACTGGGTCATCCATTACGATTGTTTTAGAATCGCCTTCTCCACCGTCATCACTTTTTGCCATATCTGTTTCATCAGTGATTGCGTCATGAGCCATATCACCAAGGTCGTCAATAAGTTCGATATTATTTGACTCGATAAGTTCATAGAGCTTATCAAGTTCTTCCATTTCGATATCAAGTTCAAGAATCGCATTATCGATTTCCTGAGTTGTAAGTTTACCCACTGCCTTACCTTTTTCCACTAAAGCTTTTAAGGCTGATTTCTTGTCGATATTTTCCATTGTTTTCTCCTTCACTTCTTATAAAGTTATTTAAAAAATTTTAAGAAATCCTCATCGCTGATGTTTTCCACATCTACATCTTTAAGAGTTTTCTTATTTTTTTCTTCTGAAATTACATTTATACAATCCAAACACTCTGCCATCGTATTTTTTAGAGTGTGTGAAATTGTCTGAATCTTTGCCACAGCACTGATTTCGTCTTCCGTTAAATCACCATACAAAAATGATATTTCAGCTGATTTACCTTGACGAAGTCTGTCCGTAACAGCTTTATAAATTCTCTTATTAAAATCCGTTATATAATCTTCATAAGATAGTTTTTCATCTATCCCTTTGAGAAATTCCGGATTTGCCATAACAAGGGCTATAAGCATTTCTTCGGCTTTTGCTGCACGATAGAAAGTCTTGCGCTGAGGATTCAGCTTGTCCAGGATATCCTCTTTTCGTTGAATTTCTGTAAATTCTTTTTTTTGCTGAATAACAGTATTCTTTTTAGCCTGTCGCTTTGCTTCAGAAATAATAACTTCCTTTGCTACTGACAACTCATTAGCAATTCGGGAAGCATAGATTTCAAGTTCAATTGCACCAACATTAGAAAGTACTTTAATTGCAGCCTGAAGATACTGACGTTTACCGTCATCACTTGCCAAATCATATTTGCTGTGTTCACGCAAAAGTGCAAATTCAACTTCATTTGCAGCCCCAGTAATTATGGCCTTCATTTTTTCAACACCATAATTTTTAATTATCTCATCAGGGTCCTTGCCACCGCTTAGACGAAGGATTTTAATCTTTGCAGTAGTGTTTTTAAATATTGTAAGTGCACGTGCTGCAGCTTTCTGTCCTGCTTCGTCAGCATCATAAGAAATAAGAATTTCAGATGCATATCGCGAAAGCAGGTGTGCTTGTTCACTCGTAAGGGCAGTACCAAGTCCTGCAACAGCATTCGTAAATCCTGCCTGATGAAGTGCTATAACATCCATATAGCCTTCGCACAATATGAGACTATCCTTACCACTTTTTTTTGCAAGATTAAGTGCAAATACACCCATACTCTTTTTATAAACCAATGTATCCGATGTATTGAGATATTTAGGCTTGGAGTCATCCATAACTCGTCCACCAAAAGCAATAACATTTCCTTTAACATCAATTATAGGAAACATAACTCGGTTTCTGAAATTATCGTAAATATTATTGAGGTTTTTCTGTGAACGTCTTGCAAGGTTTGCATATACAAGCTCGTCCTTGGTATATCCCATATTCATAAGATAATTTGTCAGGGCATTGAATGAATCAGGTGCAAAACCTAAACCGAATTTACGGATTGTGTCGTCCGTAAGTCCCCTGTCCTTAAAATACCTGTAACCTACTGTGCCATCCTTTGTTTTAAGGCAATTATGGAAAAATCTTGCAGCCTCTCTGTTAGCCTCAAGCATTCTGAGTCGGCGCTTATTCATTGTGCTGTCATAATTGTTTTCATCCGGCATATCAAGACCAACACGGTCAGCCAAAAATCTTACAGCATCAATATAATCAAGATTTTCAATATTTTTTATAAAGGTTATTACATCTCCGCCATTACCACAACCGAAGCAGTAATACGATTGTGTGTCCGGATAAACTGTAAAGGATGCAGTTTTCTCTCCGTGGAACGGACATAAGCCTTTACTTATACGCCCTGCCCTTTTAAGATTTACATAGGAAGAAATAGTACTTTCAATGTCGGCACGATTACGAAGTTCCTGTAAAAAATCATCAGATAATGCCAATACTACCCCTCCTCAAGTCCAACATCAACCCAGGAATCGGGGATGAATATATTTTTATAAACTGCCAGAAGATAACGGTCACTCATACCTGCAATATAGTCACAGACTGCCCTCTCGCCACCTTCTTCATCAATTATGTAATGATATGCTTTAGGAATTCTGTCAGGATTCTTAAGGAAATATTCATAAAGACGAAGTATTATATCAATAGCCTTTGTTTCCTCACCCTTGCAGACAGGATTTGTATAAACCTTATCAAACATAAATGCGTGTAACTCAAGAAATGGTTCATTAATATCCTGTGAGAAAATAATATCGTCCACACTATTTTCTACAACATTCAAAACCATTGTATTGATTCTTGCTGACTTTTTAAATCCAAGTGCTTTACGGATTTCAAGAGGAATATCCTCTTCACACATAACACCAGCACGAACAGCATCATCAATATCGTGGTTAATATATGCAATTTTATCGGCAAGTTTAACTATTCTGCCCTCAAGAGTATCTGCCTCTTTGCCTCGTGTATGACAAGCAATACCGTCACGCACTTCATAGGTAAGATTAAGTCCTTTGCCATTTTTTTCAAGTCTTTCAACAACACGCAAACTCTGGTCATAATGACGAAAACCACCTGGAAAAACCGAATTCAATGCTCTTTCCCCCGCATGTCCGAACGGAGTGTGTCCCAAATCGTGACCAAGAGCAACAGCCTCAGTCAAATCACCATTGAGAGAAAGTCCGTTAGCAATGGTTCTCGCAATCTGTGAAACCTCAAGTGTGTGAGTAAGTCGTGTTCTGTAGTGGTCACCCTCAGGTGACAAAAATACCTGAGTTTTATGTTTTAATCTACGGAAAGAGTTTGAATGAATAATTCTATCTCTATCTCTTTGAAAATCTGTTCTCAGGGAGCATTTTTCTTCTGCAATTTTTCTGCCTTTTGAATTAATACTAAGACAAGCTTTATCCGACAACAACAATTTCTCATTGTTTTCAATTTTTTCTCTTACAGTCATTAAAATGCCTCCTTTTCTTGGATGAAAATTATCCCTCTAATTATATATACGCAAAAAAGTTCAAAAACCCTTTATTTTTTTCTAAATTTTTTTAAAATTCGCAGAAATTTTCAGAAATAATGGTCGAAAATACCTTTCCGTTGCTCAATTCGGTAAGTTTTGCATTAATATTATCTTTATTTTCACTTTTTATTCTGAAAATCACTTTTACATTATCAGTATACTCGGTACCCAAAATAACTGTTTCTTCTCGTGAAAGGAAATCGTTTAATTTGCCATAAAAAGTATAATCACACTCAACTGCCATATCAAGACAATGGGCCATAGTAATTATTTTTGCACTGTCAACACCGATTTTTGCACTGTGGGAATAAGCACGGACAAGCCCACCACCGCCAAGCAATATGCCACCAAAATATCGTGTTACTACTACACAGACATCAACCAAATTTTCTTTTTCAAGAACATCAAGGCAAGGCACACCAGCAGTGCCCTGTGGTTCACCATCGTCGGAATATCTTTTTATTCCACCTTCACGGAGAATGTATGCTGACACATTATGAGTTGCGTCCCAATGTTTTGCTTTAATTTCAGCAATAAAGGCATTAGCCTCCTCAACGGACACAACAGGTTTAGCGTAACCGATAAATCGGGAACGCTTTACAATATATTCGTCACTATTGAATTCTTTTACTGTTCTATATTCTTTTAACATTTCAGTACCTTCTTTTGTAATCACTAAATAATCGTAGCTAAAATTTAAGAAGTGATTACCTTACAAAAAACAAAAGGTGGCACAAAAATTGTACCACCGTAATGTCATCTAAATTATTTAGAGAGATTGTAACGTTTGTTAAATCTGTCAACACGTCCGCCTGTATCAACAAGCTTCTGCTTACCTGTGAAGAATGGGTGGCAATTTGAGCAGATATCAACCTTCAAATCATCTTTAGTTGAACGAGTTTCAAATGTTGCACCGCAAGCGCATTTAACTGTTACAGTTTTGTACTCAGGATGGATTCCCTGTTTCATGACAATTGTCACCTCTTTCAAGTACTTATTTCATAGCCTAATAAGTTTATCACAACACACTTTAAAAATCAAGAGTTTTTTTAAAGTTTTATAGAAATTTCTTTTGAAAGATGGAAAGAATAAAGGGTTACCGTCACATTTTGGAGTCCGAAGCATTCCTCGGCTGCCTTTTTGTATGTACTCATCTGTCCTTTATACCTTTCGCATAGTTCTTCCTCGCTCTTAACCCTATCCGTTTTGTAGTCAACGATTTCACCATTTTTACCATTGATTATCAAGCCGTCAACAACACCCTGAACAATGACTTTTTCATTACTCATTTCTTGTGGTAATCTATCATTGACTAGAGAAACAGGTATTTCCATTGAAAACTCTTGTTCACGTACATAATGCTCTGCATTGCATATTCTGTTATAAAGGTCAGTTGACAAGAACTTTTCAATGGCAGGCACATTCAAGGCTTCTGCCTCTTTTTGTGTGAAAATGTTATTTTCTACTGCCTTATTTATCTCCCCTGCCAAATCATTTTTAATATCCGCAAGACTACAAATTTCCATAAATCTATGAAGTAATGTTCCTCGCTGTGCAGGTGTTAAATCACCTGAGCCTGAAAATGCAGGGTTTTCCGTTGCAAGGTATTTAAGATTTTCTTCACTGTCAATTGAAGAAGCAGCATATTTAATAGGTACGGAAGAAATATCCGCAAAAGGATACTCAAATGAAAGTTTGTCACTAATTACCTTTAACATCTCTTCGTCATAACTATATTGTTTCTTTTCCTGCACTACCGACTCGATTTCGCCAGGATTGTCCACAATTTCAAATCCTATTTGTGGGCTTCTTGGATTTTTATAGCAGTTGAGCATCACACCACTCTTCATTGAAGGATGATACATCATAGAAAGTAAAATCCACTGCATAAAGCTACTGCAAACAGAAAGTGGAATCGCAGGGTCAGTGAAATTCACATAGCATTTCTGATAGAGTTCAGTAATTTTCTTTTCGCAGTTATTCATTGAACCTACAAGATAAAGCTTTTCTTCTGCACGGGTCATTGCAACATACAATACTCTGATAAGCTCTGCAGAGTCTTCCACAGAGTCGAAAAGTTTAATTGAGTTGATTGGTAAAGTTGTAAAATCCTTATGAAGTTCAGGAATATACCTTGATGTTCCAACACCTAAATTTCTGTTTATTTTAACTTTAGTAAAGTCATTAACACTTGTTGATGAAGAACAGTTTGCAACAAAAACAACAGGGAATTCAAGACCTTTACTCTTATGAATTGACATAACTCTTACAACATCGTCATTCTCGGAAATATCATTTGCACCCTCTAAATCCTTGTTATTCTTACGAATTCTTTCAAGGAAACGAAGAAAGCCAGAAAGTCCAGAGCCACCTGATGACTCATAGCCCTCGGCATAGTTTATTAAGAGTTCAATATTGAGAACTCGTTTCTCACCATTATCCATAGCCCCCACGATACTGTCGTAGGATGTTATTTCAAGAATACGACGGATAAGGCTACCGATATCCATTGTTACAGACAAAGTACGAAAAATTGACAATAAGTCAAAGAATTCTTTAACCTTGTCATCTTTGTCGTATTGCTCTTTCAATGCAGTATAAAAGCTACCATTTCTCTGGTCACAACGATATCTTGCCAAGTCATCCTCTGTAAATGGGAACAATGGTGACAACATTACAGAAACTAACGGAACATCCTGAACAGGATTGTCAATCACCTTAAGCATTGAAAGTAATGTTACGATTTCACGACTTTCAAAGAATCCGCCTTGCTTTTGAAAATGTGCAGGAATTCCCATTTCTATCAGCTCTCGTGCAACTACAGGAGCTTTATCCTTGACTGCTCTCAGAAGCACACAGATATCACTATATTTAATCGGTCTTTCCTTGCCTTTTTTACCCACAAGAGTACCTGATGAAACAAGTTCTTTTATAGTGTTTCCGATGTGTCGTGCTTCTGCAACTAAATCGGAGCCTCTTGTTTTATCGGTTTCTACAACATGTACAAACACATCTGCATCATCACTTGGCTCGTAATCAGCACCAAAGCAAAGACTCTCACCGTTTTTATAATCAATACCACAAGTGCTTCTTGTCATAAGGAAATCAAAGAAAAAGTTGATGCCCTCAACAATTCCTTTTCGGCTTCTGAAATTTCGGTCAAGATTAATTGTTGCAGGATAATTATTATCCTCATATATCTCAAAACCATCCTTATATCCCATAAATATTTCAGGCATAGCTTGACGGAAACGATAGATACTCTGTTTAACATCACCAACCATAAACTTGTTCTCGTTATTATTTGATATAACCGAAAATAATGTGTCTTGTGCTTCATTGGTATCCTGAAACTCGTCAATTAAAATCTCTGCAAAATTATCAGACATTTCCTTTGCTAATGCTGTTTTCTCATAAGTGCCATCGCCATTGAAATCAACTAAAATCTTCAATGCAAGATGAAGAATATCCGAGAAATAATAGGCGTTACTCTCCTGCTTTTTACTATTGAGAAATTCCATAAATTTAATTACAGACTTCTTGAGAATCTTCATAATTGGACGAAGATATTCTACATCCTCTGTATATTCCTTTTCGTTACAAACAAGAATTGAATCTGCAAGAGTAAGATATTTCTTAATTGAGTCACGACGACCCTTTAACTCCTCGTAATAGCAGTCTTTTTCTTCTTTTGGAACTCTTGGGAATGTGCCGAATTTCAATGATGAAACCATTGACTTTATTTCATCCCATTTTTCAGGATGACTGTAAATAGTTTCAAGTATCCCATCTATTGAAACAATAATTGGTGTTAAATCGTTTATGACAGCACCTTGAAGATTACTATTCTCCGGTGCATCTTCTATAATATCATTTGCCTTTATCTTGATAAATTCAAGAATCTTTCCAAGACGGTTAAGGCTGAAATTACCCCATTTTGTTTCACTTACAGATAAGTTATCAAAATAATCAGAAAAAGCGTTTTCAACCCATTGCAAAGGATTCTGTGACGCCATTGCGAAATCATAAAGGGCAAATATTGAGCTAATGAGATTTTCGTCGTTTCTGCCATTTGTAAAAAGGTCAAGAAACTCTTTTGTTTCGCTTTCAGGAAGATTATAAATCTCCTCCAAAACCTCATTTACAACCTCACGCTTTAAGATATCGTGTTCGACATCGGACATCATTGTAAAATCAGGTGAAACTTCTGCCTTTTCAAAATTCTCTTTAACAAGTTTTCCACAGAAACTATCCATTGTTGAAATCTGTGCGTTTGGAAGATACATTTTCTGTCGTTTGAGATATGTATTCTGAGGCTCTGCGCTAATCATTTCGGTAAGTCTCAATGAAATTCGTTCTTTCATTTCAGCGGCAGCAGCCTTTGTAAACGTTACAACAAGCAATTTTTCAATGTCAGTAGGATTCTGTAAATCAGTTATTCTTTTTATAACTCTTTCAACCAAGACGGCAGTTTTACCTGAACCTGCAGCAGCAGAAACAAGGACAGTACCGTTTCTTGAGTCGATTGCCTGATTTTGGGAATCAGTCCAGTTTCTTGCCATCTTCATCACTCCTTAACATAGAAATTGCATCGTCAAAGGACGGAACTTCGAGTTCCTTTACAGGGTCGGATTCTTCACGCTTACAAATATCTTTATAATTACACCATTTGCAACCACCATCAACTGGAAATGCAGAAATATAGCCATTCTGCAATTCATCTGCCATATTTCTAATGGATTTGTTAACTCTGTCTTTCAATGCACTTAAAGAATCCAAAGAAATTATATTTCCTTTTAATGCGCCATTTTTATCAAGTGAAACAGGAATAAAAAGTCCTTCACAGCTGTTTTCCATAGCAGTTACTACATCAATATTATTAAGCACCATCCCATGCATTCTCAGTTCTTGCATGGATGCTGTTTTCGATTCGGTTGTGTCAGAGTCCCTTGTAATCTTGTTTGATGTCACTCTTGGGTTTTTAGCCTGGAAATAAAGAATCCCTGCAGGGGTAACGTTTTTATAATACTCTCCCCCATTTTGCCAGATTGCAAAAAGGTAAATAAGCATCTGCATATTGAGTCCTGAGAAAACCTCACCCAGTTTAAACTCTTTGCCACCTGTTTTATAGTCAATAACCCTTACAAATGTGTTGTCTTTTGTTTCATATGTATCCACTCGGTCTATGCTACCCACAATTCTAACTGTTCCACCATTCTGGAGTTCAATTTCATAAGGTGGAATCTTTCCATCATTATTGATTTTAAGTTCAAAATCAGCAGGAGTGAATTTGCATTGTGAAAACTCTGAGACAAGCTGTTTTACAACTTTATATGCTGTCTCTTTAAGCAATGAAACTGTTCGAATAAATGATGGTGCTTTATTTTCATATCCACCCATATTCTCTGCAATGTAGTCATCTATAATTTTACTGATTTGGATTCTTATACCTTTTTCTGTAAGTACATTTAACTCACTCTTTGGATTTCTGGACAAGAAAATCTCTAAAACGTGGTGGATAAGTGTACCTGAAAGCGCTACATCAACCTCTGCTTCTTTTCTTGGCACAGCTTTGAGTCCGTATTCGCAGAAATAACTGAACGGACACTTATAGAACTTTTCAACTCGTGAAGCAGAAATATACATATTCTTGCCAAAAAACTCTGTTGCTAAGTCTTTATCCGTAATATTAAACTCTCTTTTTTCTGCTTTTTGGAGCTTTGAAAGTTCGTTTTCTCCGTTATTTTCATTGAAATACTGTTTTAAAGTTTCACCTAAAACGGAGCCGTTTACAGTTTCCCCTGCCATTACTGAAAATGCAGAATTACGACTTTCTACACGGTCAATTTTTGCGTTTTCTGTTCTTATATTGCATTTTGGGAACATTTTGACAACCTCACTCACCATTTCAGACAGTGTGAGTGAAGATGAGTCGCTACCCAAAGCAGGATATGTAAAATAAAGTTTATCAGTTGCCAATGTTGCAGCATGGTAAGCAATGAAGCTCTCACTGACACTGTTATATTCAAGGTTGCTGATTATTGGTAAACCATTCTTTATAAGTTCGCATCTTTCAATATCGTTAAAGAGCACACCTGATGAGCTCTCCCCAGGGAAAACACCTGTATTGACACCCATTAAGAACACAACTTTTGGTGCAGAGGCACGAATTCTGTCGGCAGAGCCAACAATAACCTCGTCAATACCATTAGGAATCACACCAATATCCTTTGATGCGATAAGAATAGTAAAGAGTTCAGAATAACGCTCTATTGAAATTGTTGATTTACCGAGAGAAAAATACAGTCCGTCAAAAATTTCTGTAAGAAGCTTCCAGATTCTGCCCTGCTCAATTGCTAAATCTGTTTCACCGTTATCCTTTAAGAAAGTTGTGAATACTTTTAAATTTTCATCGATTTGAGCATTGCGTAAAAAGGCGAAAAGTTCCCTTGAGACTGTTTCACCATCGGTATTCTTAATTTTATTTTTCAACGAAAGAATAGGACCAACTATTCTTTCACGGAGACCATTTATCTTATCGAGAGTTTCTTGTGCCTGTAGGTCTAATTCCTCACCGAAGCCTCTTGGATTCTCTGTCCACTTGTTTTTCCAACTTGATGGACGAACTTTCCACATAAGGCAATAATCTTCTAAAAGTGCTATTTCTTCAACAGTAAAACCATAAAGCTGAGTCTTTAAAAAGCGAAGCACTGTTTCAGTTTCGAAACCCTTCACCAAAATATCAAGAAGACACTTAACAAAAACAACAAGTGGTTGAGTGTCAATAGGCTGACGATTATCGTGAAAACAATCAATGTCATATTTTCTGAAGGCAGATGCCAAATCTTTTCTGTAACTTTC
Organism: Candidatus Fimenecus sp.; assembly: GCA_045578245.1. GTDB lineage: Bacteria > Bacillota > Clostridia > Oscillospirales > Acutalibacteraceae > Fimenecus. The sequence continues at coordinate 3,015 of JAZNJX010000032.1, read as the reverse complement.
TTCATTACGGACGATTACCGCAATATCACGATATCTGAGGTTTTCTGTTCTTACAATTCTCTTGATTTCCGAAGCCACAACCTGACATTCTTCAGTTTTTGTGCGACAAGGGATTATTATAATTGCGCTTGCATCTTCGTTATAGATTTTGTTACCTGACGAGAAAATATTTTCTTCGAGGAAATTAAGTTCATCTTTTTTGAACTCTTTTTTAGAATGCAAAACTTTTTCAGGTGCAATTTTGACACTTAGTTTATTTGCTATGCCTTTAAGTTTTCGGATTTCCACGTCAGCATTGTAGAAAAGTTCATATCTGCCGTTATTTTTCGAAGTATCACAACAGAATGTCACATACACATCATCTGCCTGACGCAAAATTTGTTCAATAATTTTATATTCCTGACCTGAGAAGCCTGAAAAAGCATCTAAAAATACTGTTTTGCCTTTGAAATAACCAACCTCCGAAAGCAAATCATAAAGCAAATCAAGATGAATATTGCTATCGGTAAAGCTTTGAGATAAAAGAGCATCGTAGCAAGTAAAAATGAGTGAAAGTTCAGTAAGTTTTGAAGCAAAAGATGCTTTTTTTACCTTGGTTGAAAAATCTTCTAAACTTTCATTAGTAACCCCACATTTTTTCATTTCACGGTGGAAACCCAAAATATCATTAAGAAGTTGTGGGAATCTTTTATATCGGTTGAAAACTGTCAGTTTATCTTCCAAGGTTTCGATTGCACGACTCATAAGTACAGCACGGACACCGTCATCAGCAATCTTTTTATCAATTTTTCCGTATTGGGACAAAAGCCTTTCAGCAATTCGTGAAAAGCTTAAGATTTCAACATTATTTATTTTTTCATTACCTAAAAGCTGTAACATTCCCTTTTCAGTTTCAAAAGAAAACTGTTCCGGAACAATTATTATGGCTTTTCCTGACTGCACCTGCGCAATTTCACAAGCCAAAGAACGAATAAATCGAGTTTTACCGCTTCCAGTTCGTCCTGTAATAATGCTGAGCATAGTTTTTGCCCCTTTTTACTTTAATTTAAAGAGCTTTGCACCATGGGAATTCACTGTGCAAGTGATTGTGTTTTTGATTTTAGAAACTTCTTCTTTTGCCCACAAATCACGGAGAGTATATTCCCCTGCCAAGTCATATTTTGTCAAATCAACTGTGATTTCTTTTTCTTTTTCAGATACATTGAACACTGCGATTAATGGCTTATTGTCGGAAGAAATTGCTGACCAGATTATTACTTCTTCGTCACGATAAACCTGTTTTCCGTCATGAGAATTCTGATTGACATCAAGCACTTCCGCATTTGTCATAAGAGAAAGTGTCCATTCGTCATTGTTTCTCATTTCGCCGCCAAACATAAGTGGTGAACGGAAGATTGACCAGAGAGTCATAAGAGTAATCTGCTCGTCCTTTGTAAATTGTGTGTATCTGTCCTGTGGACCGTGGCAACAGCCATTTCGTGAAATATTGCCAAGTGGTAACATATCGCAGTCAGGCCAACAGCCCTCACTTACGTAAGGTGCCCATTTTTCACATTTTTCAAACATCTCGTAGAGTTTGCCCCACCAGTCCCAGAAGTCGCCTGTAAGACGCCACATATTGGCATTTTCGCAAAGGTGGTCGGCAACAGATAATTCAGCAGGTCCCGGAGAAAGGCTAAGTACAATATCCCTGCCTGTTTTATCAATGGCTTTTCTAATCATTTCAACTTCTTCACGAGCTGAATATGGGTTGTCCCATTTTCTGAATTCAGTAACACAGATGTCGTCAACCTTAACAAAGTCAATTCCCCACTGGGCATACATTTGAAAGACACTGTCATAATAAGCCTGTGCACCCTCACAGGTGTACATTCCGTACATATCAGTATTCCAAGGACAAACAGAGAAATGATGCACCACCTGACGAGCTGTTTTATCAGTACCTAAAATAGGCGTATTCTGATGAACAGCCTGACGAGGAATACCACGCATCATATGGATACCGAATTTAAGTCCCATATCGTGAATTCTGTCTGCAATCGCCTTAAATCCAACGCCATTTGCAGATGATGGGAAACGATTAACAGCAGGAATAAGTCGTGAATACTCATCCATACAAAGTTCAGTAAAATTATTATAATCATTATTTTTTGCCTTTGGCTCATACCATTGAATGTCGCAGACAACATATTGCCATCCATAATCTTTAAGATATTTCGCCATATATTCTGCATTTCCCATAAGTTGTTCTTCATTTACGGCTGCACCATAGCAGTCCCAGCTGTTCCAACCCATAGGAGGAGTTTTTGCAAGTCTGTTTTTATCCATAATACACACCTCAATCGAGAATTACACCCTTTTTCTTTCCGTTTTTATTTCTTGGGTATTCACGTATTCTTGTGATATATTCACAGTTAACAAGGTCACACTGACCATTGCTGTTTTCAACCTCAAGCCAACCCCCATTACAAGATTTGATAATACCTGTAATTTGTGAAGAAGATGTGCAAGTGTAAATCAAGCACTCTTTACCAATGTACTTTTCAATTAAAGCTGTCATATCTTTTTGTCCCCTTTTTTTGCGAAGATGTTTACGAATTATAACAAGAATACTCTCATGCTTTTTCATCATTAAAATGATGAAAAACATAAAAACAATTATCCACGATGAATTCATAAAACCACCTCCATACACATTGAATATATTTTATCATTTTATATGTATTTTGTAAATAACAGAGTGAGTAAAATAACGGACTGTAAACGACTATTTATGCATACAAAATATTTGAAATAAAGCAAAAAAGTTCTTGACAAAGATTACTCATTGTGCTAAAATAATCAAGCATTTGAAATGCGGGTGTAGTTCAATGGTAGAATCCCAGCCTTCCAAGCTGGTCGTGTGGGTTCGATTCCCATCACCCGCTCCAGCGCTGATAGCTCAGTTGGATAGAGCATCTGCCTTCTAAGCAGAGGGTCGGGGGTTCGAATCCCTTTCAGCGTGCCACAGCGCAT
>JAZNJX010000031.1:0-25303 GCA_045578245.1 Candidatus Fimenecus sp. | reverse complement strand
CTCACAGAACGACATGGCTACGATCCGACTTGCATCGTCAATAGCACCATAGTGCCATGTATAGTCGCCTTCGATTGACTTGATACCAGCACCTTTCTTTGTATCCATAAGAATACATGTAGGAGCCTGTGGTGTCTTTGCTCTTTCGATAGCAACGTCAATAGCGTCACAAAGCTCACCGATATTGTTACCGTCAACAACGATAGTGTTGAAACCGAATGCTGTCATTTTGTCAGCAAGAGGTTCAAGCTTCATAACATCTTCTGTGTTACCGTCAATCATATTGTGGTTTCTGTCGATAAATACGATACAGTTAGAAAGGTTATAGTGATTCATTGTCATAAAGCCTTCCCAGCATGAGCCTTCACCAAGCTCACCGTCACCTGTAACTACGTATGTAAGGAAATCTTTGTTCATAAGTCTTGCTGCAAGTGCTGTACCTGCTGCGATTGACGGACCGTGACCAAGTGAACCTGTTGAAGCGTCAACGCCGACAACTTTGTTTGAGTCAAGGTGCATACCCATCTTTGAACCTGAAAGGTTGAATGATTTGAGCATTTCAACATCGTTGAAGCCCTTGTCGCAAAGAACAGGAGCATAAGCGATTGCTGCGTGACCTTTTGAAAGAATAAATCTGTCACGGTCGTCCCATTGTGGTTCGTCAACCTTGATGTTAAGATACTTGTGATAAAGAACTGTGAGAAGGTCCATAACACTCATACCGCCGCCGAAATGTCCGCTACCTGCCCATACAGTTGTCTGTACGCAGAGTTTACGGAGTTCAAGGGCTTTCTTTTCGAGTGCGAGCCATTCTGCTTTTGATAAATTAGCCATAATTTTCCCTCCAAGAAAAATTTATTAGAAGCGAAGTCCCCACTTCGCTATGATTTGTTTGATTAGCCTCTGATTTCAGGATGATTCTTTGCAACAACTGAGAATGCATCTTCTGCAATTTCAATTGACTTCTTAATGTCTTCTTCAGTAAGAGAAGCGTTGATGAAGTGGTTGTGGTGAGATGTGATGAACAAACCACGGTTAACACATTCTGCAACCCATTCCTGATGAAGCATAAGGTTGTCATCGTTTGCTATTCTTAAGTAGAAGAGTGCAGGTTCACCTGAAACTCTAAGGTCGAAGCCATATTCAGCACCAGCTTTCTTGAAACCATCTGTAACCATTGTACCAAGACGACGCAACATTGTTGGTGTGTCAAGAGCTTTCATCTTGTTAATACAAGCAACACAAGCAGCGAATGGAACACCACTCAACCAGTAAGAACCTGTATATGTGATACCTGAAACAGTAGCTTTCATATGTTCGCCACCACAAAGTGCTGACATGTTGTAGCCATTTGCAAGAGCTTTACAAAAACAGATAAGGTCTGCTTTGAAACCATAGTAATGGTCAGAACCAGCAAGGTCAAGACGGAAACCAGCACGAACGTCGTCGATAATAAGAACTACGCCGTGGTCGTCACACCATTTGCGAACAGACTGCCAATACTCTGTTGAAGCAACTTCGTTATCCTTAAAGTTACCGTGGTCGTATGGCTGTGCAATAAGACCAGCGATATCACCGTTGTTATCGTCGTATGCTTTTTGAAGAGCATCAAGGTCAAACCAAGGGCAGATGATGTTGTTAGCAACGTCTTCAGGAGTAATACCTGGGTAGTCAATTTTCTGTGCCCATGGGAAATCTCCGTGATAATAATATTTCAAGAAGATAATTTTCTTTTTATGTGTATGTGCTCTTGCAGCCATTGTTGCAAGTGTTGTTGTGTCTGAACCATTCTTGCAGAAGAATGCCCAATCAGCAGATGCAACTGTATCAACAAGTGTTTCAGCACATTCAACCATAACTTTTGCAGGAGCAGTTGTACAGTTACCAAGTTTCAATTGTTTAAGTGCAGCAGCGTCAACATCAGGGTCGTTGTAACCAAGAACATTAGGGCCGTATGCACACATATAGTCAATGTATTTATTGCCGTCAACGTCCCAGAAGTATGAGCCCTGTGCTTTTTCTGAGAAAGAAGGCCATCTATTAACAGGAATCCACTGACCTTCAGCAGGACCTAAGTGACCGTAAATACCTGATGGGATAACCTTTGTTGCACGCTCAAACATCTCACGGCTTTTTGTGGTGTTGTATAATGGGAATTTACTCATTTTTTTGTCCTCCTAGGCGAATAAAAGCCAAACCTAATATGGTTTTTTACGGCAGATTTTCGCCTGTACTTCGTTAAAATTTTTGTAATACGACAGTATTGCTGCAAATTTATGCCTTGTACAGACAAAAAATCTGCTCGTCAAAAACTGCCTTGCATCGTAAATACTTGAATTTTAGATAAATTTTTGCTTTTGAGACCGAAGGCTTGCTGGCGCAAGGCGAGGGTGAAAAAGTGAAAATTTGTTATAAGTCTGTATTTACGACATGTTATGTTTGGCTTTTATACGCCTATGCCAAGTACAATGCAACTCTGTCAAGAATTCGGTTTACATTGTCAACCATTGAGATAAGACCGCGGATAACGATATTACCGTTGCCTACGTGGTCGATTGAGTTAACTGTACCTGCAAAAAGAGCGTTTGCAAGTTCAAGGTCACAGAATTCCATAATTGCACGAGGCTTTGGAGAAGCCTGCTTAATTGTGATAAGACGATTATTCTTAACACGGATTGTTGCGTAAACAGTATCTTTAATACCAATCTGAATATCACCGTCAGCAATGTTGGAAGCACTGAATTTACCGATAGCATCCTGATTACCAATCTGTGAGATTGCAACAGATACAGTATAGAATGTGCAAAGTGTGTTAAGACGGAAGAAATCAGGGTCCTTAAGTGCTTCAGCAGATGGACGCATAACTTCTGTAAGTCTGTCTGTAAGGGCTGTGAAAGTCTTTAAAAGGAAGTTAATCTTTGTAAGACCTTTTGTTGGGATAGGTGTAACAACACCATCAATAATTTTGTTGAATTTGTCGCAAGATGATACTGGAATCTTAATATCGCACTTGCTGTTGACGCCATCTTCCATACGGCATCCGTTTTTAGAGAATGTAAGTGTTGCACTTGGACCATCTTTAACGTCGAATGCCAAAGATACAGGATTTTCAAGAGTTGAAAGAATCTCTTTTGCTTTGTCATCAAGTTCGCAAAGGTTTTCCAACGTGCCGAGAACTGCGTACATATTTATGTATGCTAATGTTCTTGCGTCAGTCATTTTGAACGCCTCCTTAATCAATTTTCAGTATAACTAAATTAAGAAATTTATATACATATTAAGAATATCAAAAAATGTCGTGTAAATCAAGGAAAATACTTAAATTTTTCACAAAAAATTAATGATTTTTTTGAACATATATGTTATAATGTTACCAAATTGATAATGGGAGAGTTTGAGCAGTTACAATATAACTCTAAAAGACCCGTAATTCGTTAAAAAACGGAAAGGATAGATATAAAAAATGTCATTATTTAAGAAGATATTCGGTGATTATTCTTCACGAGAAATCAAAAGAATAATTCCGATTCAAAAAAAAGTTTTAGCATTGGAAGAAGAATATAAAGCGCTTACAGATGCACAGCTTCAGGCTAAAACTCCTGAATTTAAAGAAAGACTTAAAAATGGTGAAACACTTGACGATATTTTGCCGGAAGCATTTGCTGCTTGTCGAGAAGCTTCTGCCCGTGTTCTTAATATGCGTCATTTCCCAGTACAGATTATCGGTGGTATAGTTCTTCATCAGGGACGAATTGCCGAAATGAGAACAGGTGAAGGTAAAACTCTTGTTGCAACACTTCCTGCATACCTTAATGCGCTTTCAGGCAAAGGTGTTCATGTTGTTACCGTTAACGATTATCTTGCTCGTCGCGACTCCGAATGGATGGGTAAGCTTTATCGTTTCATGGGGCTTTCAGTAGGTCTTATCGTTCACGACCTTGATGGTGAGCAGAGAAGAGAAGCTTATGCTTGCGATATTACTTATGGTACAAACAACGAAATGGGCTTTGACTATCTTCGTGATAACATGGTTATCTACGCAGAACAGAGAGTTCAGCGTGGTCATAACTTCGCAATCGTTGACGAGGTTGACTCAATCCTTATTGATGAAGCAAGAACTCCACTTATCATTTCAGGTATGGGAGATAAGTCAAACGAGCTTTATAAGGTGGCAAACAACTTTGCAAGAAGTCTTAAAATGTATGTTGTAAAAGAAATCGACTCAAAGCAAGGTATTGAAAATACAGTTCCTGATGAGTATGATTTCGTAGTTGACGAAAAGGGCAAAACAGCATCTCTTACACAGAGAGGTATCAAAAAGGCAGAAAAAGCATTTGGCGTTGAAAACCTTGCTGACGTAGAAAATCTTACTCTCCAGCACCACCTTGACCTTGCAATTAAGGCAATTGGTGTTATGAAACGAGATGTTGACTATGTTGTAAAAGATGGTCAGGTACTTATCGTTGACGAGTTTACAGGTCGTATTATGATGGGTCGTCGTTATTCTGACGGTCTGCATCAGGCTATTGAAGCAAAAGAAAATGTTAAGGTTGAAAGAGAGTCAAAAACTCTTGCTACAATCACTTTCCAGAACTATTTCCGTCAGTACACAAAGCTTTCAGGTATGACAGGTACTGCTATGACGGAAAGTGCTGAATTCCAGGAGATTTACAGCCTTGACGTTATCGAAATTCCAACAAATAAGCCAATGATTCGTAAGGACGAAGAAGATGTTCTTTATAAAACAGAAACTGTAAAATTCAGAGCGATTATTGAACAGATTCTTGAATGTAACAAAATCGGTCAGCCTGTTCTTGTTGGTACAACAAATATCGAAAAGAGTGAACTTTTAAGTAAGGCACTTAAAAAATATGGCATTAAACATAATGTACTTAATGCCAAATATCACGATAAGGAAGCAGAGATTATCGCTCAAGCAGGTTCTCTTGGTGCAGTTACTATTGCTACAAACATGGCAGGTCGTGGCACTGACATTATCCTTGGTGGTAACCCTGAGTATATGGCTCGTGCTGAGATGAGAAGACTTGAATTCTCCGAGGAGCTTATTGCCGAAGCAACAGGTTTTGCAGAGACGGATAACACAGATATCATTGAAGCAAGAAACACATATCGTGAACTCGAAAAGAAATATAAAGACCAGTTGAAAGATGAGGCTGATAAAGTTCGTCAAGCAGGTGGCTTGTTCATAATCGGTACAGAACGCCACGAATCACGAAGAATTGATAATCAGTTGCGTGGTCGTGCAGGTCGTCAGGGTGACCCTGGTCGCAGTAAGTTCTATCTTTCAGCAGAAGACGAATTGCTCCGACTCTTCGCAGGTGACAGATTCTACAATATTCTTGATGCATTCAAGAGTGCTGCAGAACTTCCTATTGAAGCAAAAATCTTCTCAGGTACAATTGAAAATGCACAGAAAAAGGTAGAGGGCAATCACTTTGCAGCTCGTCGTAGTGTTCTTCGCTTTGATGACGTTATGAATGAACAGAGAAAGAAGATTTATGAACAGCGTAATCAGGTTCTCGATGGCTTTGATATTCACTCTGCAATCCTTAAAATGTTTGACGGATATTTTGAAGAAACAGTTGATTTCTATTGTCCTGAATCTCAGTCACCTGATGAGTGGAACAGAGCAGGACTTGTTAACAAACTTAAGTATCTCGCAGAAGACGGTCTTGAAAATAAATTTGATACTAATAAGGAATATAAAGATTATTTCTACAACAAGGCTATGGAAATTTATAATGCTAAGTCACAGGAATATGGCGAAGCAATTATGACAGAACTTGAGAGAAAAGTTCTTTTGCATAATGTTGACCAGCGTTGGATGGACCACCTTGATGCTATGGAAGAATTAAAACGTGGTATCTATCTCCGTTCATATGCCCAGCAAGACCCTGTAGTTGCATTCCGTATGGAAAGTTATGATATGTTTGACGAAATGAATTCACTTATCCGTGAAGGAACTGTTACAACACTTACAGTGTTCCGTTTAAGAAGTGAAGAGGATGTTAAACGTGAACAGGCAGCAAAAATCACTGCAACAAATGGTGCTTCCGATGGCAGTGAGAAAAAACAGCCAGTTAAAAAGGGACAAAAAGTAGGTCGAAATGACCCATGTCCTTGCGGAAGTGGTAAAAAATACAAGAAATGCTGCGGAGCAAATGAAAACTGATTTTTAACGGATAAAATCCAAAGGAGGAATAACCTTGGACGAAAATAAAGAAAGATTAAATGCTGGTCAGAATGCTGATACACAACCGGACGAACTTCAGCAGGAAATGGAAGACCTTGCAAGAATCTTTAAGGAAGAACTTGATAAGAGCAAGAAGGAAGCAGAAGAAAGTCTTGCGATTGAAGAATTAGAGGTTGAGGGATATAACCCACAAACTGTTTCTAAAGACACAAAAACAGAGAAAAAAGCTGAAGAGCTTTGTGAATACTGTGGTGAAAAACCAAGAGGAACGGAAAAGAATCCACAAGGTCCTTACTGTCAGGAATGTGAGTCACTTTTAGAAAAGTGTCCTTATGACTACAGAGGAATCATCGCAGTTCTTGTTATGGCTTGTATTGTGGTTGGTGCAATGTTCTGTTTTGCAATAAATGTACCGATTTTCTCTGTTATGAAGAAGGCGGACAAAGCTGCTGCTGAGAATAAGACATTCACAGCATTGATTGAATATGAAAATGCATTGGAACTTGTTTCCCAAAAAGAAACAAAGAATGAGTTTTATAATCTTTACGAAAAGAGAATTAAACTTTACTATGACCTTGGAAATATTGAGTCAATAAATAGTGAAATTGCAACATTCCTCAGCGAAAAAGAACTTAAACTTCCTGTCTTTAAGGATTCTAAAAAGATTATTGCTGATATTGAGGCTATGGAAGCAACAAGTGTTATCATTAGTCAGCATGTGGATTTGAACACAATCAGCGAGAAGAACTATGAAGACACCTTGAAAGAACTTGATAAGCTTATCGGCAAAACAATTTATGTCAAGGGTAACGTTTATAAGGATGAAACAGATGCTAATTTCACTCCTGACGGTACTGAAACAAAATATACAGTTGATGCCGGTTGGGTGTATATTGCTAAATATCAGGCAGCGATTCTTCTTGAAAAGGAAGAAAAAGACTATGTTGACCATATGGAAAAGGCAGTTGAGTCATCACAATTTATGAAGAGCCTTGCAGGGTATATGTTGGCAGATACATATGTTAAACTTGGTGAGTATGAAAAGGCAGAAACTCTCGCAAAAGACCTTTATGAAATAAACAGTGAAGCTACTGACTATTATCTCATAATGTCAATGGTTTCTCGTTATCGTGATAAGGATTACGATGCTGCTATTAAGTACGCAGACCAGGGTATTAAGACGTTGGAAGAAAGTTCTGGTGGAGATGCTTTTGTTATGAGATATAGTCCTGTTCTCACAATGCAAAAAGGTCTTAATCTTATTATGATGGAAAAATATGATGAGGCTGTTGATGTTATCAATGATTGCTGTTATGCATTGTCAGAAAGCTATATAGATTCATATAGTGCTATGATTTCTATGTATCCTCAGGCATGGGAGATTGCTGCTTTAGCATCACTCCAGGCAGGGGATAATGATAATTACAAAGCAATGGAAGAAAATCTTAAGATGACAATTAAAGATACTAAACAGTATGATGCAGATTTGGAAGATTTGAAATCTGGCAAAACAACACTTAAAAATCTTGTGGAAAGTGGAAGGTACGATTTGATATGAGAATAATTTATGTAATAATCAAAGCTTTAACACTTCCAGGTGCTATGCTCCATGCGTTTTTTGAGCATATGTGTTGTCGTTCATCAAAAATTATCATAGACGACGAAAGAGTGGTTCGTTTTGACGAAATGATGTCCCACGTTGACCATGACCTTGTAAGAAGAAAAGGTCCAAGCTTCGATATTTGCTTCATTCCATTCTTCTTTAGCCTTGTTTTGGGAAATATGATTCTGATGTATGGTTCAGTTTCAATCATTTATTTCGGAAGACTTGCAGATATCTTTGGTTGGATTTGCTTGTATTTTGGTGTTGCAATACTTACAAACCTCTTCCCACAAATTGAAGATGTTATGATGCTCAAGGAAAATTACTTTATAAATAATGAGAAGAAAATCAGTAAGATTCTTGTTGCACCATTGTATGGAATCTTCTGGCTTGGTGCAAGACTTGAAAAATTTGGTCTTACACTTGTAACATCAGTTGCTTATGCATTTGTGTTACCACATATCTTAGGCTTGTTTGTACCTACAATTTATAATGCTATAAAATAAAAACATTCCCCCTCAAATAGAGGGGGAATTTCCTTATATATCAACAACTCTATGCTACATAGGTTGAAATAATCTTGTAAATAAGTTAATATTTTTATGAAAGGAGTGCGAAAAATGGATAGTTTAAAAACTGGTGAATTTATCAAAAAACTTAGAACAGAAAAAGGTCTTACCCAAAAGGAATTATCAGAAATCCTTAACTGTACGGACAAGGCAATTTCCCGGTGGGAAACTGGTAAGGGTTTTCCTGATATTGTTTTTCTCACTCCACTTGCCAAAACTCTTGGAGTAACTGTTAATGAACTGCTTGCTGGTGAAAAATTGAGTGATGAAGAATTGGTGACAAAAAGTGACGAAGTTATAATCAGTACAATGCAGGAAGCAGAAAATGATAAAAAGAAATGGCAGAACATAGTTTTTACTGTTCTTTGCACTTTTCATCTGGTAACAATATATGTTATGACTATTTTCAATTTGTCAGATGAAGTAGTAAAATTTAGTGCTGTATTGTATGTTGTGAGCTGTATATGTGTAGGGCTTTTAAATGTTAAAGTAAAATTTGCATTTCCATTAATATTTGTGATGGCATTTTCACCTTTGGAATTAGTTCGTAATGGTTTTAATGATTTATACCCCTTTTTTCTTTTATCAGCATTAACTCTTACTTTAGGACTTGTGTTAATTTGCGTAACGACTCTTTTGAAAAAAGTTGTTATAGGCATATATAAGAAATGGAAAAAAGAACATATCGTCATAAAGTTATTAACAGCAGTCACTCTTGTCCTTGCGTTTGTTTTGGGAATAGTGGGCATAGTTTATTATGAAAAGAATACAGAAAGAATAGATGTTATACAACATATCAGCAATGATGAAACACATATAGACGAATTGATATATAACGGGCAGAAATATTATGAGTGTAGTAGCAATTATTTGAGGATTAACTATGAAAAGATTATTGCGAATAACAATATTTTTCCAGAAAAATTCCCGTATCATATGATTCCTTACGAGTTAAAAAAACAGATAGATTTAAGTATATGTGTTGAGTATTTGCCTGAACTTGAAAAGGGGCAGAAATATGTTATTCCTGAAAACAGATATTTTATTTATTCAAACGACTCAATAACTCACCCTACAATAATTTATATTTATGAAGATAGTAGTTATTATGAATGGTATGTTTCAGAAGATTTTGATTTTAAAATGCCAACAACAGAAACCCATGAGATTGTAGATATTGTACTATATGAAGACTATAATGATATTGCTCCAGTTCGCATTAAAGATGGAGATAAAATCAATGAGATAATCACAGCAAGAAACAGTGGTGGCGATATTTCAAAATATGCTACAGTTACAGAATATGGTGCATGGAAATATATTTATATAAATTATAAAGACTCGCCATTTTCAGAGAGGATAGGAGTTTTGCATGACGATGGAATTTTTACATACACAGAATCATGGCAAGAATCCTATAAAGAATACCCTCATTGGTACTATACCTCACAATAATAAAACCTCGGTTGTATGACCGAGGTTTATTTTTCTTTGTCTTTTCCATATTTCTTATTTCGCTTTGCAACTCGTTTTTCACGGATTTTTTCAAATGCAATTTCACTTATAACGAAAAGCACAATTACGAGAATTGCAAAGAAAATACGAATAGGAGTAACTGTTAATTCATTTGAATACTTGACTGTTTCTTCAGCAAATGCCATTACAGTAAAGCTAAGGCATAAGATTACTGATAACAGTACGGTATTCAGTTTTTTTATGCCTTTTTTCATAATTATTCCTCTGTTACTTTTACTGCAATTCCAAGTTCATCAAGCTGAAGTGTATCAACAGCTGATGGGCATTCTGTCATTGGCTCACTTGCGTTCTGGAGTTTAGGGAATGCGATAACATCACGAAGCGAGTCAGCACCAATCATTTGCATTACAAGTCTGTCAAGACCGATACCCATACCACCGTGTGGAGGAGGGCCGAAACGGAATGCATCTGTTAAGAAACCAAACTTTTCGTATGCTTCTTCGTCTGAAAGTCCAAGAAGAGTGAACATTCTCTTCTGGAGTGTTGGGTCAGTAATACGAATTGAACCTGATGACAATTCAACACCGTTGAGAACAAGGTCATAAGCCTTTGCACGAACCTGCGCTTTGTCAGTTTCAAGATATTCTAAACATTCATCCATAGGCGAAGTGAATGGGTGATGCATAGCAACGAAGGCTCCAGCATCTTCGTCCCACTCAAAGAATGGGAATTCTGTAATCCAGAGAAGATTGTATTTGTCTGTTGGAATAATGTCGAGCTTCTTAGCAACCTCCTGACGGAGTGCACCGAGAACTGAAAGAACACTGTTTTTCTTTGTATCTGCAACGATAAGAACAACGTCACCTGTTTCTGCTCCTGCTTTGTTAAGAAGAGCTGTCATTTCGTCTTCTGTAAGGAATTTAGCAAATGAAGAAGCAAGTCCATCAGGCATAAGACGGGCAAAAGCAAGTCCTTTTGCTCCGATACCACGAACAAACTCAGTAAGCTTGTCAATTTCTTTTCTTGTAAGAGTATTAACAGCATTTTTAGCTGTGATACAGTAAACTGCGCCACCTGCTTCAAGAGCAGAGGTGAATACACCGAAGCCACAACCCTTAACTATGTCACCGAGGTCGCAAAGCTCCATTTCGTAACGTGTATCAGGCTTGTCAGAACCATAGCGTTCCATAGCTTCTTTATATGTGAGTCTTGGAAGTGGTAACTGAACATCAACATCCATAGCTTCTTTGAATACTCTCTGAATATAGCCTTCACCGATACCCATAACATCATCAACATCAACAAATGACATTTCAAGGTCAATCTGTGTGAACTCAGGCTGACGGTCAGCACGCAAATCTTCGTCACGGAAACAACGGGCAATCTGCATATATCTGTCAAAACCTGCTACCATTGAAAGCTGTTTGTAAAGCTGCGGTGACTGTGGAAGAGCATAGAAGCTTCCGTTGTGAATTCTTGATGGAACAAGGAAGTCACGAGCACCTTCAGGAGTTGAACGGATAAGCATTGGAGTTTCAATTTCAATAAATCCGTTTTCGTCAAAATAGTCACGAGTGATTTTTGTAATCTTGTGACGGAGGAGAATATTTTTCTGTAAGTCAGGACGACGAAGGTCAAGGTAACGGTATTTAAGTCGAGTTACCTCTGATGTCTGACAGTTTTCAACGATTTCAAAAGGTGGTGTTTCACTGATACCAACAACTCTTAAATCTTTAACTTCAATTTCAATATCACCTGTTGGGATGTCCTTGTTCTTTGAAGAACGTTCACGGACAACACCCTTAGCCATAAGTACATATTCACTACGAACTGTGAATGCTTTATCGAAAATTTCTTTGTCTGTGTTATCGTCAAAAGCTAACTGAACAACACCTGTTCTGTCACGAAGGTCAACGAAAATAAGTGCACCAAGGTCACGACGACGCTGTACCCAACCTGCAACTGTTACTTCCTTGCCAACAAAGTCAGCATTAAGAGTGCCACAGTAATCGGTTCTTTTTAATCCATTCATTCTATCCATTAGATTGTGCCTCCCATAAGATTTGCTAAATCAATTCCTTCAACACCGAGAGATTCAAAACCTGACATAGCATCTTTTATAACTACTGATTGGAAATTATCGGCAAAATCTGAAAGTGTCATTTCTGTTTCATTGCCGGTATCCATATTTTTGAGCTTGATATTTCCTGTTTCAAGTTCGCTGTCACCTAAAACAAGAGTATATAATGCACCAATTTTATTAGCATATTTCATCTGTGGCTTTAAGCCTCTGCCAACTGTATCGAACTGTACACACATTCCCTCACTACGGAGAGATGTTGCGATTTCTGCAGCCTTAATATTTGCATTTTCACCCATGCTAACAATGTAAAGGTCACATTTCTTTGGTTCAGGGAAAGGAGTGCTCTGTGCTTCCATTAGGAGCAAGAGTCTTTCAAGACCTAAACCGAAACCACAAGCAGGAAGTGGATTTCCACCCATTTCAGCAATGAGTCCGTCGTAACGTCCACCACCACAAACTGTTCCCTGAGCACCGATTTCTTTTGAAACGAATTCAAAAACAGTTCTTGTGTAATAGTCAAGGCCACGAACAATCTGTGGGTTAACTGTGTATGGGATATTCATAGCATCAAGATATTTTTTTACACTTTCAAAGTGATTTTTACAATCGTCACAAAGGAACTGGAGAACAGTAGGCGCATTTTCTGCAATACCTGAGCAAACAGGACTCTTACAGTCGAGAATTCTCATTGGATTTCTGTCAAGACGGCCTAAACAAGTTTCGCAAAGGTCACCTTTGTATTGTTCAAAATATTCCTTAAGTGCTTTGTGATAATGCTTTCTGCATTCTGGACAACCGATTGAGTTGATTTCAAGAGCAAGGTTGTTTATTCCAAGATAATTAAAAACTTCATTTGCAAGTGAAATAACTTCTGCATCGGCACTTGGAGCACCTGCACCAAAGCATTCAACACCAAACTGGTGGAATTCACGAAGACGACCAGCCTGAGGCTTTTCGTATCTGTAGCAGGATGTGAGATAGTAAATCTTCTGTGGAAGTCCTTCGTTGAAAAGTCCGTGTTCGAGGAATGCTCTTACTGCACCAGCTGTACCTTCAGGGCGGAGAGTAATGCTTCTGCCACCCTTGTCTTCAAATGTGTACATTTCTTTCTGAACAACGTCAGTTGTTTCACCAACACCACGCTGGAAAAGTTCTGTATGTTCAAAAACAGGAGTTCTCATTTCGTGGAAACCAAAGTTTTCTGCAGTTTCTCTTACAGCAGATTCCACATATTGAATTTTGTAACTTTCTTTAGGGAGTGTATCCTGAGTTCCCTTGATAGCATTTGTAATTAAAGCCATAAAAAATCTTCCTTATATATTAGGTGTGCCTCACCTGTAAAAGTGAGGCATTAAAAGTTTGTATAGTTATTTTGGATTGACGATATCTCTCCAGTCAAGGTCACCACGTTCAAGCGCGTGGATAAGAGCTTCAGCTGTTGCAATATTTGTAGCAACCGGAACATTGTGTACATCGCAGAGACGGAGAAGGGTATGGTCTTTTGGTTCGTGTGGTTTTGGATTGAGTGGGTCACGGAACATAAGAAGTAAGTCAATCTCGTTACAAGCAATTCTTGAACTGATTTGCTGGTCACCACCCTGAGAACCACTTAAAAACTTCTGAATTTTAAGTCCTGTAGCTTCTGAAACCATTTTACCGGTTGTGCCGGTTGCACAAAGATTATGATGCGAAAGTATTCCGCAATAAGCAATACAAAACTGTGTCATAAGTTCTTTTTTTGAGTCGTGTGCCATAAGTGCTATGTTCATACTTAACCCCTTCTTTCCAAATTTTTATACCGAAAATTATATTTTGCCTGTAAATACAAGGCTACTCATAAATATGATAACAAAAAATATCAAGCATTTCAACATTTTTTTACAAATTAAGTGGGATTTCTTTATCTGAAATTCTTCCTGCCACGTTCTTAAATGAACGCTTTGCATTACTTCTTGAAGAAAGGTTTTTCTTTGATACAGAAGAATACATCAGTTGTGGCTCTTCGGGAATAATTCCGAGAAGACGAATATATGTAATGTCAATGATTTCGTCAATATTTAAAAACTTACCTTTTTTGATAGCTTTTTCGCTGAATCTGTTAATGACAAGACGAAGATTTTCTTCATTAACACCCGCTTTTATGAGAGCGTTACCTGCCACATATGCACTTCTTGCACTCACATTATCAGGTGTAGCTATCACAATGCATTGGTCGGATGCCAGTGCATAGATTTGTTGTAATTCTCCTATTCCGGCAGGAGAATCAATGAAAATGAAATCATAGTCGGATACAAAAGAATCAACAAGAGATTTAAAAGTTTCTTTGCTTAGATTATCAGGTGTTTCTAATGGTGCAGGGAGAAGATGAACTTTTTCATTGTAACGAAGAATAGCAGAGTCCTTACTGCATCTGTCGCAAAGAATATCCGACCAGTCATAAACAAGATTTTCTTCAAGATTCAATAGTAAATCAAGACTGCGCAGAGCAATATCTCCGTCAATCAACAGAACTTTTTTTCCACTCTCATTAAGTGACAGAGCAATATTAACACAGAATGTGGATTTTCCGACTCCACCTTTACCTGATGTAACTGTAAAAATCTTTGCCATAAATTCGCCCCATTTCTCTTGTTATTTTACCACATTAAACCAGATATTAAAAGAATTTTTTATCACTTTTTTGTCATATATCATATAAAGACAAATATCTTCTTAAATCACCAAGAATTTACTCATTATAACCTGCTGTTTTCGTCAAAGTTTTGCTTAGGACAAGCCTATAATAAACATTATTAAAGAAAGTAGGTGAAAAAATGGAAAACAAAGAGTTTGGTATGCCAATAGAGGGTGGAAGAATTCAGATTTCAGAGTTTGGGAAATCAGTGATACAGCAGGCAGTGTGTTTTGCCCTTGCAGGACTTACAGCATCAGCGTCATCTTATGAATATTTTTCACCCTTAGGTATTGCTTTTTGTAGTGGTATCAGTAGAAAAAACACTCTTTTTTCCTGCTTCGGGGCAATGACGGGGTACATTATTTCCAATGAGTATTTATCTGCATTTCGGTATGTGATGGCATTGATTCTGGTTTATATTTTAAAGGTTTATATAGATGCATTTCCCGGTGCAAGGCAAAGCCCTTTGGCAATGTCACTGATTTCTCTTTTTTCAACTCTTTCAACTGGTGTTGTTGTGATGATAGCTGATGAAATTTCTGTTTCTAATGTTGCCTTAAAAGTTGCAGAATCAGTTACAGCATTCGGAGGAGCTTACTTCTTTTCGGTGGGAGTATCCACTACAAATAAATTTATAAAAAATGAACGTATAACGGCTAAAGAGATTACAAGTCTTGCTGTCGCAGGACTTATATTGATTCTTACAACCTCAGGATTATCACTTCTAGGCGTAACTCCATCAGGGGTGATTTGCTCTTATGTAGCAATGGTTGCTGCCTACCTTTTCAAGGAAGCAGGGGGAGCAATTATCGGTACGGGAGTGTCCTTGGGATATACAATGACGGGGAATAGTATGCCTACAGTTTTTTGTTATGCAGGAGCAGGTTTGTTTTCGGGTATTTTCTCATATTCGGGAAGAGTACTTTGTGCCTGTGCATATATTTTTTCCTATGGTGCATTGTTTGTTTTCTTTGGTGGAAACGGCAGAAATATAGAACCGCTTATAGAGACAGCCATAGCATCACTTTTTTTTGTTATCACACCCCAATCACTTCTTACAAGAGTAAAATCCAAGTTTTCATTGGTGACATTTAACAGCACCGATAAGGAACTGTTTAATATGACGGTTTCTAAGATTAAATCTGTTCGTTATGCTATAAGCAATATGTCGGAAACGGTGGCTAAGGTTTCCGACATACTGAAAGAAAAATCAGTACCAGATACCGTGTCGGTGTATCTGCGTGTAAGGGATAATGTATGTTGTGATTGCGGTAGTTTTGACAAGTGCTGGAAGAGTTATATCGCATCAACATTAGGAGAGTTTGATTGTGTAGTTGATACCTTGAGAAAAGAGGGGAAAGTTGTTCCTTCAGGAACACCCATGTCATTACAAAGCAAATGCATAAGGATAATGTCATTGTGTGATAGCTTTAATAAAAACTATTCATCATATTCAGCACGACTTGGTGCAGAGGGGAGAATCAATGAAATGCGAAGAATTACTGCTGACCAGTTTGACACAATGTGTCAGATGCTTGATGATTTACTTGATAGTTTCAAAGATAATTCAGAACCGTCAGGGGAAACATCTTTGGAGATAAAAAACAGTCTTGAAGATATGGGAGTTTGCTCAACTGTTACTTGTTATGAGGATTCAAGGAATAATTTGTTTGTAAATCTTTTAGTGGACCAGGATTGTAAAGTTAGCGATAGCGAGTTGGTGGATTCTATCGAAAAGGCAACGGAAAAGGACTTTTCAATGCCTGTAACAATAACTGATAAAAGAGAAAAAATGTTGTTGTTCTGGCAAAAACCTGTTTTTTCTGTTGAGTGTAATTATTTTCAAGTGCCAAGCAAAGAGGATGAAATCTGTGGCGATTATTTCGAGTCGTTTTATGATGGAAAGGGTAATTTCGTTGTTGTATTAAGTGATGGAATGGGTACTGGTAACCGAGCAGCGATTGATGGTACTATGGCTGCTTCCTTGTTTTCACGCCTTATCATTTCGGGATTCTCTTTTCCCTGTGCATTAAGGCTTGTAAACTCAGCAATGCTTGTAAAAAGTCATGAAGAATCCTTGGCAACTCTTGATATTTTGAAAGTAAATTTATATACAGGTCAGTCCGTTGTGTACAAGGCAGGGGCATCCGTTTCGCTTCTGTACAGAAAGGGTAGAGTAGGAGAAATAAAAAAGTCTGCCATGCCGATAGGAATTTTAAGACAGGCAGAGTTTGCAACAGTTAAGGGTATGCTTAAAGAAGATGATGTTATTGTTATAATGTCCGATGGAGCAACAGAACATAGCATAAAAGAAATAAAGGATTATATTGCGCACAATGGGTATTCAGAAGATTTATCGGAAAAACTTTGTGCTGTTGCAAGAAGTCGAAATGTCAATCGAAATGATGATGTCACAGTTGCTGTTATAAAGATAAAAAAAGGAGATTAAGTTAACCTTAATCTCCACATTTTTATTTAATTTCAATCCACATTGCAGGACGGATAAATGATTTATCAATGGAAACGGGAGTTCCCAGTTGAAGAATAAATCCGTCAATTTTAACGGAAGAGGCACTGTAAAGAGTTGACCCCGGGGAACGTAGCCACCAACGACAAGCACGGGTAATACTATCAAGTTCTGAACCTTTGGTCTGTGCATATTTTGTTGCGATACAGATTCTGTCAACAGTCTTAGGTAAATATCTTTTTGCCTCATCGATAGATAAAAGGAATACACGGTCCTTCGTGTTATTTCCACCATTTATTTTATAGTCAGGATTTCCTGAATTATCAATAGTGGATGTCTGAAGATATGATTTTTCCTTTGATGAAAAAGCAGTTGCAATAAAATCGTTGTTAAGCCATTTTCGGATATCACTGTCTTCCCAAGTTATCTGTTTAGGCGAGGAGTGATAATTACCACAGTCAATAGCATATTTGCTGACAACAAGCATCTTTCCGTTTGCATCTTTATCAAGTACTTTCCATTCAATTTCCTCTTTACCGTTTGAGAAATTGTTGTCCTGTTCGTATGTACCTAAATAGATAATGTCACCAATCTGTGCAACTTCAGGATGTTCCTTGATAATAGCATCAGCCTTAGCTTGGCTGTCTTTGAATTTATACAGAGATTTAAAAGTAATATATGCTTCTTCGTAATTCTGTTCTTCCACTGCTTTTACTGCGCTGTTATATTTTACACTTGGGATAATAACTGTTACAGTAAGAAATCCTAATGCAGAGATGGCAACGATTGCAAGAAGAACAGTAAGTATTCTCTTTTTGAGTTTTTTTGAACGTTCTTTTCTTTCAAAACCCTTTTTTTCAGCAAGTCTTTCGCGTTCGAGACGTTGGGTTTCTGCCTCAAGTCGAGCTTGTTGTGCTAGAGCATTTGCCTCTTCGGCTTTTCTTTTTTCATTTTCTATACGAAAAGCATCTGCTTGTGCATTATTCTGTTGTTCGTTGTGAGTTTTATGTGTGGTATCACTTGTGAAAACAGTTTTTTCAGGTTGACTGATAGCTTTACGAGTACCACAGTATTCGCAAACAGCAACGGTACCGTTTTCCTCCAAGACAACCGTACCACCACACATTTCACATTTTAAGATGGACATTTTGACACCTCAATTATTTAAGTGCTTTGCATTTGTTGTTTCTGTTGTCGATTAAAATGAGCAACTCTTTTGCCTGGCTTTCTGCAACAGCGTTGTCACCACTTCTTACAGCCATTTCAAAAGTTTTGAATTCGTATCCGATTCTTCCTTCGATTTCACTGAGATTATCGTTACTCATTGGGTCGGAATATCTGATTGCTTCGTAAACTTTTTCAACAGTTGCTTTTGTTTCAGAATTATTTGCTCTTGCAATAAGATTTTGTGCATCAACAGTAAGATTTTTAATAAAGAAGGTTTGTTCTTTTATCTTCTTTTCAACTGATTCTGCAATATCTCCAACAGCTTTTGCTTTGATAGTTGCAATAGCCACAAAAGCAAGAATAACTACAGAGATAATAGCGGCAATCCAACTTTCAATAGTAGGAATTGCCATGAAAACAGAACCTGCAACAGCACTTATAACAAGACCGATAATACTGATTCTTAAAAGTGGAATATTAAAGAAAACCTTGTTAAGATTATCGTCTTTAAGTCCTGTATATGAACAAGCAAGTTGACCTAAAAATCCAACAGTAACAAGGGCATAACCAATCCAAAAACTATCTGTAAATTTGCTTTCGCCCTCATACTCGGATGGAGTTACGAACACAATTACATTAAAAAGAATAAGGAGAATTGCCCATACAATAGCATATAATTTAAAGTTTTTACTCATTTTCATTTTTCGCTACCTCCAATTAAAGCTTTTCGCCACATTGTGGGCAGAATTTTCCATTTTCTACTTCCGTGCCACATTTGGAACAAGTTACAGCAAATTTATATCCGCATTCAAGACAGAATTTGCCTTTTTGAACTTGTTTGCCACAACCAGGACAAGTAACAAGGGTTGATTCTGCTATTTTCTCACCACATTGAAGGCAGAATTTTGAATTTTGTGGAAGAGCTGCCCCACATTTTTCACATTTTGCAGTTGCATTTATAGCGTCATTAACCATACCACCAACCATACCGCCGACAGCACCACCAACACCTGCCATTGTTCCAAGACCAACACCCATGTTTGTGAATTCGCCAACTGCTTCATTTTCAGCAACTTTTTCAGCAACATCAAATCCACGTTCCTGACTGTATGTATAGCCCTCCTGTGCACGCTTTGCAGCCTGTGCTTTGGAATCAATAACAACTTTCTGTGCCTGTGTTTCTGCATCTATGATTTCTTTCTGCTGACGGAGTTTTGCCTCTGCAATATCAGCATACTGACGGAAATGAAGTTCTTTAAACTGTTCGTACTGTTTGTCACCATCAGGCTTAACAACAGTTGTTACAAAAAACTGTTCAAGCGCAATACCATAATCTGCAAAATCATTTACGAGAAGAGACTTGATTGCATCAGAGAAAACTGTAAGCTGTGCATCAATTTCAAAAATATTGATGCTGTTAGCTTTCATTGCCTGAGCAATATATGTCTTAACTCTTGTCATAAGGAATGAACGGAAGAAGGAAACAAGCTTAGCCTGAGTAAGATAGCTTTCTGTTCCAACTAATTTCAAAAGAAGTTTGCGTGAGTTTTCAGCACGAAGACTCATTTCACCACTTGCACCTATAGAAATCGGGAAACCGTAAGTTGGTTCAATGTACTGTACTTTTGAGTCTGTACCCCATTTGATTGCCATTTGCTCGACCTTATTTATGAAGTAAACTTCACAATGAAATGGAGTTTCGTCACCAGTCGTACGGTTAAGTGATTTGCTTAACTCGGGAATATTCTGTGTTTCGAGAGTGTATCTTCCCGGTCCGAAAAGGTCAAGCGCCTGACCATTGAGGAAAAATACTGCTTCCTGATTTTCGTGAACAATCAACTGTGTAAGACTATTAAAATCTTCCACGGGATGTTTCCATATAAAGGTGGTGTTATCTCCCTCATATTTAATTATATCAGCAATCTGTGCCATGATATTACCTCCTTATCATTGTAAGGTTTGAATTTAAATCTATTTATACGATTATAATACTATAAAAATTTTATGTCAACAAAGAGTCAATAAAAGATTTATCCTATTGAAAAAGTGGATGAAAAGTGTTATTATCATTTTATATAATGTGAAAGGGGAATAACCTTTATGGCAAAAAAAGAAAAAAAGGTTAAAGAGGTTAATAACCATCCTAACCGAATAGGGTTTAAAGATATTGCTGGTTATACTATAGCTGAAGCTGGTAATATGTTTAACCTTACATACATAACAAGTTACCTTAAAGTCTTTATGACAGACATAATGAAAATCGCACCAAAACTTGTTGGTTATATGTTCATCATCACCCGTCTATGGGATGTTATCAATGACCCACTCTGGGGTGCGGTTGTTTCTAAGAGAAAAGCAGGCAAAGACGGTAAATATCGTCAATATTTACGACTTGTTGCTGTGCCTTTGGGAATTTCAACAGTACTCTGTTTTATCCCATTTAGTGACCAAAACTCAGTTTTCTATAACGAAACATTGGCAGAAAAGCCTATGCTTCTTTTCGTTCTTGCAATTATTCTGTATCTTGTGTATTGCACAATGTACACTGCAATGAACATTCCATTCGGCTCATTGGCATCTGTTATTACTGACGACCCTAAGGGCAGAACACTTCTTTCAACTGCTCGTTCAGTTGGTAGTGGTGTTGGTGGTGCAGTTGTTCTTTTGATTGCTCCTATGATTATTTATGTTGGCAGTGGTAGAATTGATGAACAGACTGGCAAAGAAATTGAAGTTGCAGACGGTAACAGAATGTTTATGTATGCGCTTCTTATGGGTGTTTTCTCAATTGTAACTTACCTTATCGGCCATAAAATGGTTAAAGAACGTGTACCTGCTGTTGATGATGAAAACGTTGATTTGAAGGGTGTATATAAAGGACTTTTCAAATCAAGACCATTTGTTATGCTGACTCTTTCAGGTGTGCTTATCAGCGGTCAGCTTCAATTTGGTTCATTCAATGCTTATCTTTATAAAAACTATTTCACCAATACAGGACTTAGCATTATAGGTACCATTTGTACCTATCTTCCAATGGCTGCACTGATTTTGTTCACACCAAAGCTTGCGGCTAAATTTGGTAAAAAAGAGCTTTGTGGCAGGATGTCAATTATTTCTGCAATAACATCTGTATTCCTTTTTGTAACTGCAAACAGCGAAAGTTTTATTATGTGGATTAACCCAAGTCAGGGTATTTATCCGGCATGGCTCTATATGCTCTGCTTGCTCCTTATCGGTTTCGGCTACACATTCGTAAGCCTTACTTGCTGGGCAGTTGTTATGGATGTTATTGATTATCAGGAATATATAACAGGTATCAGAAATGAAAGTGCAGTTTATTCTGCATACACATTTGGACGTCAGTTTGGTCAGGCAGTTGCTGACGCAGGTGGACTTTTCCTTCTTCAGTGGGCAAAATATGATAGCCTTACTGCAGGTAACGGCTTTATTGCAGAAAACGATACAAGTAAAAAGATTATGTTTATCTGTACAGTAATTCCTGCTATTGTTTACACAAGTGTATGGCTTATATTCCAGTTTGGTTATCCTCTTACAAAAGAAAAGATGGAACCAATTTATGAAGCACTTCGTAAAAAGCACGAAACAGAAACAAAGGCTGAATAAGATTTTAAGGACTGTTCAACACAGTCCTTTTTCTTATATTTAACAGTTGCAAAACGAAAATATTTTTAGTATAATATGGTTACTGAATTTTCTAAGGGGGAAAATAAAATGGCAAAAGAGAAAAAGCTCGATGCTAACGGTTATCGCAAGTTTGGTATGCGCGACTCAGTTGCCTATATGATGGGTGACTTGGGATGCAACATGTCTTTTGCGCTTAAAGGCACAATGGCTCTTTTCTGGACACAGGTTATGGGTCTTAGCGCTTGGTACTCACTTCTTTTAGTTGTAGTTCAGGTATGGGATGCAATCAACGACCCACTTATCGGCTCAATTATTGATGCTGATAAGAGAAAGTACAAGAGAAACAAATTCTTACAGTACATATTAATAGGCTCAATCGGACTTATTATTGGTGGTGCTTGTTGCTTTATTCCTGCAACAAAGGCTCCACTTGTTGCAAAGATTGCAATTTTCATTGGTGGTTATGTTCTTTGGGATGCATTCTACACAATAGCAAATGTTCCTTACGGCTCACTTTTATCACTTATTTCATCTGATGATGCTGACAGAGCTTCTCTTTCTGCTTGGCGTTCAATCGGTGGAATGATTGGTAACATGGTACCAATGGTAGTATTCCCATTCATTATTTATAATGAAGACGAATCACTTAATGGCACTCGTGTTTTCATAATGGCTCTTATTATGGGCGTTGTTGGTTTCATCTGTTTCCAGGTTATGATTAGAAACACTGAAATTCGTGTTGATACAGAAGTGCAGTGTAATGAAGACCAACCTAAATTCAATGTTGTTAAGGCTATGGGCAACTTCGTTAAAAACAGACCTGCAGTAGGTGCAACTCTTGCTGCTATGGGTATGTTTATCGGTATGCAGGGTGCTACAACAGCTGTTACAGTTACATTCCAGATTTACTTTGACAACACAAAGATTTCAGGTCTTGTTTCAATGTTCGCAATGATTCCTATCGTGGTTTTCACACCCCTTGCTCGTAAGATGGTTAAAAAGTATGGTAAGAAGGAACTTTCAGCTATTGGTTCAATTTGCTACATTATCGGTGCAGCAACTCTCTTACTTGCACCACTTGGAATTATTCCTGTTACAGAAGAGAATACAAAGCTTGATTTAATCATTTATATTGTTGGTCAGCTTATCTGTGCATTGGGTCTTGGTATTTACTCAACAGTTTCATGGGCTATGATGGGCGATGCCATTGACTACAACGAGTGGAAAACAGGTACTCGTGAAGAAGGTACAGTATATTCACTTCACTCATTCTTCAGAAAACTTGCTCAGGGTGTAGGTCCTGCAGTTGCAGTTGCAATTATGGGCACTATGGGTTATGTAAATAACAGTGCTCCTGATGCAAACGGTAACTTTACAGCTATTGATGTTAATTTGCTCAGCTGGGAAGTAGCTTGCGATATTCGTATGCTTGTTGCTGTTCTTTATCTCGTTGCAGGTGTATTCCAGTTCATTGGTCTTGGTCTTGTTTACAACCTCGACAAGAAAACACTTGCAAAAATGCAGGCAGAACTTGCAGCAAGACGCGAAAAAGCAGAAATTGCTAAATAATATAGTTTAGTATTTTGGAAACGGTGATGTTAACTCATCACCGTTTTTTAAAAGAATACTTGAAACGAAAAAATAGTATGTAAATATAAAAACGAAAGAATGTGTTAAAATGAAGGAACAAAATATTCGACCATTCGGATGGATGGATAAGATAGGCTATGCAATGGGTGATATGGGCTGTGGATTTTCATTCCAGCTTGTTTCAACCTTTATGCAGCTTTTCTATTTGCAGTATATTGGTATCAAAGCAACAGACTATGCGGTAATTATTCTTATTTCAAAAGCATTTGATGCTGTAAATGACGTAGTTATCGGTAACCTTGTTGATACAAAAAGGCTTGGTAAAAAGAGTAAGTATATGCCTTGGATTATTGCAGGTGGATTAATTCTTGTTATTTTCAATGTAATGTTGTTTGCACCGATTACATCACTTCCATATGCAGGTAAATATGCTTGGTGTCTTATTGCTTATTGCTTGTGGTCAATTGCTTACACAATGGTTAATGTGCCATACGGTTCATTACATAGTGTTATTACAAGTGACCCTCAGGAAAGAGTATCTCTTTCAACATTCCGTAGCGTGGGTGCAGCTTTACCTGCAATCGTTATTATGATTGTTCTTCCCGGTATTGTTTATAATAAAGTTAAAAATCCTGTAACAGGTATTGAAGAAGAAATTCTTAAGGGTGAAACACTTCTTCCTGTTGCACTTGTAATGTCAGTTGTTGCATTTGCAACTCTTTGGGGAACAACAAAGCTCGTTAAAGAAAGAGTACAGCGTGAAGATGATGGTCAGAATTCAACAGGTATGAAAGCATTCTTCTCAGCATTCAAATCATTCTTTACAAACAGAGCTATGGTTGGTGCTACAATCGCATCAGTTGCTTCTGTTGCACTTTTCAATTCAACAATGGCGCTTAACAATATGGTATTCCAGTATTTCTTCCAGGATACAGGTAAGGTTGGTATTGCAATGATTGGTTCATACGCACCAATGATTGTGTTTATGGCACTTTTAGGAAAACTTACATCAAAATTCGGTAAGAAGAGTGTTATTGTGACATGCATGCTTATCGGTGCAATTTCAGGTCTCGTTTCTCTCTTTGTTCCTATTTCAGCTGATGCAACAGGTATGATTCTCTATATCATTTGCCTTATGGGGCTCAATATTGGTAACGCAGTGTTCCAGATTTCTGTATGGGCAATCGTTGCTGACTGTATTGAAGTAAGTTACAGAAAAACAGGTAAGAGTGAAGAAGGCTCACTTTATGCTCTTTACTCATTCTTCCGTAAGCTTGCACAGGGTATCGGTCAGGCAGTAGTTTCAATGGGCCTTGTTGCAATCGGTTTCGTTGAAGGTGAAAATGCAGTTCAGGCAACTGATTTTGGTGATAAAGTTAAAAACCTTTATTTCATTGTTCTCGCAGCAGGTTCGCTTATTGCTTTCCTTGCAATGGCATTTATCTATAACATTGGTAAAAAAGAGGAACAGGAATTAGCAAACACAGTTGAAAAATAAGGTTATCTCATTTAATCAGATATTTAAATAAAAAATAAAGAAAAGAGTAAAACTATGAGAAAAAGTATAAGTTTAAATCGTAAATGGTCATTTCGTAAAGGCGTTAGTGAAGTTCCTTCCGTAGTTCCTGCTGATTGGGACTTTGTGAATGTTCCACATTGCTGGAATGCAATTGATGGTCAGGACGGTGGTAATGACTACTATCGTGGCACTTGTTGTTACTACAAGGAAATTGATATGGAAGAAATTCCAACAGCTGACAAGTATTACCTTGAAATCAATGGTGCAAACTCATCTGCAACTGTATATATGAATGG
>JAZNJX010000030.1:0-13029 GCA_045578245.1 Candidatus Fimenecus sp. | reverse complement strand
TGTTAAATACACAAAAATCAAGCTTAGTCGCGATGAACTTAAAGTAAGCTTCAGAGAAGAGGACATCTGATGGGTAAAAATGATTTTTTTGCTTTCACATCACGCACCAAATACATAAATCGTTGGGCATTGATGCGAAATACAAGATATGAAACTTTAAGTGAGCACTCTGCCGAGGTTGCTCAACTCTGCTATGCCTTGGCTTGCATAGGAAATCAGCGTTTAGGCAAGGACTACAACTGTGAAAGAGCATCACTTTTGGGACTTTATCACGATACACCTGAAATCATCACAGGTGACTTGCCAACTCCTGTAAAATACTACAGCAAGGAAACAAAAGAGGCATATAAGGCAGTTGAAAAAAATGCTTCAAAACAACTCCTTTCAATGTTGCCTGAGGATTTACTCCCCTCTTATGACTCACTTTTCAAAAAAAAGGCAGAGGATAAAGAGTTATGGAAGCTTGTAAAGGCTGCCGATAAAATAAGTGGCTATTTAAAATGTGTCGAAGAAAGAAAAGCAGGTAACAGCGAATTCTGTGAAGCCGAAGAAAAACTTTTAAAAGCTATCGAAAAGAACGAATTAGAAGAAGTACAGATTTTCGCAAATGAATTCCTCCCATCCTTCCACAAGACATTAGACCAGATGAAAAAATAAGGTGAGTTTATGAGAAACTTCGCAGGCTATGCTGAAAACGAAAATTTCAAAGTTGGTTGCACAGGTCAGACCACCTATGTTTATGACAAAAGCGGTAATGAGCTTGCAAGATTCAAAAAGGATATATTGTATGGCTATCGACCAATGTTCAAACCTAATTCAAATATTGTAGTTGTTAAATCAACTATGGATAAAGTCGCAGTATATGACCTTGACTCTCTAGCTCTTGTGAAAAAATTTAGATTTGTTCCTGTTGCCAATGAAGGTGCTCAGGATGAAGGTATGTGTTTTTCAAAGGACGGAAAGTTATTTTATAATATTGAAAAGCGCGATGGATTACAAACTTGTATAGCAATATATGATACTGTAGATTTTGAGCAGATAAAAGTGCTTTTTGAAAATAATGAGAAACAATCTTTAGATTACATTGAATGCGACTTTGAAAGTGGTTGTATATATTTACTCGGTTTTATGCGTGATGATAACGGTATTTTTCACCAACCCTTTGTAGCACAACTGAAAGATGACGAATTAATTAACAAAACTGACATTTCAAAGGAAAAATACCGATATATTTACGGCTATAAAGAACTTGAAAATTATGGCTTTACAAAAGAGAAAAAAGAATGGTGTTCACTAAAATATGATGGTTATGACACGACCGATATTGAGAAGAAAAAAATTCGATTAGCTGATTATATTAAATGAATTAAGTGTAATGTACAGATTTGTAGGGGACGTCGATTCTGCGTCCCTTTTTTATATGCAAGTAAATTTTACAAGTCATTCTGAGCGTAGCGAAGAATCTTATCAATTAACAGGTCACCCTGAACGCAGTGAAGGGTCTATTGACTAATGTAGGAGATTCTTCGTCACTTCGTTCCTCAGAATGACACTACAATCATAACTTATACATTAAACAAACAAAAAGAGCAGGTTTTTACACCTGCTCTAATTTTATATACTTTTTAGAATTAAAGTTCTGCGAAGTATTTGATTGTTCTAACCATCTGTGATGTGTAGCTGTTTTCGTTGTCATACCAAGAAACAACCTGAACTTCATAGAGGTCATCAGCAATCTTAGCAACCATTGTCTGTGTTGCATCAAAGAGTGAACCGTATTTCATACCGATAACGTCTGAAGAAACGATTTCGTCTTCATTGTAGCCGAAGCTTTCTGATGCAGCAGCCTTCATAGCAGCGTTGATGCCTTCTTTTGTAACGTCACCCTTAACAACAGCTGTAAGGATTGTTGTTGAACCTGTTGGAACAGGAACTCTCTGTGCAGAACCGATAAGCTTACCGTTGTGCTCAGGGATAACAAGACCGATAGCCTTAGCAGCACCTGTTGAGTTAGGAACGATGTTAGCAGCACCAGCACGAGCTCTTCTCATGTCGCCCTTTCTGTGAGGACCGTCGAGAATCATCTGGTCGCCTGTGTAAGCGTGGATTGTAGCCATGATACCGCTCTGGATTGGAGCATAATCATTGAGAGCCTTTGCCATAGGAGCAAGGCAGTTTGTTGTACAAGAAGCTGCTGAAATGATTGTGTCATCAGCTGTAAGTGTATCTTCGTTAACTGAGAATACGATTGTCTTAAGGTCGTTGCCTGCAGGAGCAGAAATAACAACTTTCTTAGCACCAGCATCGATATGAGCCTGGCTCTTTGCCTTTGTGCAGTAGAAACCTGTGCATTCAAGAACTACGTCAACACCGATTTCGCCCCATGGGAGTTCTGCAGCGTTAGCCATAGCATAGATTTTAAGAGTTTTACCGTCAACTGTGATTGTACCAGCTTCATCATCAGCTTCAACTGTGTGAAGGTTTTCACCGATTTTACCACAGTAGCCACCCTGTGCTGTGTCATACTTAAGAAGCTGAGCAAGCATTGATGGTTTTGTAAGGTCGTTGATTGCTACAACATCGTAGCCTTCTGCGCCGAACATCTGTCTGAAAGCAAGACGTCCGATACGGCCGAAACCGTTAATTGCAACTTTAACTGACATTTTGAATTCCTCCAAAAAAAATATTACTAATATTATTTCGCATTAGTGCAGTATTATTTTATATCTTTTTAAGCAAATATGCAAGAGTATTTTTGAAAAAAGTGGCATTATGTGAATTTTTTGTCAATTACTATAAAAATCAAGGAATAATAAGGCAAAAAGGGTATAAAATTTATAGTATGGGAGGTTGTTGTTATATGAATTACAATCACTTATCAAGCATATATACGGATGAATTCCAGTTTTCAAGAGAGAAAATGCAGTTTTTCTTTGACACTGCATTCAAAGATGCTGATGCAGGCTTACTACGCAGCCAATACAAAGCACTTCGGGAATTGGAATTCAAAACGGATTTTGACTTCGTTACAGAAACAGTGGATGTATCCACTCTTTGTGAGAATCTCACATCTGCCTTTGATGTTTTTGCCTCAACATCCGGTGTGAATTTCATTTATTGTGGAAACACAACCTCTGCAATAATGGGTAATACCCGTGTTTTGGCAAAAGCCTTTCTCAATTTGCTTTCCAATGCCTTTCTCCATGGCAACTCAAAGCTTGTTACAATAAAAACCCTAGAAATCGACCAACATATACAAATAGAAGTACAAAGTGGTGGTGTTTTTTCCTTTCGCAACTCTTTCAGCAATGGCTTATCCTTTGTACAACGGACTTGCAACTATCTGAGCGGACAGTTTCTTATAGAAAGCAGAAAGGAATCTTCAAAAGCTATTATGTGCTTCAAAAAATCCGAAATACAAAAACCATATACAGACACAAAATATGATTTTCAGAATCTTTTGTCCGACCGACTTTCCCCTGTTTATGTTGAGATTTTCGGTATGTGTTACCATTAAAAAAGGTGGGTATCAAACCCACCTTAATTTTTTATAAAACTTTTAAGTCTGCTGCCGCCTGAAGAATCATGCGAGCATCATATGCTGTAATATTTCCGTCGTGATTTGCATCAGCAATAAGTGTCTGTGTCTCGTTAAGCTCTATTGTTTCTGCAGCAGCCTTAAGTATCTGACGAGCATCATATGCTGATATTTTTCCATCACCTGTCAAATCACCAGTTAAACCGAAAACGATTCTGTCAACAGTATAATCTGCATTAAGAACAACCTTGATTTTGTAAGCCTCATCAGTTTCAATATTGTTAACTTTATATATCTTTTCCCACTTACCATCAACAAGGTTCATATCTATAACTTCATAATCGTAAGCAGATTCCATAGGCTCATAAACTTCAACCATACCGGTTTCTTCGTTGTATCCGTCAACAGATGTCAAATCTTCAACATCCACTCCGAAAACAGCCTTAACATTTTCTTTTACAACATCAGTATCAAGGTCGTGATAGTAATATGAGTCTTTTTCTTCTGGGAACATTTCGCAAAGGTATGTTGACAATGCAACCATTTGTGTGAGGTCTTGACTCTCATCCGCACTATTATACCCTTCGAACTTCTTTTCAAAAAGTTCCTCACTACCTGTTGCATAAATCAAAGAACTATAAGCCACCTCATTGGCTGCCAAAGTAGCATTAAGCCAATCGAAATTATCTAGTTTATTACTATCTCTACCAAGAACAGTAATATAGAAACTTTCACTTCCATCTTCTTCTATTGATGGATGCAAGCTGCATCTTAACATACCCGTTTTAGTGATGATATACTCTTCAACACCATTATCCGTATATTCGACAACATAATCGATTGCTTTTACCTTTTCTGCAGCATCGTCGTCCTTATATTTGATAATAATAGTAAGGCCATTTTCTTCCGTAATTTCAACACTTTCAACAGGAGATTCAACAACTTCAAAAGTCACATCAAACTTACATCCAAGATATGACATGTTTGCCGTGTTTTCACCTATCGTCCAAGGCTTTTCACCCTGCTCGGTTTCGTCATAAGTCCATACACCTGTCTTTTGATAAAGTTCTTCATCCGTACCGGTAAATGTTGTGCCATCCTTATAAGTGATTGTAAACACCGGTGATGCTTCATAAACATCATACAAGAAAAATTCTGACTCATTACCATATTCATCATAATAATTCTGCCATAAGCCTGAGTGATTTTCAACAAGGTAAGACATCGCTTCACCTGTAACACTTGCAACAGGATTTTCAACAACCTCTACCTGAAATGTGAATTCATAACCAAAGAACATCATTGCCGCTGTGTTCATGCCCACAGACCATGGATTTTCATCCTGATTTTCCATTAAATAGAAATCCACACCCGTCATTAAATAAATCTGTTCTTCTGTGCCTTCAAATACAGTTCCATCTTTGAAAGTAACCGTAAAAACAGGAGCTGAATCCAACACAAAGTATTTAAAATATTCTTTTTCATTGCCTTGGTCATCAAATACTGTTTCCATATAACCACTATAGTTTTCATACAATGGGTAGGTTGTTTCGACGGTTATACTCGCAACAGGTGTTTCAAGAACCTCTACCTGAAATTCACATTCCACACCAAGGAATGAAACCTTTGCAACATTATTGCCAACTTGCCAATGATTTTTTTCTTGATTAGTGATGTCAAAAGTATAGAAGCCTGTCAGTTCTTTTATTTCTTCGTCATAACCTTCATACACTGTACCATCTTTATAGGTAATCGTGAAATAAGGGTCTGAATCATATACATTATACTCAAAATACTCATCACAAGTTTCACCATTACAGTTTTCTGTCCAATAACCATCTGTTTTTTCGTATAATGGCTTAGTAGCAACCGCTTCTACACTTGCAACAGGATTTTCAACAACATTAACCTTTGCAACAACTGTGAAATATTCACAGTTTATTTCTACATCATAGGTACCAACATGGTTTTCTCCTTCACAAACAATGTTGTCATAACTAAAGCCTGCATCGAGGTAACCAGAAACATCCCACAAGTCACCACTTAGGGTTTCACCATTCTTGAATTCGATTTCGAACCATAAATCTGCCTCTGTTACATCATAAACAAAGACATCCTTGTCATCAATTGTTTCCTGACTTCCACTGTAAAACGCAATCAAATCTTTTTGTGCTGTAACTGTAACTTTTTCAACCTCAGTCCCACTTGCAAAAGTCGGGACAACAAATTGTGTAGCAAGTAAAGCTAACACAATCATTATTGACAAAAACTTTTTCATAATAAAATCTCCTCAACTATCTTACTTCTCAAAAACAATTGTTGTAATACTGTTTTCAGGAAGTACAATCTTTGTCTTCTTTCCTGAATATGTTTCCTGCATCTGCTTTTCCTGCGTTGTTGTGTAAACCGTCATATTCTTACGGTCAACTTTTACCTTTAACTCCCTGTCTTCACCCTCGTTAGTGATAACCGTAACCACTTTTCCGTCAGGAGTGAGATAGGACACTACATTTGTAACAAAATTTGCTCCTGTAATATTGCCTTCCCAGTCTTTTTCCCAGACCATATCATAAATGTTTTTCTCAGTTTCTACCTTTACACTACCAACAGGGATAAACTTGCTATAATGGGCAACAGCGTAATATCGCATAGGAATTTTAATGTCACTGATATTTCCGTCGGTTGCAACAAGAAGTCCGTCGGAAAATTCTCTTCCCTCTCCGTCACGACCTATATCATTAACACCAACCCATGCAGTCCATGAATCAACATTTGTGAAGTTAAGGTCATTGGCCATAACTCTTGCCTGTAAAAGTGCACCACTTATGTCATCAATAGGTGATGTACAAGGCAGATGACACCACTCGGACATTTCAACGGGAAGCTCCGTAATATTCTTGCCAAGCCAATCACCAAAGTTAATCTTGTTTCTTACATCATTATCTGTCCAATAGCTATGGTAAGAAAGGTTACCTAAATAAGGACGGATTTCAGGGTCATTATACATATATTCAAACCACTCGTAAGTTCTGTGGCCTATTTCACCTGATTCAGGACCTGAGAGAAGAACACCTTCCATGTTTCTTTCTGCCATTTCCTTGGCAAAAGCCTTGTAAACACCATAAATATCTTCAGAATTGTAGAAACAGCCTTCCTGTCCCGGATATCCACCCTCACCCCAAGACCAGTTAGGTTCGTTGATAGGGCTGATGTATTTAACAGGAACACCTTTTTCGATAAAATATTCTGTTATTGTAAGAAAATATTCAGCATAAGCCTCATAATTCTCTGCAGGAAGATTAGAAACCCACCATTCTGAGTTACCACCTGCGTCACCGTTCAATGTCATTGAATAATGTGGTGAATTTGCAAAAAGAACAACTGTATCAATGCAACCATAGGAAAGGCAAAGGTCAAGGAAAGCCTGTGCATTTGCATCCCTTGTGAAGTCATAATAGAATTCGCCCGTAGTTTCATCTTTCACATAAAAGCTCTCTGTTTCTCTCCATGTGCTATTGATTCTTCCATCAGGGTCATCCTTTGAACCTGCACCGATATTATAACGATAGATATTAAGTCCCAGCCCCTCTTTACTGTAAAGAAGCTTTGCAATTTCTTCTGCCTTTTCTCCGTTACCAGCAATCTGTGACCACCAACACGAAGAACATCCAAAGCCCTCAAATGGTTCATTCTGTTCATCAAGGTCAATTGTGAGAACTAAATCCTTATCAATAGTTTGCTTTGCATACCATTCCATAACCTTTTGTTCCTTGCCTGGTGCAAAAAAAAGCATAACCGCAACGATGACTGCAATCACATTGATTGTTCTTAACTTTACATCTTTTTTCTGAATATTGTTTCTCTCTTTCATATTGTCCGTCCTAAACCTTTATAAAAAAGCAACGGCGAGGTTTCCCCCGCCGTCAGTTTTCCTTTTTACTCGTAATCGGGTTCGATAAGGCCGTAGCCTCCATCATTTCTCTTATAAACAACACAAATGTCATCTGTTTCAGCATTTCTGAACATATAAAACATATGTCCTAAAAGATTCATCTGAAGAATAGCTTCATCAACAGTTTCAGGTTTTAAAACAACTGTTTTGCTTCTTACAACTTCAATTTCTTCTTCATCAAAATCCTCTGCCAACACATCGTCAAATGAAACATCACGGAGTTTTTTCTCAATTCTTGTCTTGTTTTTTCTGATTTGACGAATTAAAGAGTCAACACATATATCGAGTGCATCTTCTAAATCATCACTACGCTCCTGTGCACGGAAAATCATACTCTTTTTAATGAGTGTAATCTCACAGATTTTCTGATTTTTCTCAACGGTAGCCGTGATTTTCGCCGTTGCATCAGCTCCAAAGAATTTTTCAACCTTACGGAGCTTTTCTTCTGCTCTCTCTTTAAAATCCTCTCTTGGAGTACATTTACGACCAATAATAGTAATGTTCACAACGACATCTCCTTTGCATTGAATTAAGATAAAAATTATGTTTTATCCAATTTCATTTTAGCATAAGTACCTATAAAATGTAAAGTATTATTTAATAACTTGTCAAATATTTACAAAAATTTACAAACAAAAAAGGCGAGTTACCTCACCTTTTAAAGTATTATACCTGTCTTGGTCCCTTACGATAGCCGGTACTGCCACCACGTCTGTCAGAACTACGTTTAATATCGCTCATTTTATCTTCACTCTGAGCTTTGAATTTTGCCATCATATCCTCAAAGGACATTGGTGCATTGGACTCCTGCTGAGGAGCACCTTTCCAGCCACGGTCAGAGTTTTTATTCTGTGGTCTTGGCTTTGCCTGTTTTGGTTTTTCAGGTTCGGGCAACGCCTTTTTTATTGAAAGGCTAACCTTACCTTTTTCGTTGATTTCAAGAACTTTGACCTTAACTTTGTCACCCTCTGCAAGGTGCTGTGAAATATCGCTTACGTATTCACTTGCAACCTCAGAGATATGTACCATACCCGATGTGCCATTGTCAAGCTTAACGAAAGCACCGAATTTTGTTAAACCGGTTACTGTTCCGTCATAAATTGCGCCGATGTCAATTTGCATAAAACTGCATTTCCTCCTACTTAAGCCCCCGGTGTAACGTCATAGAACACTTTTTCATTAGGAAGTCCAAAGCCAAGTTGCTCTCTTGCAACCTGTTCAATGTACTCACTCTTGTCGTCAGATTCAACAATATCCTTCAAATATGCATTTTCTGCAAGCTGTTGTTCAAGAATCTGTTGCTGTTGTTCTAACTGAGCGTTACTCTTTTTAATCTCAATAGCATGACCTATGATAGTTATAACGAAATAACCTGCCAGAAGAATCAACGCCAAAGTAAGAATAAAGCTGTTTTTTTGCTTTTTTGCAGTCTTTTTCTGAGCCACTGGTCACACATCCTTTTCATTGAAATTCTTTTTTGCCGGATTTTGTTTCTTAACAAATAGATTATACAACAAGTGCTTATTGAGTTTCAAGTGCATTTTCGATTTATTTTCGGGTTTTTTTCGTCTTTGCACCCTATCAACTAAAAAACATTTGGTTTTTAAGTATATTCTCTTGAAAGGCACAAGTAAAAAAGCCAAGGAACTCCTTATATACCCTATCCATTTTTCACCAAATGCAAAAACAATAGTTCCAAGAGAAAGACTGTAAACTGCAATGCCGATTGCTTCGCCAAGAAGAAGATAAATCCGTATTTCGCCCTCATTAATGGTAATGAAAAAAATGAAAGTTAAAAAAGCAAGTAAAATAAAGTAGGTAATATCAAAAATAATCTGCAGCTTTTTCCCTCTTGAAATACTGACTCGCACAAGCCTGAACACATCGTAAAGCATGCCCATCATAAATCCGAACCCAAGAGAAAACAAAAAGCCCTTTGTCTGCGAGGCAAGGCTGAGGCTATAAATATAATCCGTCATCTGAACACCTTTGCGAAAAAGCCCTTTGCCTGAGGACGAATATCCGTGTAAGTCAAGGAAGATATTTCCCCCTCCACCATCAATTCGCTCTGTTCAAGGCTTAACCGGGTAATATGCAGATTGCTTCCGCGAATTGTCAACTCCCCTTGCTCTGTTATTGCGATTATTGTCTGTTCATCAAAAGAGTCAATATCCAGCACTCCTGAAACGGAGAGTTTTTTTCTCTCTTCCATAATCACATTGTGTGGCATTTTGGGCATTTTTTTGTCGTCTGTCATAACAAGACCTCCTTTTGGTAATGTGTATGAAAGACAAGCCCAAAATATAACAAAAAGGACGGATTTTACTCCGTCCCTTAAATGCTAATTATTAATTATTTGCGCTTTCTACGAACAACTGTACCTGTTGCAAGAGCAAGACCTGCTGCTGCGAATGCAAGTGTCATTGAAACGCCCATAGGTGCGTCACCAAGGTCACCTGGATGTGAGTTGCTACCTGTCTTGTTGATAACGCCGAATTTTTCGTTGCCACATACTGAGCAAACTCTCTTGAATTTACCGTCCTTAGTAGCTGTTGCTGCTGTAACAACTATCTTCTCACCGTATTTGTGGTCAGCCATTGGAATTTCTTCCTTAACTGTTGCGTTACATCTTTCACACTTGCCTTCTTTGAGACCTTTTTCTGTACATGTAGCTTCTTTAGTTACAGCCTTGTCACTAAACTTATGACCTAATTTAGCAACCTGTTCTGTTTTAATTACTGCCTCACAAACTGTACATTTTGTTGTTGCTACACCAGCTTCTGTACATGTTGGCTGTGTTGTAACTTCTGCTTCACCAGCTTTATGTGGAACTGTTGGGATTTCCTGCTGAGTTACTGTGTTACAGTTCTTACATTTGCCTTCTTCAAGACCTTTTTCTGTACATGTAGGACGTTTTACCACTTGTGGGTCAGCGAAATCATGTTTTCCTGTTGCTGGAATTGTTGCAGTGCCAAGAACTTTGCCACAATCCTTACATGTTGTTGTCTTTGTACCAGCTTCTACACATGTTGCTTCCTTTGTTACTTTTTCTTCCTTGTTAGCATGTGTGCATTCTGCTGGAGGTGGTGTTGGAGTTGATGCATCTGTAAACTTAATTGAGTTAACTTTCTTCGCTACATCAGCTGTAACATTAACGTCTTTACCATTCTCATCAACATAAGCTTCTTCAACATTTAAACTGATTGTTCCGCCTGCTTTAAGAACTTTAAAGCTTACTGTGAAAAGAGTTGTTACATTATCCGCAACAACTGCGCCTACGTCTTGAGTAGCTAAGAATTTAACTTGACCTGCTTTCTGGCCAAAAGTTTCTAAGTCAAAAGCTTTTGCGCCCACTTTTTCTGTTACTTCAAAATATGCTGGGTCATAATTTAAGGTAAGAGTTGCTACAGTCAACTTTGATTTTGCTGATGTGCTAACTGTTACTTTAACAACATCGCCAGCTTTTACCTCTGTTTTATCTGCTTTTGCAGTAATCGTTGGAGCTGTTGCTGCAGATGCTGTAAAAGCAAACATGCTGAAAACAACTAAAACTGCTAAGAGAATGCTTACAATTTTCTTCATCGTTATACCTTCCTTTTTTAAGGGCTTTGCCCTAAGATTTTCATTGTTGCAAAACTGCAACTATGCATAGATATGCATAATGATAATATATTTATATCATACAAAAAATGTTTTGTCAATGTTTCGTTTTTCCTTTATAGGAAAAAATTAGTCTTCCTGAGCGGCTGCTTGTAATGTGGCACGTGCGTCAAAAGCTGTAATATAGCCATCACCATTCATATCAGCACGTTTCACCTGTTCAGGTGTAAAAGCAATGTTTTCTGCCGCATATTGTAAAATCATTCTTGCGTCTATAGCTGATACTTTTCCATCGGCATTAATATCGCCCATCTTAACATTTATTGTATATTCTTCTGTCTTAAGAACAGTATTACACACTGTACATTTCTGCACCTTTTTGCCTGGCTTTCCATCAACTGCCGGTACACTTATTTCCCATGCCCCAGCTGTATGACCCTTCTTAGCATCTTTTTTTCTTTCTAATACAGAATTACAAACTGTACATTTTCTCTCACTTATACCTTCCGTTGTGCAAGTTGCAGGTGTTTTAACTTCCCAGGCGCCAAGTTTATGTTCTGTTCTGTTATCCTTTCTTCTTTCTACAACAGCATTACATACTGTACATTTTCTTTCACTTTGACCCTGTGCTGTACAGGTTGCAGGTGTTTTAACCACCCAACCACCTGGTGTATGACCCTTTGCCGGAACTGATGACGTACCACAATCTTTGCCACAATCTTTACATTTTGATGTCTTTGTACCAGCAGTTGTGCATGTTGGCTGTTTTGTAATTGTATCTAGCTTATTTCCATGTGAACAATTAATTGTCAATATTCTACCTGATATCTGACTTGTAACGTCAACATCATTTTCACCATCAGTAACATAAACTTCTTTAGCACTAAACTTAATTGAGCCACCTGTTTTACGAACCTTGAAAGAAACTGTAAAAAGTGTTGTTGCAGAGTCTGCGATTTTGGTATCTGAAGCTCCTACGAATTTAACCTCACCACTTTTCAATCCAAAATCTCCCAATTCAAAGGCTCCCGAAGCGGATTTATCAGTTACTTCGAAATACGCCGCATCGTATGTCAATACGAGAGTCGCAACACAAAGCTTTGAATTCTTTGATGTACTTACAGTTACTGTAATTGTATCACCAACCTTTGCAGTGCCTCTACTTGCTACTGCAGTAATTTTAGGTGCTGTTGCCGCAGTGGATGCTATTGTGAACATAGTAAAAAGCATTACTACAGCCATTAAAACTGATAAGATTTTTTTCATAATAATCTCCTTCTCAATTTATATGTTACATACAAAAATTAAATCACAATTAACTATTGCTGTCAATGAAAACTATTGTGGTTTTTTTGACATTTTTCTTATTTTGTAAATACACCATTCCAGTCACCTGGTGGTGCATCATAAAGTACACCGTCAAGAATAATGTCAAGAATTTCTTCTATTTTTTCTGCACCCTTTATAGGTTTAAGTACTTTCTTAACTCGCTTGTTGAACAATGCCCACAGTGCAAGATATTCAGGTGTATATGGATTATATGGC
The DNA here is from genome assembly GCA_045578245.1 of Candidatus Fimenecus sp. Lineage (GTDB taxonomy): Bacteria > Bacillota > Clostridia > Oscillospirales > Acutalibacteraceae > Fimenecus. Next base: position 394 of record JAZNJX010000030.1, on the reverse strand, counting down.
TCATCACCAACAAACACATTTGTAACAGCCTCAATAAGGAAATCTTTTACATTTCTGTCCTTTACTGAATCAGCAATATATTTGCTTATGCCAAACATCTTACCTATTGTTTCAAATGTTGCTTTCTGTAAAAACTTTCCAAATGGTACGAGCACCTTCTCAAGTTTATATACCATTTCAGGAGTCATGCTGAATGAGGTTGAAAGCTCTGCAAGTTTAGGAATATCATAAGCCATTGAATCAAAGATTGCATTAAGAAATTCTTGGAAATTTGCTTTTGTATATTCGTCAACAGTCATTCCTTTTAAATCCCAGTCAAAATTGTCAATCTTTACACTGTCAACCTGTACTTCAGCATCAGTCATAACAACTTTTCGCATTGCATTTGGGTAAC
>JAZNJX010000029.1:0-15949 GCA_045578245.1 Candidatus Fimenecus sp. | reverse complement strand
CTGCCGATAAACTTTTATTTGACGGAATGGTAGAAGAAATTGAAGAATAAACTCTTGCAACATTTACCAGCTTATTGTATTATATAAGTTGGTATTAAAACTAATATATTATACTTTAGGAGGATAAGGAAATGGCTCTTAAACATGCTGATATTATCGCAAAGATGACACTTGAAGAAAAAGCAAGTCTTTGTGACGGTCTTGATTACTGGCACTCACAACCTGTTGAGAGAGTTGGTATCAAATCAATCAGCCTTAACGACGGACCTCACGGTATCCGTAAAAAAGGTGACCCTGGTGACACACCAAAGGGTGAAACAAATCTTTTGAAAGGTGTTCCTGCAATCTGTTTCCCAACAGCTTCTGCAACTGCTTGTTCTTGGGATACTGACCTTCTTTACAAAATGGGTCAGGCTCTCGGTGAAGAATGCTTAAAGGAAAAAGTGTCTGTTCTTTTAGGACCTGGTACAAACATCAAGCGTTCACCTCTTTGTGGTCGTAACTTCGAATATTTCTCAGAAGACGGTGTTCTTGCTGGTGAAATGTCTGCTGCTTTTGTAAACGGTGTTCAGAGCAAGGGTGTTGGTACATCCCTTAAACACTATGCTGCAAACAATCAGGAAACTCGCAGAATGACAGTTAACTCAGTTGTTGACGAAAGAACACTTCGTGAAACATATCTTCTTCCTTTCGAAATCACAGTTAAAAAGGCTCAGCCTTGGACAATCATGAACTCTTACAACAGAGTTAACGGCACTTATGCTGCTGAAAACAAATGGCTCTTAACAGATGTTCTTCGTGATGATTTCGGATTTGAAGGCGTTGTTATTACTGACTGGGGTGCAGAAAACGAAAGAGTTCCTGGTCTTATTGCAGGTCAAGAAATTGAAATGCCAACATCTTCAGGTATTGGTACAAAGCTTATCATTGATGCAGTTAACGATGGTACTCTTGATGTAGCTATTCTTGATGCTGCTGTTGACAAGATTATTGACATGAGCAAACGTGCTGAAAAAGTATTCGGTGATTATACATATGATAGTGATGCTCATCACCAGCTTGCTCGTGAAATCGCAGGTCAGTGTATGGTCCTTATGAAGAACGACAACAACATTCTTCCATTAAAGAAGGATGCAAAGATTGCTGTTATCGGCGAAATGGCTCACACTCCTCGTTATCAGGGTGCCGGTTCTTCACTTATCAACCCAATTAAGCTTGACTCTGCATACAGCACATTGAAAGAAATGGGTGCTGACTTCACATTCGCTGCAGGTTATACTCTCAAGGGTAAAGCAAAGAAGGATATTGAACTTCTTATTGAAGCAAAGAATGCAGCAAAGAATGCAGACGTTGCTGTTGTATTCATTGGTCTTACTGACGAATACGAAACAGAAGGTAACGACAGAAGCCACATCAACCTTCCACCTTCACACAATGCTCTTGTTGAAGAAATTCTTAAGGTTAACCCTAACACAGTTGTTGTGCTTTCAGGTGGTGCATCTGTTGCAATGCCTTGGGCAGACAAAGTTCCTGCTATCCTTAATATGTTCCTTACAGGTCAGGCTGGTGGCAGTGCTGTTTGCGATATTCTCTTCGGTGATGTTAACCCAAGCGGTAAGCTCAGTGAAACATATCCACTTGCACTTGAAGACAACTCAAGCTTCAACTACTTCCCTGGCACATCCGTTTCTGTTGAATACAGAGAAGGCGTTTATGTTGGTTACAAATACTATGACACAGCAAACAAGGAAGTTGCATTCCCATTCGGTCATGGTCTTTCATATACAACATTTGAATATAGTGACGTTAGAGTTTCTGCTGACAAGATTAAGGACACAGATACAGTAACAGTTTCTTTCAAGGTTAAGAACACAGGTGTTGTTGACGGTGCTGAAGTTGCTCAGGTTTATGTAAACGACATTGAAAGCACAATCTATCGTCCTGTTAAAGAACTCCGTGGCTTTAAGAAAGTATTCTTAAAGGCTGGTGAAGAAAAAGAAGTTTCAATCGACCTCGACAAGCGTGCATTTGCATACTACAACGTTGAACTTGGTGACTGGCATGTTGAAAGCGGTGACTTCAAGATTCTCGTTGGTGCATCAAGTCGTGATATCAGACTTGAAGCTAATGTTTATGTTGAATCAACAGTTGATGCTAAAGTGCCTGATTATAAAACAACTGCTCCATCATACTACGGTGCAAACATTATGAATGTTCCTGCAAACGAATTTGAGGCAGTTTACGGAAAAGAGCTTCCTCCATCACAGAGAGATAAGAATGCTCCTTTCACACTCCTTAATACAATTGAGGATGCACAGGACAGCAAATGGGGCGGCAGAATCTACAGACTTCTCATTAAGATGCTTGGTGCTGACACAATGGCTGGTGCTGTTGCTACTCAGCTTCCAATCAAGAACTTCATCTCAATGAGTTTCGGTCTTTTCAGCCCAGAAATGGCAGAGGGTCTTATCCTTATTCTCCACGAAGATAAGATGGGTGCAGGTCTTAAGATTATCTTCAAGGGTATTCCAAATCTTATTAAGAATCTTGGCAAATTAAAGCAGATATAATTCTTTAAAAATAAAGTTAACCCACTACGGAAATCCGTAGTGGGTTTATTTTTATCAGCGTATATAAGGAATGAGAAATAGCAAAACACAGAGCATAGCAACAATTACAAATATAATAGTTATTGCTTTAAGCATCCTTTTCATTTATTTCACCACACCTACATTTGCTTCAGGCAGGTAGTAACAAGCCATTATGCCTTCCTCATAGATAACATAAACATATCTTCCGTTATCTTCCAGTGTGAGATATTGAGAAACTGTATTGTCAACTATTTCTCGTGCTTTTTCTGTATCCGTTACAGAAATCAATGGGTGACCTGCATCCTGATACACCTTTTTCAACAAGTCATATTCAGTGATAGGCTCTTGGATAAGATATCCTATTATATCATTATCATATAGTTGCAAGCTTGCAGGCTCAAACATTAATTCTTCATAATCCCTAAAGTTGTCATTATATCTGTTTGCATAACTGCCACGACCATTATAATATTGTTTATTCGCCTCAGCAAATTCTGCCTTTGCTTCAACAAAACTCAATGGAGAATCCGTATAAAGAACTTCTTTAATTTTTAATTCTTCATCAAGAATATCATATCCGTTAGCTTTAAGGTAATCAAGAGTGTTTGTCATCTCAGCATATACAGGGATTGTTTCTACAAGAAGTGAGTATTTTAAAACATCCTCGTATATTTCCCTATCTTCGTAATATATTGCATTATCTGACATAGGCTCATATTTGCGGTTGACATAAGCCGGTGATACACCCAGACGGTCTGTATCCATACTGGTTTTCAAAAGCACACCAACAGGTTTCCTGTTGTTTCTGAACAACTGTTCAAAATTCATATTTGAAAGGTCCTTATAAAGCACATCGAAAAGTCCGTTGACATCATCAATATAGTCAATTCCATTTTCAATATTTATAAGCAAATCACTGTCAGTAAAAGCCCATGCAAATCTTTTAAGATAACCAGTTGAATCATGTTGTGGATTTTCAGGCACATCATCAATAAGATAGTTTTTAAGGATTGCATCAAGGAAATCCGAGCCATAAACAGTCTGTACATATTTTATATATGTTTCTTTTGTATAAATACTAAAGCTTCGATATTTAATATTGTTATCCTTATCCCTTATTGCGAGTCTTACCGTTTCAAGTGAATCTTTTCCGTATTCAACTTTTTCGTTTTTAAGAAGCTCAAATACGGAAAGAACTGCTTCTTTACTCTCATCCGTTGAACTTTCAACAAAATTTTCGCCGGGTTGCCAAGGATAAATATAGTGAATATAACATGGGAGAACATGTGCATCTATGGAAACGCTTTTCACTTCTGCCTTGTCAGGAATTTTGTTGAATGTTCCGAAAATACCTGTTCCGATTACAATCATTGTCATAGCTAAAACACCCATAAGCACTCCACACCAACCAAGTGATTTTGCTGCTACCTTAACTTTCCTTGTAAGAATAAGTTGAGCAACAAAATATGCAATTAAGGAAGCAAGACCAATGATGATGAATAAAAGGAATAAATTTATCTCGCCACCAAACATAGAAGCTGCAACATAAGTAATTCCTGTCACACCAAAAGTGCAGACAACTGCTCTTGAAACAGAAAATTTGCCAAGTGAATTTGCGTGTTCTGCCTTTCTGCGATTGAACAAAGCAATAGCAACAAGAATAATTGCAATGGAAACAATCGCCCACACCATAATAGAAAGAGTGAATCCCAAATCAACTTGCATTTCCTCAGGCACTTTAAACTTATCAGGTGTTGTGTTCATCTCCAAAAGTCTGAGAAGGGTTGCGCTGTTAACTCTATCGGAATAATCGTACATACCATCATAATAGACATTAAAGTATTCACTATTAAGATTAGCACCTATGGTCCATGGATTAAAAAGATTTATCCAGTTATCATTATCTAGTACTCTTGTGTAGCCCTTAAGGTATGCAAGCATTAATTGAAGTCCTGAGTGAATAGCGAAGAAAGGAATAAAGGTAAGAGAAACTGTAGAAACCACAAACTCCACTATGTTACCCGAAACCATAATCATTAAGGAAGCAAGTGCAAAACCTGTAACACCACTTACAAAAAGTAAGGATGTAATATACAAGAACAACTGTAATAAATGTGTTGAGTAGCCGAAACAAGCGATGTTAACAATAAAGATAATAAACATCGGCACCAGCACAGCAACAAAAAGATTGATATTTGCTGATACAAGTCTGTTAATGTACATTGTATTACGCTTAATTCCAAGGCTTAAAATAACATTAACCTGTTTCTTACTCAATAAAAACCAAAAGGATTTAACTGCAGTCAACATACCACAGATAACCATGCCGATAGGAAGCATTTCAAACATAAACGCAAAGGTTGAACCAGGAGCCAAGAACATTGTGTATTCATTATGTTCAAGCGCTACTAAATAAGATTCACTTGTAACATACTGAATTACAGGATATGTTACAAATATGAAAAATACAAACAATGCGATTGCAGGAAAAAGAAGTGAACCAATAAGACTTCTCTTGAAATCATTGGAGTTAACATTATTTTTCAAAGATTTTTGTGATGTCATATTTCTTTTCCTCCATTTCGTTTAAGAATACCTCTTCCATTGTAAGCTTATACTCATCCATAGCCATTGGAAGAAGTGCATTGAGTTTTTCTTTCTGTTCAGCAGTATTTTTATCAAAAATAATCATTGCAACTCTGCCGTCAATATCAAGAGATTTATATTCAATGCCTCTGAAATCAAATTCTGTAACCTCACGGTCAAAAATAAGACGGATTTTACTGTAATTCTGTGAAATATCATAAACTGAACAGTCCATGGTAAGCTTTTTACCGTTAATAAGACCTACATTATCACAAAGGTCAGAAAGTTCGGACAGATTGTGAGAAGAAATAATAAGAGAAGCCTCTGTTTCAGCCATGTATTCCATAAAAATCCTCTTTGTTACCTCTTTTTTCTGTGGGTCAAGTCCATCAAATGTTTCGTCAAGAAGTAAGAACTTAGGACGTGAAGCAAGAGCTAAAATAATCTCTGCCTGACGCTGCATACCTTTTGAAAATCCTCTGATTTTCTTTTTACCGTTAAGACCATATACATCAAGCAAGTTATTAAGTGTTTTATAGCTGAAATCAGGATGATACTCTGCATAAAACTTTGCCATTGAATTAATTGAAGCATTCATTGGAAAATAAAGGTCATCAGGAATATAAAACATTTTTCTTCTGATATCGTCATTATCAAAAATATCCTGACCATCCATAGTAACCTTACCTGAATCAGCTTTATAAATACCTGCTGCTGTTTTTAAAAGTGTTGTTTTACCAGCACCATTGTAACCAATGAGTCCGTAAATAGATGAGGGTTCAACTTTAAATGATATTTCTTCAACAGCTGTAAAGTCACCGAATTTTTTCGTTACATTTACAAATTCAATCATCTCAGTCTTCAACTCCTTTAAATATTTCATTAATAAGCCCTTCAATCTGTTTTTGGTCAGCACCCATAGCCTTGGCGTTGACCAAAGAAGCCTTTACTGCATCTAAAGACTGTTGAAGGTAAATATTTTGAGATTTTTCGTCACCGCTTACGAATACGCCTTTCCCTGCAATTGTGTAGATAACTCCCTGAGCTTCCAACTCCGATAATGCGCGCTTTACGGTGTTGATATTCAAGCCCAGTTGCGCTGAGAGTTGTCTTAAAGACGGTAGCTGGTCGTCTTTTTTCAGCACACCCCTACTGATATCAAGAACAATTTGTTCTTTTATCTGTTCATAAATAGGAGTTCTGGAATGATAATCAAGAAAAATATTCACGGTGTATCACCTCCTGCAAACTGTACTAACTGTGCTATTTCAATTAGTACAGTTTGATAATACAGCAGTTTTTTCCATTTGTCAATACTTTTTTTACAGAAAAACTCCGAAGATGTTTTATCTTCGGAGTTTCGCATTATAGTTTATTCTATTTTACTTAGTCTCTTTTTTCTTTGCACTCAGCACTTTTCTGTAATGACTTATTCTTACCAGAAGAATTACTGCACCTGTTATTAATGCTGTTGCAAAAACTGAGCCTGAAATAATAAGTCCTACATTAGTTGGGATATATGGCGAAATAATATCCATTGTCGGCAGTTCATATACCGATGAACCATTATTAGTATCATATGGAATTCTTATAACACTGATTGAATATCCGTCAACATCATATGGGATTACATTATTATCAATTTTCAATCGTGCCTCTACGGGCGCAACATGTAACTGCTGTCCAGGTTCGTTGCATGCAGATTTGAAATTCTCCGACATATATTGCACCGAAGGAGTTTTAACATTATTGAATCCCTCAATGCTGATGTTGATTCTCTGCGTTTTGCGTGTGTTATTTGCAATTTTAACATAAATAACCTTTTGTTCTGCATCCACAGTAATGGAATGATATATTCCGTCTTCTTCCATATTAAAATCAGAAGAAATATAGTTAGTTCCCATATTATTTGCAAACATCATCTGCATATAATAATCAGGTGTGTAAATAACATCATTTGATGAGAACCATACTGCACTTGTATCCGATGTCTGTGCATTGATTTTTGAAAGCATTGTCTGGTAAGCTGACATCTGCACCAAATCGGAATTTCTTTCAAGACTCATTAAAAATGCAGCATTTTCAATTGCTGACCAGATGTTATTCCTCGTAAGTGTATCGCCTACTGCTGTATTGACACCATATTCGGACACTGCAATTTTTGCGTCTGTACGACCATAATTATCATATTTGTACAGGTTTTTGTATAAATTACCACCACTTGTGCTGTTGTTTTCCGCAATGATTACGTCCGGATACATTGAATTTACTGTTTCAACAGCCTTTTTATAGTCATCCTTATTCATTTCACCTGCAAAGCAGATTACAATTGTGATTTCAGGATATTGTTCTTTGATAGCCTTATATATAACATCAAAACTTTGCCAATAAACATCACCAAATTCGCCATTACCTATGGCAATATATTTAAGACTAAAAGGTTCTGCATGGCCATCCTCAATTCGTTTTTGTCCCCATGGAGTAGTATTGTCACCATTAGCATATTCAATCAAATCCAACACGTCTTGAATATATTGAGTAAAGGCTTCACTATCAGGATTTAATGCTGTTTCATCAAGATATTCTTTCCAATTCTCCTCTGTAATTGCTCCGTTGGCATACTTATTTGCATTTTCCGTGTATTTGTCCCTCGAAGATGCTACAATTCCGGCATTTATGGTTGGAATTGCATCTGCACCAATTTCTTCACAGAGAAGAAGATACTCATACATACCCATAAGGTTAGAATTAACATAGGTAATGTTTTTACCCGACTGAGTGTAGGACTGTTTTCTTGTTTCAGGAAGACCAAGTGTATCTTTCCAACTACCTAATTCATCAACAGTTTCAGCACTGTCAAATTCCCCTGCTGTAAATCTGATATATGCGGGTGACAAATCCTTTATAGAATTAACAAGGTCATTCCTTAAACTTGCATAAGTCCATTTTTCCGAACCATAGCCATAACTATTTTCAGGAGTTAAAGTAACATAATCCATATAGAATGTTCCTGTCCCGTCACAAGTTAAAAGCATTGAACCGTCAGCTGTAACATCGGACTTCATCTGTAGCGTAATCTTTGTCCAATCTTCACAGGAATCCAAGTTAAACTGATATTTTTCTTTATTTCCATTAGCAGGGAGGGAAAGAGTAAGTGTTCCCTCATAGTCCACATTCTTGAAAAATGCAGAGAATGAATATGTTGCATTTGCCTTAAATCCCATATCCCCCGTTTTTGATGTTTTGTTATTTATCTGATAGGATTTGTAATTATAGAATTCAGTATATCCGATATTTTCAACTGTACCCTGTTCCTCAACTGTTACAGAAAGATAATTGCCGTTATTCTCATTCATTCCTTTTTCTGAAAGGATTTCATGAGATTTTGTATTAATTCTCCAAGAAGTTTCAACAGCCTCAGCATATTCAAAGGAATTATTGTTTACAAGGTTTGACACAAGTCCGCCGTCAATGGCGTTTCCTTCATTTTCAAGATTTATTCCATATAATCGGTCACTGATGGCATAAGAAATCTTATCTGCAGAGATTTTCATTGTTGGCATAATCTTTTCAGATGCCATAGCACCTGTCAATGCGAATGTTGCAGATATGATAATCAATATTGCCATAATAACAGATATTGCTTTTTTCATCTTGTGTCACCTTCCTAAGATATATATATTATATTTTACCAATAATCACCCATTCTGTCGAGTGTTTTTTGATTTTTTTGTTTTGTTTTATTGATTTTTTATCTATCAAAATATATAATCATTTTATAATCGGATTGGAGGTCCAATTTTATGGGGAAGAAAAAGATTTACACTATTTCAAATGCTCATCTTGACACTATATGGAGTTGGGATTTTGAAACTACAGTTGGCAAATACATATACAATACTTTAAATGAAAATTTTCAACGTTTCGAAAAATATCCTGAATACAAATTTAATTTCGAGGGTTCTTATCGTTATGAATTAATGAAAGAATACTACCCTGAAATGTGGGAAAAGATGAAATCCTATATTGCAGAGGGACGTTGGAATGTTTGTGGTAGCGCATTTGAAAATGGTGATGTCAATATACCATCACCCGAAGCTCTTTTCAGAAATATTCTTTTGGGTAATGAATACTTTGACAAAAATTTTGGCAAACGCAGTTGTGATATTTTCCTTCCTGACTGCTTTGGCTTCGGCTATGCTTTACCATCCATTATGCACCATGCAAACCTTAAAGGGTTCACCACACAGAAACTCACATGGGGTTCTGCTTACGGTATTCCTTTTGACCTTGGTAAATGGTATGGTGTTGATGGAAACTACGTTTATGGCAACACAAATCCCGGTTCATATGTAACCTCATTCTTAAAAGTCCGAGACAAAAAATTCATTGCAGATAAATTAAAGGACAATGAAAAATACGATTTACCTATGACTGCTGCATTCCATGGTGTTGGTGACCGTGGTGGTGCACCAAAGGAAATCTCTGTTAAAACAGTTTGCGAAGAAATCAGGACAAATGACACAAGTGATGTAGAAGTATTATCTGCACCTGCTGACCAGATTTTCCGTGATATTGACGCTTTACCTGAAGAAACCAAGCAGAAATTACCTGTATGGAACAACGAACTTGTTATGACAAATCACGCTGTTGGTGGTTACACATCACGTGCTATCGGTAAGCGCTGGAACAGACGTAACGAAGAAATTGCAGACATGGCAGAACGTGCTTGTGTTACAGCAACAGTCCTTAATGGCTACGAATATCCACAAGAAACACTTACAAAGGCTTGGAAACGAGTTATTGCTCACCAATTCCATGACGACTTGCCAGGCACATCAGTACAGCGTGCTTATCGCAGAAGTTGGAATGACTATGCGATGTCACTCAATCAGTTTACAAACGAATACGAAGGCGCTGTAAAATCTATTACTTCAAATCTCGACACATCATTTGTAAAAGGCACTGCTGTTGTTGTTAACAATCCTATGGAATATGAACGTACAGGGGTTGTTTCAGTTAAAATTCCTTCAAATTTCTGTGGAAGAAGTATGACTATACTTGATGCTGACGGGAAAGAGTATCCTGCACAGATTAAAGAAGTTAAAAACGGATTTACAACTCTTCTTATGTGCGTAACAATTCCTGCAATGGGATATAAAGTGTTTGATGTGCGAAACAGAAAATGTACTATCAAATCCAAACTTTCTGCATCAATCAACAAACTTGAAAATGAAAAATATATTGTAACGCTCAACAGTAACGGTGATATTTCTTCTGTTTTCGACAAGGAATTAAAACAGGAAATCCTCAAAAAGCCTATTGCAACCGGCATTTTCGACTATAACGGCAGTACAAGCTGGCCTGCTTGGGAATTAAACTATGAAGAACTAAATCGTGAGCCACAGAACAAAACAAAAATCAAGACAATTAAGGTTATTGAAAATGGTCCTTGCAGAGTTGCTCTTGAAATTGTTAAAACTTTCGGTGACAGCACATTCACATCCGTTGTAGCTTTAAGTCGTGGTGGAAAAATTGTAGAAGTTTACAACGAAACTGAATGGCGAAGCAAACGTCACCTCGCAAAGGAGATTTTCTCATTCACAGCCGAAAGTCCTGTTGCAACTTATGACTTGGGTCTTGGTGCAATCAGACGTGGCAATATGAATGAAAAACTCTTTGAAGTACCTGCACAGAAATGGGCAGATATTTCCGATGATACTGCAGGTTTTGGTATTTCCGTTATCAGCGAATGTAAATATGGTTGGGACAAATTCGACGACAGCACCCTTCGTCTTACACTTATGCATACTCCACTTAAAAACTATAAGGTTGACAGTATGCAGTCAATGATGGAATTGGGTCTTAACAGATATTCTTATGCTATCTATTCTCACGAAGGTGCTGTTGCACACGATACTCAGACAGAGGCAAGAAACTTCATTATGCCAATGGCATCTTTCATTGTTTCAAAGCACGAGGGTGAATATAGTGAATATTCATTCGGCTCACTTTCAGGAAATGCTATTTTGCGAGCAATGAAAAAGGCAGAAAACAGTGATGAAATAGTTATACGAATCGGTGAAAGTGAAAAGAAAACACAAAAGGGTGTTACATTCTCACTTAACTGTGAAATCGAGTCTGCTAGAGAGATTTATGCTTCCGAAGAGCATATTTTTGATGTCGAACTTACAGACGGTAAACTTGTATTTGACTTAAAGCCTTACGAAATCAAATCATTTGCTCTTAAAGTAAAGAAAGCAGATGCAAAGTCAGAAACAAAATTTAATGTTGATATTTTGGGTAATATTAACGCATTCTCAACAAATGCAAAACCATCAGGTGAGTTACCTGTAATAGGCAAGACAATCCCAGCAGAAATCATGCCTGAAACTATCATTTCTAATGGCGTTAAATTCCAGCTTCCAAAAAATAACAAGGGTATGCTTTGTGGTGGTCAGAGTTTAATTCTTCCTAGTGGCACTAAAACGGTTCACATTCTTATGGCAGCACTTAATGGTGATAAGCACATTAAACTCAATGGCTCTGCATACAGAATCAATGATATTACTGAGAATTATGCAGGTTGGGATTTATATGATTTCAAGGAAGTTGCATTTACCAAACCTGGCAAATTAGGTTATGAATTCACCCACTCACACACAGAAAATGGTGACGCACAATGTCAACAGTTATTCTTCTGGAATGTCGAAGTAGAGGCTAACGGAAAGAACTTTATCAACTTTCCTGTTGACCGTGATATCCTTGTGCTTTCCGTTATTGCTGACACAGAAAAAGAAACTTGCACTCTCAGCTGCGACCTTTACGATAAAATTCAAGGCAGAATATTTGACTATAAGGAAAATCTTAAAGAAAAATTTATATATTTGAATTGTAAAAACTCATATCTTCTCAACGATAAAGGTGGAGCAATCAAGCATAGAAATAAGGGAAGGAGAAAATAATCATGAACGAAAACAAAGGCGATATCCGTTATGTCGGTGTCAAGGAAACTCTGCTTTACGGTATTGCAAATGCCGGCCAATGCTTTGGTTATAACATTATTGCAGGTAGTTACCTCTCACTTTTCTTCACAAAGGTTTTTGGCGTACCACCTGCTGCAGTTGCAGCGATGATGCTCTTCTTAGGACTTTGGGACACTTTCAACGACCCACTTATGGGCACAATTGTTGACAAAACAAGAACAAGATACGGAAAATTACGCCCTTATCTTTTAATTGTGCCAATTCCTTTGGGTATTGCAACAATACTACTTTTTGCAGGTCCTGAACTCCTCGGTGATAAGGTTACAGATGTGGCAAAAATAATCTATATGTTTGTAACCTACTTCTTCTGGGAGCTTTTCTACACCTTGGGTGATGTTCCATTCTGGGGAATGAGTGCTGCAATCAGCCCTTCACCATCCGACCGAACAAGAGTTATTTCATCAGCACGTTTTATTTCAGGTATTCTTGGTGGTATTTCAACACCAATCCTCACTGTGCTTATGGACTTAAGTAACAAGGGTGCAATTCCGCTTTCACTTTCACAGGTATTCTTGCTTATGTCAATTCTCTCCGCAACCTACGGAATGGGACTTTTCTCATTGGCAGGTTTCTGTACAAAGGAAAGAGTTGTGCAGACAATTAAAGAACCAAGTATTCTTGACGGATTTAAGGCACTTATCAAAAACAAGCCTTTGCTTTTAATTGTTATTGGTAATGTTCTCGGTGCAATCGGTGGTATTGGTGGTTTCTTCCAGGCATATTACTATTCAGAAGTTGTGCAGATGAACTCACTTACTATCATCATTTATTTACCTGGTACTATTTTAGGCTTTATTACATATTTGCTTATTCCAAAGGTTAAAGAGAAATTTGACAACAAACAAATTATCTTCCTTAACGGATTTGTAAGACTCATTGTCGGAATTGTTGTGTTCCTTGTCGGTGTGAAATGCTTTACAAATCTTTGGGTTGTAGTACCACTGCTGATGGTTCAGAATTTCCTTTTCAGTTTCTTCAACACAATCAATATGGTTATCCCAACCGAAATGATTGGTGACACTATCGACTATATGGAATGGAAAACTGGCGAAAGAAATGAAGGTGTTTCATTCTCTGTACTTACATTCGTAGGTAAACTTACAGGCTCAATTTCCAGTACAATCGGTAACGCTTTGCTTCCTGTTATTGGTCTTTCCTTTGTACAGGTCAGTGCGACAGAAACAATGACTGTTAAGGCTTATGATTACACCGACACACTTATCTGGGGTATGTTCACATTAGCCCCTGCAGTTTTAGGTCTTCTTCCACTTATTCCATATATCTGGTATGACCTTACAGGTGACAGATTAAAACAAGTTCGTAAAGAAATGGCAGAGCGAAGAGCAAAGCTCTCTGCACAAGTTTCAGGAGGTGGCGAAAATGAGTAATTGTCCAAAATGTGGCGAAAAGCTTTCACCATTATATATGAAACAGAATTGTCCTAAATGCAAAACAAACCTTGTATATTATGACCTTGAAAACAGACTCAAGGCCGACCATGAACAGGCTATGAAAGAGCAGGAAGCAGTTGACAGAATGCTTAACAGCATTAAAGCTTCTGCCTTTGGTGGAGCATTACAGATAATTCGTTTTGTGCTTATGTTCTCACCACTTGCTTGGATGTGTTTACCAATGTTTAAGTCCACTGATGGTGCAAATGTAACACTTATCGGTGTTATTATGGGAATAATCGGAGGTAATTTCGATTTAAGTAACCCTTCATTCTTATTCCCATTTATCACAATGGTTTGTATTATCATTTTCTCAATAGCAGTAATTATTTCTTCTCTTTTCTCAAATGGCAAAAAAGCCTTTGTGAGAAATCTCGTATTCAGCATTATCAATCTTGTTGTACTTTTCGTCTGCACTGTTCTTTCCATAGTAAATGGTGCAAGTATCGGAGTAGGTGCTATAATTGTAATCATTGTTTATACCATTGAAATTATAATGCACAAACTTGTTGATAACAAGCTTAATAAATAATAAAAAAAGGAGCAAAAATTTGCTCCTTTTTTATTGCATTTTTTGAAATATATGGTAAAATTAAATTTCAAAAAAGATTACGAGGTGGAAAGAAAATGATTATTCATATTTTTGATAATGCCGAGCAAATCGGTAAGGCAGTTGCAAATATGATTTGCGACCAGGTAAACGAAAAACCAAATTCAGTTTTAGGTTTTGCTACAGGTGCTTCTCCTGTCCCTACATACAACCACCTTATTAAGGCTTATAAAAAAGGTAAGGTTAGTTTCAAGGATATTACAACATTTAACCTTGATGAGTACTGCGATTTGCCACAGAGTGATAAAAATAGTTATTACACATTCATGCACGAAAATCTTTTTAACCATATTGATGTTAAGGAAGAAAATGTTAATTTCTTAAATGGTAATGCAGAAGATTCTGAAGCAGAATGTCTCCGTTATGACGACCTTATTACTGAAAAGAAAATTGACATTCAGCTTTTAGGTGTTGGCAGAAACGGTCACATTGGATTTAATGAACCTTCAAACAAATTCACAAAGGGCGCTTTCAAAGTTCGTCTTACACAAAGCACAATTGATGCTAACTCAGTTTACTTTGACGAAAACCCAATGCCACATTATGCACTTACAATGGGTACTGTTTCCATTATGAAATCAAAACAGATTATCCTTATTGCAACAGGCAGAGGCAAGTCAGATGCTATCTGGGGCCTTGTTCACGGTGATATCTCACCATCTTGTCCTGCATCTGTTTTACAGCTTCATCCGGATGTGCACATCTTCCTTGATAAAGCTGCAGCAGCAAGATTATAATTAAACATAAAAATTTGACCGAGTAGATTTCCTACCCGGTCATTTTTTATTTTACAAGTCTGTTTGTTGTGAAATTGCGAATTCCTAAGTCATATAATTCCTTATAAACGCTTGATTTATCAATTGTCCAACAAGCAAGTTTGACTTTTGACTGTTGAGCTTTTTCTACGCCACCATTTGGACTTTTAATATATTTATTTCCATTAAAAGCCAAGGCGAAATTGTTATCAACACACAAAGTTATAGCATCATCCGTAATTTCGTGAGTAAGATACCAGAGTTCAATTTCACTATCTGTTTCTCTTATGGACTTCAGAATATCTTCATCAAAAGAAATAATCATTGCCTTTTCTCGCATTCCCTCGTAATTATCAAGAGCATTCAAAATCTTATCAAGGCATTTATTGTTCCCTTTTTTGATTTCAATCTGTGGTATTATATCATACTCATCACAGATATTCAGGTAACTGTCGAGTGTTATCAATTCTTGGTCAGGATATTTATGTGAGTTATATCCCCCATCAATCTTATACTCTTTGATTTCACCAAGAGTCAATTGTGAAACTATACCTTTACCATTAGTCATCCTTTTGATGTCATCATCATGATTTAAAACCCAGATTTCATCCTTGGTCAACTGAATATCACACTCTGTGGCGAAGAATTTTGCTTCCCCTGCTTTTATGAAAGCAGCCGATGAATTCTCAGGAGCAACTGCTGAAAATCCACGGTGAGCAATCAGGTTAACCCCCTCTGTAGGAAGTCCTTTTTCCGAAAGAGAAACAACTGAACAAGTCCGTTAAAAACGGACAATAGAAAAAAACACCCTCCTATGGTAGAATTAAGATAACTACCATAGGAGGAATTTTTATGCCAAGAAATTACAGACATCTTCAGCAATATGAAAAAGAAATATTGAGATTAAGAG
>JAZNJX010000028.1:0-10722 GCA_045578245.1 Candidatus Fimenecus sp. | reverse complement strand
TAGAATCCCAGCCTTCCAAGCTGGTCGTGTGGGTTCGATTCCCATCACCCGCTCCAGCGCTGATAGCTCAGTTGGATAGAGCATCTGCCTTCTAAGCAGAGGGTCGGGGGTTCGAATCCCTTTCAGCGTGCCACAGCGCATGAAGTTTTTATAAATAATTAGCCTTTGTGCGCTGATTTATATGGTGGGTATAGCTTAGTTGGTTAAAGCGCCAGTTTGTGGCACTGGAGACCATCGGTTCGAATCCGATTATCCACCCCACTAATTCAGAACTCCGCCAAAGATTTGGCGGAGTTTTGAGTATAATCACAATTTAATAATGGGGTGTCGTCAAGCGGTAAGACACAGCACTTTGACTGCTGCATTCGTAGGTTCGAATCCTGCCACCCCAGCCAAAACGGAAAAGGTACCTTTTGGGTACCTTTTTGTTTTAGTTCAGATAGTAAAGGATTCGAACCTGTGAAGGTTATCCCAACATTACATCCAATAACATCATTGTTGCGAAACCGAGAATTATTCCCATTGTTGCAAAATATGGTTGAACTTCTTTGTTTTTTTGGCATTCAGGGATTAGTTCATGTACTGCCACCAATATCATTGCACCTGCTGCGAAAGAAAGAGCATAGGGCAGAATAGTCTCAACATATACAACTAATACAGCACCTATTATACCAGCAATGGGTTCCACCATACCTGATGCCTGACCGTAGAAAAAGCTTTTTCTTCTTGAATACCCTTCCCTTCTCAACGGAATTGAAACTGCAGCACCCTCAGGAAAATTCTGTAGTCCTATGCCAACAGCAACGGAAACCGCTCCCATTAATTGTTCCGATGTGTATCCATCCTGCAAAGCACCGAAAGCAACTCCAACTGCCAATCCCTCGGGAATATTGTGTAATGTAATTGAAAGGATTAACATTATAATTCTGTTAAAAGAGTGATTGTTGCAATCCTTGGGATTATTGACTTTTTTTCTTGCAAATGACACAATTTTATCCGATGTCCATATAAACAATGCACCCGACAAAAAACCCGTGGTTGCTACTAAATAAGCAGGTATATGTGATGATTCTTCTGCTCGTTCGATTGCAGGTTGAAGTAATGACCAGAAGCTTGCTGCAATCATTACTCCTGATGCAAACCCAAGCATAAAGTTCAATAATTTTTGATTAGGCGAAGTAAAAAAGACAACATTGGCTGCACCCAAGGCTGTTACAAACCAAGTACCCAGTGTTGCTATCAGCGCCATTATGACAAATGTACTCATACAGCACCTCCTGTATTCATTATATTCATTGAATACTTTGGGGTGAAAAAAACAAGGACAGTAGTTGGTTCTACTGTCCTTTTGGTTTATTCAAATGTTACCTGAATATCATTGTCCGTTGATGTAACAAAGATTTTATTGATAACTGTACCGAGATTATCAATCATAAGAGTTGAAACTTTATCTTCAACATTACGACGGATAACATTTCTCAAATCACGAGCACCACGGATATTACCATCCATTTTTGAAACGATTGCTGACGGTGTATTTTCATCATAAATGAATTCAATACCCTTATCTTTGAGAACAGTTTTCATCTCGTTCATCATAAGAACTGCAATATTCTTATAATCTTCTTCGCCAAGTGGATTGAACACAACGATTTCATCAACACGACCGATAAATTCAGGACGCAAGAATTCGTTAAGTGCTTTAAGAACTTTTTCTTTTGAAATATCCTTTGCACTCTTGCCGAAGCCCAATGATGTTTCTGCTTTCTGACTACCTGCATTTGAAGTCATGATGATTACTGTATTTGCAAAGCTTACTGTTCTGCCGTGAGCATCATTTGTTTTACCCTCATCAAGAATCTGAAGAAGAATATTCATTACATCAGGATGTGCTTTTTCAATTTCATCAAAAAGAATAATCGAATATGGCTTTCTTCTTACCTTTTCTGTAAGTTGTCCTGCTTCGTCATAACCTACATACCCTGGAGGTGAGCCGATAAGACGGGAAACTGAATGTTTCTCCATAAACTCACTCATATCAAGGCGAATAAGTGTTTCTGGAGTATCGAAAAGCTCCATTGAAAGCTGTTTTACAAGTTCAGTTTTACCAACACCAGTTGGACCAACAAAGATAAAAGATGCAGGTCTTTTCTGAAGTGTTAACTGAATTCGGCTACGCTTAATTGCATTTGCCACAAGTGTTACAGCCTCGTCCTGACCGATAACTTTTTCCATAAGTCTGTTTTCAAGACCTTTTAATCGGTTTACATCTCCCTCAACAACCTTTGTTGCAGGGATACCTGTCCACAAATTTATAACCTTTGCCAAATCGTCTTCAGTTACATTATTATCCTTTGCCTTTTCCTGCAATTCAGTTGCTTTACCCTCACAAACTGCAAGTTCGCCCTTTGTTTTATAAAGTTCTTCATAAACAGGATTAAGGTCCTCATCACTTTCAGGATTTGCAATCTTTTCTTCAAGACTTTCAAGCTCTTTCTTAAGATTTGCAATCTTCTTTTCGTTGATTTCATTCTCACTGATTGCCTTGTTACGAAGATTTGCACAAGTACAAGCTTCGTCAAGAAGGTCAATAGCTTTATCAGGTAAAAATCTGTCAGTAATGTATCTTTCAGAGAGTGTTACTGCTTTATATACAAGATTATCACTGATTTGAACACGATGGAAAAGTTCATAATAACCTTTAATGCCCACAAGCATTTTGAATGTATCATCAATTGATGGCTCATCAACCTTTACAGGCTGGAAGCGACGTTCAAGAGCAGCATCCTTTTCAATATGTTTACGGTATTCATTGAATGTTGTTGCACCGATAACCTGAATTTCGCCACGAGAAAGAGCAGGTTTTAAGATATTCGCAGCATTCATTGAGCCTTCTGCATCACCGGTACCAACAAGGTTATGAACCTCGTCAATAAAGAGAATGATATTTCCTTCACTCTTAACTTCTTCAACAAGTCCTTTGATTCTGCTTTCAAACTGTCCTCTGAACTGTGTACCTGCAACAAGTGCAGTAAGGTCAAGAAGGTGGATTTCCTTATCCATAAGTTTTGCAGGAACGTTACCCTCGGCAATTCTCTGTGCAAGTCCCTCAGCAATAGCTGTTTTACCAACACCGGGTTCACCTATTAAACAAGGATTATTCTTTGTTCTTCTGCACAAAATCTGAACTGCACGTGCAATTTCAGTATCTCTGCCAATGATTCTGTCAAGCTTACCGTCCCTTGCTCTGCTTGTTAAGTCAGTACAATAGAGAGAAAGCATCTTTCGCTTATCATTCTTTGTGCCCTGCTTTTTCTTACCTTTTCTGTCAGCCTTTTTATCACCATTAAGGTCCTTTATATTTTCTTCAGAGACATCCATTGGCATCATACCCATATTCTGCATAAATGGAAATGTTGAAGCACCACCCAACTCAAAGTCGTCACCCATGCTTTCCATCATCTGTTCCATCTGCTCTGTCATATCGTCGAGTTGTTCTTCCGTTATACCCATGTTGTCCATCATCTGCTTAATTGGACCGATATTCATCTCCATTGCGCATTTGATGCAATATCCCTCATTAGTTGTTTTCTCGCCTTCCATTTTTGTAACAAAAATTACGGCAGGTCTTTGTTTGCATTTACAGCAAATCATATTTTTGTTCATTATGTGTCCTCTATTTCTTTGAATTCTCTTTTAACTGTTTAATTGCGCTTGGTAAATAGCTGAAGAATGCTATAAATGTAAGAACAACAGCCACTACAACAAGCACAAACATAAGTCCTTCAGGTATTGTATATTGTGGATAGTAAAGACTGATTGCACCAACCTCAGGACCGAATCCGATAATTACAACCATAACAGCATAGAAGGCAAATGTTGCAAGTTTTCCCCAGATTTCTGCTGCACATGGACGAGTACCTAATGCAATAAGGATAATACTTCCTAAAATCATAATTATGTCCTTTGCGATAAAGAGTAAGAACACCCAAGCAAACGCCTGCATTGCTTCACTCTGTGCTTCCTTGAATTTTAAGAAAAGAACAATCGCAAGAGCAAAGATTGTGAATTTGTCTGCAACGGGGTCAAGTAATTTACCCAAATTTGAAACCTGATTGAATTTTCTTGCAATTTTTCCGTCAACTGCATCAGAAAGTCCTGAAATAAAAATTACAAACACTGTCCACCAAATGTAATTATTGTAATAAAGCACTGCAATTACAGGAATCAATAAAATTCTGATTACTGAAATAAGATTTGGAATCGTAAGACAACCATCAAATATTTCTTTAAGATTCTCTTTCAATGTCTTTTTCTGTTCACTCATGTCACTCTGCTCCTTATCTTAAAAAATCTCTTTTAATGAATTAACAAGTGGGTTAACATTGTCAATTAAATTAACAACTACTGAATCATTTACTGCAGTGGCAAGTTCGTTGTCACCTGATGCAAAGAATACTGTAAGTATCGTGCAGATAAATATTACTACTGCAAAACCTTTACAAGCCCCGAGAATTCCACCCAAGAGCTTATTAACAGTTTTGATAACAGGAATCTTAAAGATTTTCGCAATAATCTGTGCCAAAAATTTCAGTATAAACAGTAACACTATTGCCAGCACCACAAAACTCAATGCAGTTAACGTACCAATAATAATTGGTTGTGCAATTTTTTCTACAAGCTCAGTTGCAATGTTTTCACTTGTAAACTTTGAGTTTGCCACCTCTTTTTTAATATCATCAATGTTTATACCCATAAAATCGGCAACAGAAACCATATAGTCAGGAACGGAATCAAGAAGCACCTGAGTCTGTGTTGATGTTTCATTAAGAGAGATATTTTTATCAATCTGTGTTTCAATAGTTTTTATTGTTGCTTCCTTAACAAAGCCATCATAAGCAGCTTCTGCCACATTTGGACTGAAACTATATGCCAACACAAAGGCAAGAATAACTGCTACAAATTCCAGCAATGATAAAACAAAACCTTTTTTAACAGCAGTCAAAACAAACGCTGCAAAAATAACAGCTAAAATAATATCTATTGCAATAGCCATATACTGCACCTCCGTTATTTCTTCTTGTTATCCCCTATCGAGGAGAATCTTTCAATTTTATCTGCAGAATATACATATGTATTTCTTCCCGTCACAATAACTTTCTCTGCATCGGCATTTACACTGGCTGAGCCTACCTGTTCACCTTTCATATTGTAAATCTGCACATTATTGTCGGTTAGTACACCAACATATTTACCATCCGTTGAAACCGATTTTATAAGGCCATCAATCTCTCTTGAGAAAAGTTCTTTACCTGATTTATTGTAAACACTCACAATTTTCTGAGTTGTGCTTGAATACTTTGAAAGCACCAAAACAGCTGTATTATTGTCTGAAATATTAATCATATAAGGAGTGTTTACTGACACATCAATTTTCTCTTCTTTACCATCCTTTTTGATAACTGAACACATATTATTTCCCAAAACGAAAACTGTTTCATTGGAAAGGAATCTCACGGAAGAAACTGCGCTGTCCTTATATGTAGCAGACACTTTTGGTGTGTCCTTTTTTCTGTCAAAGACATAAACCTTTGAATAAACCGAGCCATTTTCAACACCTAAAACAGAAACAACAAAAAGTTTACCATTATCAGACACATCACATGAAATGATATTCTCTTTAGCACACTTCCAGACAAAAATCTCTTTTTCCTTCTCGTTGTAAACAGTCAACATACTCTGAGCATCCTCTGCTCTTGTAGCGATTGCCACTGTACCATTTTTGCCGAGAGAAGCTGTGAGAATCATATACTCCATTTCTTTTTCATAGAGTGTGCGTGTTTTGGACTGAACTCGGAATTTCTTTCCACCCTCGTCATAGAGTAAAACTCGACCACTATTGGTATTCATTACCGGGTGGTCATATTTATGAGCGGTGTTTGAAAGTTCTTTTGCAGTGGAGTCAAGAACTTTTACAGTGTCGTCATATACTAAAACCACATCAGAATTTGTTATCTCGGCATCTTCAATAACCATACCGTTTATCTGATATGGGTATCCGTCACCTGAGCCAAGTCCTGCAAAAAATGTCTGCACATAGTCAGTAACAGTTGAAAATGTAACACCACCGAACTGCGCTGCAGCAAGCATAATCAGCAAAAGAACGACAACAATTATTGCAACCAGTTTAATCTTTTTGGTTTCTTTTATATTTATTGTAATTCTCTTTTTAGGCTTTCTTTTCTTAACCTTTTTCCTTTCAGCCACCAAAATCACCACACATCAATAAAAAACTTTATTCAGATACAGACCGTGCGCCTCAGCAGTAACACCTGCTTTTTCACGATCACAACTTTCAATAATCTGAGGTATAGACCCTTTTTCGATTTTTCCTTTTTGTATATCGAGAAGAGTACCCACAATAATTCGTACCATATTGTAAAGAAAACCATTACCGCTGACACGGATTTCAACTACATCGTCGTTTCTTGTTACTTTACAATCATAAATTTCTCTTGTTTTATCCTGAACCGGTGAACCGACACTACAAAATGCTGAAAAATCGTGAGTTCCGATAAAACTCTTAGCTTCCTTATCGAGCATTTCCACATCAAGCTCATATGGATAAAACATTGCTTTATTTTCGTAAAATGGGTTACGATATTTTCCGTTATATATGAGATAAACGTACTCCTTACCCTTGCAATCATATCTTGCGTGGAAGTCGAAACCCACTTCTTCACAACCATAAACAGAGATTTCTGGTGGAAGATAGAAATTCAGTGCATCGGGGATTTTTTCAATAGACACATTGCATTCTGTTCTCACATTACAGCAGAACATATTTGCATGAACCCCTGCATCAGTACGACTACATCCTATTATATTTTCGTCTTTTCCACTTATATTTTTGAAAGCGTTACAAAGTTCCTGCTGAACAGTAACTGCATTCGGCTGTATCTGCCAACCGTGAAAAGCAGTACCATTATATCGCAAGGTTAAAAGTAAATTCCGCATTATATTCACCACAGAAAACATTAAGCACAATAATTCCAACAATTAAAAATGCCATTACCAGAATTGAAAGATAATCTCTTAAAGAAAATTTAAGTGCATTCATTGTTGTTTTACCTGCACCACCGTTATAGCAACGACAGGTCATAGCATTTGCTAACTCATAAGCACGTCTTATGGAGTTAAAAAGCAAAGGAATAAACAAAGGAATAAGCGCTTTTGCTCTCTTCATAAGATTTCCCTGGTCAAAAGAAGCACCTCTGCTCTTCTGTGCACTCATAATCTTATCAACTTCTTCAATAAGTGTTGGGATAAAACGAAGTGCAATAGTCATAATCATTGTTACTGTATGAAAATCAAGTCCGAATTTCTTAAACGGTGCAAACATTCGGTCAAGACCATTAGTAAGTGCTGTTGGTGATGTTGTGTAAGTGAGCATTGTACTCATCACAATAAGCAATGAAATACGTAGTGTCATAAATACAGCAGTTAAAACTCCACCACTTGTGATTTTGATTTTCCACACATCAACTAAAATAAGACCTGTATCCACATAAGCAATCTGCAAAACAGATGTAATTACAATAACTAAAAGGATTGGTTTAAGTCCCTTAACAACAGTTTTTAATGGTATTTTTGAAAGACCGATAACAACTGCTGAAATAAACATACAGAAGAAAAGGGAAACAAAATTGTTTGCTAAAAATACTGTTACAATAAAAGCAATAGTAAAAATCAACTTTGTTCGGGGGTCAAGTCGGTGAATTACCGAATCAAACGGAAAATACTGACCGATTGTAATATCTTTAATCAAGAAATTCCCCTCCCCTCAAAAAGTCTTTTGAGTTCAAGGTAACCTTGCTCAACTGTATATATTTTCTCGCTAACGTCATATCCTTTCTCACGAAGTTTTATGAAAATCTCGGTTATCTGTGGCACAGAAAGTCCGATTTCACGAAGTCTTGATGCTCTTTCAAAGACTTCGTCAACAGTTCCGGTCATTTCAACCTTTGAACTGTTCATGACAATTACTTTAGTTGCAAATCGTGCAACATCATCCATACTGTGAGAAACGATTATAACTGTTTTGCCGGTTTGTTCACGATAATTTTTGATAAGACCAAGAATCTGCTCACGACCCATTGGGTCAAGTCCGCTTGTAGGCTCGTCAAGAATGAGAATTTCAGGTTCCATTGAGATTACACCTGCAATAGCAACTCGTCTTTTCTCGCCACCTGCCAAATCAAATGGGGATTTTAAAAGCATATCATCAGGAATACCAACATATTTTGCTGCGTTTCTTACTCTTTCGTCAATCTCTGCCTTTGAAAGTCCCATGTTTGTAGGACCAAAAGCAATATCCTTATAGACAGTTTCTTCAAAAAGCTGATATTCGGGATACTGGAAACAAAGGCCTACACGGAAACGAGTGTCAAAAATCTTTGATTTTGACTGCCAGATATTATCTCCATCAAGGAAGATTTTACCACCGGTTGGCTTTAAAAGTCCGTTAAGGTGCTGAACAAGAGTGCTTTTTCCTGAACCTGTATGGCCAATAATTGCCACAAACTCACCCTTAGGGATATCTATATTCACATTGTCAAGTGCAGTGATTTTAAATGGAGTGCCTTCACCGTAGACATATGTTAAATTTTGGGTTTCAAGGTGGGACATATATTACTGACCTTTCAATAAATCATCTATATTTTCTACTAATTCGTCAATACTCAACAAATCATTTTTTAAGTTAATTCCGTCTTCTTTAAGCATTTTTGCCAACACACAAGTCTGTGGAACATCAAGACCAATACTACGAATCTTTTCTGTATCAGCAAAAACCTCTTTTGGAGTACCATCAAGAAGCAAGCGACTGTCATCCATAACAACAATTCTATCCGCTTCACAAGCTTCTTCCATATAATGAGTGATGAAAACAACTGTAATTCCAAGTTCTTTATTAAGACGCTTAATTGCTTTCATTACATCACGTCTGCCCTCAGGGTCAAGCATTGCAGTCGGCTCGTCAAGGATAATGCAACGAGGCTCCATAGCGATAATACCTGCTATTGCTACACGCTGTTTCTGACCACCTGAAAGTTTATGTGGTTCGTGGTTTTTGTATTTATACATACCAACGATTTTAAGGGATTCGTCAACTCTACGACGAATTTCCGATGGCTCAATTCCGAGATTTTCAGGACCGAATGCAACATCTTCTTCAACGATAGTTGCAACAATCTGATTATCAGGATTCTGAAAAACCACACCAACCGTCTGTTTAATTTTTATATCGTCTTCTTCACTTTTTGTATCCATTCCGTCAACAAGAATAGTGCCACTTTCAGGGAGTAAAAGTCCGTTTGCCAGTTTTGCCAAAGTGCTTTTCCCTGAGCCATTATGACCAAGAATCGCAATAAACTCACCCTCATTAATTGAAAGTGAAAAATCCTTGACAGCAGGTGCTAACACAACTCCGTCTTCGTCACTTTCATATCGGAATGTTACATTTTTGAATTCAATAATACTCATTCTTTGCTCCAAATTGCACTTGCACCGCAAGGCAGAATCAATCCATTTTCAGTAGTACGAAGGCCAATTTCACTACCTGTCACCTTACCACCGAAACGTTTTTTAACAACAGCACCTAAAATATACTCCATAACTGATGGGCTTAAGCCTGTTGTATAAGAATTTATAAGCACCATAAGTGGGTCGTCGGAAAGCACCTGACTACAGAGCTCAACAAAACCATAAACTTCATTTTCAAGCTTCCACACTTCACCACCCGGACCTCTGCCATAGGATGGCGGGTCCATAATAATAATGTCGTATTTATTGCCACGACGGATTTCACGCTGAACGAATTTAATACAATCGTCAACAATCCATCTTACATTTTTATCAGCAACACCTGAACTTACTGCATTTTCCTTTGCCCAGAGTGTCATTCCCTTTGATGCATCAACATGACAAACAGAAGCACCTGCCTTAAGAGCAGAAACGGTAGCGCCACCTGTATAGGCGAATAAATTGAGAACTTTTACTTCACGACCTGCATTTTTGATAATTTCTGCTACTTTGTCCCAGTTTGTTGCTTGTTCAGGGAAAAGACCGGTGTGCTTAAATCCCATTGTTTTAATATTAAAGGTCAAATCACGATAGCCGATAGTCCAGAAATCGGGAATTTTATTTCTGATTTCCCAGTTACCACCACCTGTCTGTGAACGGTGATATACGGCATCAGCTTTTTTCCAAAGAGGATTTTTCTTTTCTGTTTTCCATATAACCTGAGGGTCGGGACGAATTAAAGTAATTTTCCCCCAACGTTCAAGTCGTTCACCGCAGGAGCAGTCAATAAGTTCATAATCTTTCCAATTATCGGCAACTCGCATTTTATACTAACCTTTCTCTGACAACCTGAGCGACACTTTCGCCCAATTCATTTATTTTATCTAAATCTTTGCCCTCAAGCATTACACGGACAAGAGGCTCTGTACCTGAAAGACGGACAAGAATTCTTCCGTCATTTCCGAGTTCCTCTTCAACCTGCCTGATTGCATTCTGTACTTCCTTATCCTTCGGGAACTGTGCTTTACCAAAGTTTGAAACACGGACATTTATAAGCACCTGCGGATAAACTTCCATTTCACCTGCAAGCTCTTTAAGTGTTTTTCCCGTATCCTTCACAACATCAAGAATCTGTATAGC
>JAZNJX010000027.1:0-21961 GCA_045578245.1 Candidatus Fimenecus sp. | reverse complement strand
AGGATATTTCTTCATAAGTGCGAGTACTGTAGAGAATGAACGGAGAATTTTTTCACGAGTCTGTGCAAGAGTCCATTCCCAAGCCACATCAATATGAGTGTGACCGATACAGAATGCGAAAACATCACCTTTGTGACAGTATTTGCCATAAAATTCTGTTTTAAGATAATCAATAGCCTTATCAAGAGATGCATAATATTCATATGAATAAGGGCTTCTCATATCAATAAAATTAAGAGCATTATTAAGATGCTTTTTAATTTCAAAGTAGTTCTTTGAATTTTGGTCTTCATATTCAAGAATTTCAAAAGGAACTTTTATATCGTAATAAAGTTGCTTTGTTTTAGCGTCTATGAGTTGAAGATTTGTAACAAAATCGACATATTCATCGTGAATACTACCTGAATAAGCATAAAGATACACTTTGTGTGTGCCTTTTGTAAGGAATACTTCACGATGGTTTTTGTCAATACCCTGCTGAAGTTTACCGTCAACATAAGCAATAAACTGTGGGTTAATATCACACCAACCCAAACGAGCATCGGATGCAACTGTTAACTGAATTTCACCTTCCCAGTTTTCAGGTACTTTAATTTCGTTATAAAACCAAGCATGTTTATCCTTCTTGCCACCCCAACGGTTGATATAAGGTGTAAAAAGAGTAAAGCTGTCGTCAATTTCGGGAAGAGTGTTGTCGAGTTTATAGTCACACTCTTTGTAGAGAAAATCTGTTACAGGAATATTCTCTTTAACTACAAGTTTCTCAAATTCCTCAAGAAACACATTTATTCTATCTTCAATAAAATCCTTGTACATAAGGTATTCCGCCTTTCTTCAGGTTTAATCAGAAAAGATGTCACTCATCATATAAAATGAACCACAGATTAAAACTGTTTCATCTTCTTTGGTATTTGAAAGAATATATTTATAACCCTCTTTTGGATTATTTATAAATTTCGTGTTATCACAGTATTTTTCTGTGATTTCTTTTAATGTTTCACCATTTAAGGCTCTTGGATTTGATGGAGTCACTGTTACAACCGATTTGCAAAGTGGTGAAATTTTCTCAACATAACCCTCTACATCCTTATCAGCCATTAAACCGATTAACATATTTATATTTTTCACTTTGTATTTTTCGAGGAAATTATACAAAGCATTTGCACAGCCCTCGTTATGACCACCATCACGGATTACAAGTGGATTCTCACCGATAATTTCCATTCGTGCAATCATTCTTGTGTTCTCAATGCCTTGTGCTATCGCAATTTCACTTATTCCAAGAGTCTTTGCACATTCAATAGCATTGACTGCATTTTCAATCTGGTGATTTCCAGTAAGTCTTGTTTTATATACATTTTCGTCATAAGAGAAAACTGTACCAAAAATTGAATCATCATGAATTTCAGTTTTGTGTGGGTCTGTGATAATCAAATCACAGTTTCTCTTTTCACAAGTGTCTTTTATTACTTTGAGAGCATCACTGTGTTGATTCGCAGATGTAATCACCGGTACATTTTCTTTGATAATTCCACATTTTTCAAAGGCAATTTTTTCGATTGTGTCACCAAGAATTGCGATATGGTCAAGTGAAATTGATGTAATCACAACTGCTTCAGGTTTTTTCACCACATTAGTTGCATCAAATCTTCCACCAAGCCCCACTTCAAGTACAACATATTCACATTCTGCTTTTACAAAACAGAGAAAAGCAGAAACTGTTATAGCCTCAAATTCAGTAATGATTATGTCTTGCTTGTTTATTTCTTCGATTTTTTCACGAACTTCGCTAACACACTCTGCAAAAACATCCTTATCGACTTTTTCACCATCAATCTGGATTCTCTCGCAGAAATCAATTACATAAGGTGATGTGAAAAGTCCCGTTTTATGTCCGTCTGCTATAAGCATATTGGAAATCATTGTAGAAGTTGAGCCTTTTCCGTTTGTTCCTGCAACGTGAATAATTTTCAACTTATCCTGTGGATTATCGAGCAGTGCTAAAAGCATTGAAATCCGTTCAAGTCCCGGTTTTATTCCAAATGCTAAAAGTGAATGGATATATTTAACTGATTCTGTAAAATTCATATCTATCTCATTTTCATTGAAATATCAAAGGCTTTAACTGAGTGTGTCAATGCACCGAGAGAAATAATATCAACACCTGTTTTTGCAACATCTGCAATATTATCAAGTGTAATATTTCCTGATGCTTCTGTTTTTGCTCTGCCGTCAATAAACTCTACGCATTTTCTCATCTGCTCATTATTCATATTATCGAGCATAATGATATCAGCACCTGCTGCAACTGCTTCTTTAACTTCGTCGAAGTTTCGGGTCTCTACTTCGATTTTTACCATATGACCAAGCTTACTACGAAGAATTTCAACAGCATTTGTGATTCCGCCACCTGCGTCAATATGGTTATCCTTAAGCATTGCGCCATCTGAAAGGTTATATCTATGGTTTTTGCCACCACCACAAACTACTGCATATTTCTGCAATGCACGAAGTCCTGGAAGAGTCTTTCTTGTATCTGTAACAGATGCGTTTGTGCCTTCACAAAGTTTTACTGCCTTGTTAGTTGCAGTTGCAATACCTGACATATGCTGAATAATGTTAAGAGCTGTTCTTTCACCCTTTAAAAGGCAAGCAGTTTTACCATTGAATTCAACAATCAAGTCTCCTGCTTTTACTTCGTCACCATCGTTTTTATAAACTGTGTATGTGAAAGTATCGTCAAGAAGAGTGAAAACTCTCATTGCGATATCAAGACCACAAAGCACACCATCAGCCTTTGCTACAAAATATGAGTCATTCCTCTGTTCTTCAGGAATAAGGTAGTCAGCAGAAACGTCGATATAATTAATATCTTCACCGATTGCTTCTTTAATAAGTTTATCTACATAGAACTGATTTAATTTCATTGGTCATTGACCTCCTTGAGAATTATATAAGCAACTGTTGCAATGCTTAATGCTTCGCAATAGTCAGGAGTAACTTTAAATTTACCATTTTTAAGTCTTGTTAAGATTTCACGGACACGTTTATATCCGTTTCTTACTGCATCTTCATTTGCAGGCATTACAAAATATGAACGTTGCATAATATCACGGATTTCATTACAAACACCCTTTAAAAGTGGTGCACCGTCAAGGTCCTGTTTTTCCACCTCTGAAATCTGCACTTCAGGGTATTTCATATCGATACAACGTACAATATCATCAGCAGCACGTTTACCGAATACAAGTGCTTCCAAAAGAGAGTTACTTGCGAGTCGGTTCCTACCGTGAACACCTGTATTTGAGCATTCACCAACTGCGTAGAGTCTGGAAATTGTTGTTCGTCCATTAAGGTCAACTTCAATTCCACCCATAAGGTAATGCTGACAAGGAAAAATTGGTATTAAATCCTTTGTGATATCCACATTGTATTTTAAACAACCCTGATATATTCCTGGGAAACGATTGAGAAGATATTCACGGTCACGATGAGTAATATCAAGATAAAAATTATTACTTCCTGTACGACGTGATTCAAGAATAATAGACTTTGAAACAACATCACGAGGAGCAAGTTCGAGTCGTTGATCATAAGGATGCATAAAACGTGCCGTGTTGCAGTTAAGAAGATACGCACCCTCACCACGAACTGCCTCACTTATAAGAAACTGCTCATTATCTTCAGAATTAAATGCTGTTGGATGAAACTGAACATAACTCAGGTTCTTTATTCTTGCACCCAATTCAAAAGCAAGACGCACACCGTCACCCGTTGCAACCTGCGGATTAGTTGTATATTTATAAACTCTGCCTATACCACCAGTTGCAAGTACACAATATGAAGCAAAAATCTCATCTTGTCCATCTTCAGTAAGATAATGTGTACAAATACCGCTTTTTACTCTTGTTAATTTAAACACCGGAGAATTCTCAACAATTGTAATATTCTCTCTTGTCTGTGCTTCCGCTACCATAGCACGAACCAATTCTGCACCGGTTGTATCCTTATGGTGAACAATTCTTCTGCGACTGTGTCCACCTTCAAGAGTCATATTAAGTTCACCGTCAGGCTTTTTATCAAACTCAACACCGTACTCAATGACTTTATAAATCTCTGCAGGTCCTTCATGAACGAGAGTTGTAACTGCATCAATATCATTTGCATGTTTACCTGCAATCATAGTATCGTTGATATGTAAATCATAACTGTCATTTTCCAAGTCAAGAACAGCAGCAACACCACCCTGTGCAAGTGAAGAGTTTGAGTCTGTGTTACTCTTTTTGGCGAGCACTATAACATTCAGATTACTTGGCAATGAAAGTGCGGTATTAAGTCCTGCGACACCACAACCAACTATAAGAACATCACATTTTTTACTCATTTTACATTCATCTTCTTTCAAAAACGAAATAAATATAATTATACAGATATTATAATATCACACTTTCCTCAAGATTAACAGATATTTTTTACATTTTATATATTTATTCTATTGAAAATTCAATTGATTTACTATGTCTTTCACTGCCCATTTTACTCTTGACACAAAATGGCCCTTGTGTTATACTTTTTTTGTAAATATTTGATATTATTCAGATAGGAGATATTACTATGGAAAGAATTAAGACAATCGAAACAAGAGACCTTACAGCTTCTGTTGAAAATGGTGGTTGTGGCGAATGCCAGACATCTTGCCAGTCAGCTTGCAAGACATCTTGTGGTGTTGCTAACCAGCAGTGCGAAAACTGCGAAAGCAAATAAGAAATTAAAAATCTAATTGCTGAAAGCAGGTAATGCAAATGTGTATTACCTGTTTTTTGTTGAAATGAGTTGAAATTATGGTACATCAGTACAAACTTAATGGTTACAATATTGTTCTTGACACTTGTA
The DNA here is from genome assembly GCA_045578245.1 of Candidatus Fimenecus sp. GTDB lineage: Bacteria > Bacillota > Clostridia > Oscillospirales > Acutalibacteraceae > Fimenecus. Next base: position 17,068 of record JAZNJX010000027.1, on the reverse strand, counting down.
GTGGTTCTGTACATACAGTTGATGAAGTGGCTTACGATATAATCTCTCTTTATAAAGAAAAAAGCGCTGACGAAATCGTTAAGGAAATTACAGAAAAATACAATGATATAACAGAAGAAGATGTTCGTTTATGTCTTGAAGATGTTAAGTATCTTGAGGAAAATGGAAAACTCTTCACACCTGATACATATGAAGGTATGGCTTTTGATTTCAAAAACAGAAATACTGTTATTAAGGCACTCTGCCTTCATGTTGCTCACACTTGTAATCTCAACTGTGAATACTGCTTTGCAAGTCAGGGTAAATACCACGGAGAAAGAGCCTTAATGAGTTTTGAAGTTGGTAAGCGTGCACTTGATTTTCTTATTGAAAATTCAGGTACAAGAAGAAATCTCGAAGTTGACTTCTTTGGTGGCGAACCTCTTATGAACTGGGATGTTGTGAAAGAATTAGTTTCTTATGCACGTGTTCAGGAAAAAATTCACAACAAGAATTTCCGTTTTACACTTACTACAAACGGTATGCTCATTGACGACGATGTTATTGACTTCTCAAATCGTGAAATGAGTAATGTTGTGTTAAGCCTTGACGGAAGAAAAGACGTTCACGACAGACTTCGTGTTGACTATATGGGTCGTGGTAGCTACGATACTATCGTTCCTAAATTCCAGGAATTTGTTAAGCGCCGTGGTGGCAAAAGTTACTATATGCGTGGTACATTCACTCATAAAAATGTTGATTTCACAAACGATATTTTCCATATGGCTGATTTAGGCTTTACAGAACTGAGTATGGAGCCAGTTGTTTGCTCTCCTGAAGATGTAAGTGCATTGACTCAGGAAGATTTGCCAATTCTTTATGAACAGTATGAAATTCTTGCAAAAGAAATGATTAAGAGAAAAAAGGAAGGCAGACCTTTTACGTTTTACCACTATATGCTTGACCTTAAACATGGTCCTTGTATTTACAAGAGAATTTCAGGCTGTGGCTCAGGAACTGAGTATATGGCAGTTACACCAACGGGAGACCTTTATCCCTGCCATCAGTTTGTTGGTGATACAAAATACCTTTTAGGTAATATCTATGACGGTGTTACAAACAAGGAAATTCAGAATGAGTTCAAACTTTGTAATGCTTATGCAAGACCCGAATGTAACAATTGTTGGGCAAAGCTCTACTGTTCAGGTGGTTGTGCTGCAAACTCATACCACGCATCAGGTAAAATCACTGGTATTTATGAATATGGCTGTGAACTTTTCAAGAAACGTATCGAATGTGCAGTTATGATTCAGGTCGCAGAAGCAGAAGAAAAATAAAAAAGGAATAAAACAAATGGACACACCAATTTTTGACTTTGTGCAGAATTACATTAAAAGTAATACTGCCCGACTCCATATGCCGGGTCATAAGGGTGTGTCTTTTTTAGGCTGTGAAGCCTTTGATATTACTGAAATAAAGGGTGCTGATGAACTTTATGCACCTGACGGAATAATCAAAAAGAGTGAAGAAAATGCTAGTTCACTTTTTGGCACAGCAAAAACACTTTATTCTACAGGTGGGTCGAGTCAAAGCATAAACACCATGCTTTATCTTGCATATTTAAAGGCAGATAAGACAAACAGACCTTTTGTACTTGCAGGACGAAACGCACACAAATCATTTATCTATGCCCTTGCAAAACTTGATGCAGATGTTGAATGGATTTATCCCTCATCAACTGATAGTATTTGCTCTTGTATTGTTACTGCAAAGCAAATCGAAGAAAAACTGAGCAATTTCGAAAACAAACCATTTGCAGTTTACATTACAAGTCCTGATTATTTAGGTAGGATGTGTGATATCCCAAGCATTTCAAAAGTTTGCAGGAAATTCGATATTCCGTTGCTTGTGGATAATGCTCACGGAAGTTATCTGAAATTCTGTAAAAACGATATGCACCCAATAAGCCTTGGTGCTGATATGTGTTGCGATTCAGCACACAAAACTCTCCCGGTACTTACTGGTGGTGGATATTTGCATATTGCGAGTGATAACAGATACTCATTCTCGCAAAATGCAGTCAATGCTATGGCAATTTTTGGTTCAACAAGTCCGTCATATCTGATATTGCAATCACTTGATTTGTGTAATAAATATATTGACGAAAAAATCAGGGATGAGATAAAAATCTGCACAACAAAATGCGATGAAATCAAGAAAGTTATGTTTCAAAAAGGTATTTCAAACCTTGCTGATGAGCCATTAAAAATAACTGCCGATTTTCGTGGGTTTGATTTTGACTTCAAATCATATTTTCGTGAATACGGCATTGAATTTGAATATGCTGACGATGATTTTGTTGTATTTATGATTTCCCCGCAGAATTCTCAAAGGGATTTTGATAAACTGAAAAAAGCTTTTGAAAATCTTGAAATTAAAAAAAGCACACATGCCGAAAATGTTGTGTTTGAAAAAGCTGAAAGAGTTTTATCAATCCGTCAGGCAGTTTTCAATGAAAGTGAAGAAATCGATGTTGAAAATTCACTCGGCAGAGTCTGTGCAAGCCCTACTGTTTCCTGTCCCCCTGCTATTCCGATTGCAGTCAGTGGTGAAAAAATTACTCAAAAGCATATTGAACTGTTTAGAAAGAATAATATTGATAAAATCAATGTAATAAAATAAGACCACAACGGAATAATCCGTCGTGGTCTTTTGTTTTTTATGTATTAGCTGCTATATGTAAAATATTACGAGCATCAATGGCTGTAACTTCACCATCACCTGTTAAATCTGCTAATTTCAACTGAGGTTCATATAACTCTATATTTCCTGCAGCATACTGCAATGCCATACGTGCATCAAAGGCTGTAACTTTCCCGTCGCCATTTATATCACCCATTATATTAGGAAATAATGAAGCAACCCTTTTTTCCTTTTCTCCACACAGGGTACACTGACGCTCTTCTTCACCATCCTTTTCTTCAGTCGGAGCAACAGTAATTTCCCAATCAGTCCAATTGTGGTCCAATGGTGGTAATGCCCTTTCAAATTCTGAGCCACAATCTTCACATTTGCCTATTTCCATTCCGCCCTTTACACAGGTTGGCTCATCTACAGTTGTGTATGTCAGATTATGACCTTTCCTGATTATGTAGCTTACATCATAGTCTGAACATCTCTTACATTCATTCACTTGAAATCCCACATAATCACAAGTTGAATCTTCAACTACTTCAATATCATTGGTAATATGTGAGAAGTTGTGATTATTTGCACATGGACCCGAGATAACACTGAATGCACCTATAATGATGTTGTTATTATCCACAGTATAAACTGTCGTTTTCCCCTCACCTTTACCTAAAACAGCAGCAGCACCAACATAATACACTACACCGTTTTCTTCAACTGTTTCATATGCAGTTTCAATAATCTCGGCAATTTTCTTATCCTCGATTGTGAAAGTAAATGGTCGGTCACTCACCACTGATAAGACCTGATATTCGTCTTTAGCAACCGAAACATCGTATATTGTGTCTCCATAAAAAACATTTGGCAAACTTTCAGTTTCATCCTCAAAGAATATCAAATCTTCCTGTTCAGGAGTACCTTGGTATATTGTGTATGCAATAGGACATCCTGCAAAAGCATTATCTCCTATATATCTTATGTAGTGCCCAAGTGTTATTCTTCTCAAACTTGTACAACCTTCAAAGGCAGACGGAGCTATCGCAACTAAATATCCACTGGCGTCAATGTATTTCAAGTTTTCGCATGATTTAAATGCACCTTCACCAATAGTAAGAGTGTAATTAGAAAAATTCACTTCTCTAAGGTTTGTCATCCCCGCAAAAGCATAGTTACCTATATGAGCAGCTTCAGATATATGAACATATTTAATTTTATCCACTAGAGATTCCCACGGACGGTTTCCTTCAGTATAGTCATACATTTCGCCGTCACCGCTAATGTACAAACTTCTCTGTATATCAGAATAATACCATTCCATTCCCTTTCCACAGCTACCTTGTTGGTCTGGGTTTCCCGCAAAGGATGTAACGCCACCCAAGGCAAACATTGAGAAAATCATAATAATAGATAAAATAACTGATAATGTTTTCTTCATTTTTCACATCTCCTGAAAAAATATTCCTTTCGGTTAATTCGATTATATCACCTAAAAAATGCAAAATCAACACTTTGTGGTAAATTTGTAAATTTTACCTGTTTATGCACAAGTTATGGAGTATTAAAGAATAAACAGACTTGTTTAAAACTTGGAGGGGTTATACGGATGAATGCAAAATGCAAAGCGCAAACTGCAAAATGTCGTAACTGTGTTGCTAATTTATAATTTGCTCCTTCCTTGTTCGAATCCCTAATTCTATACATAAAACAAAAACAGAGCACACAAATGTGTACTCTGTTTTCGTGGCACGCCGGAAGGGATTTTGTCTCGGCACTACCGTGCCTATCGCCTCGCTTCGCTCGTTGCCACGTCAGAGAAAACAGTCCACTGGACTGTTTTCTTCCGCAAATCATAGATTTGCTCCTTCCTTGTTTGAATCCCTTACCCTGATTCATAAAATTAAAAGAGAGCACACAGAAGTGTACTCTCTTTTAATGGCACGCCGGAAGGGATTCGAATTATAGATTCACAATGCGAATGGGGTATTCGCATTGTGCTCTTCGCTAAAAACAGTCCACTGGACTGTTTTCTTAACGCTCAGACCCTCTCGGGTTCGAATCCCTTCCTAAATTCAAACATAAAACAAAAACAGAGCACACAAATGTGTACTCTGTTTTCGTGGCACGCCGGAAGGGATTCGAACCCCCGACCTTTTGGTTCGTAGCCAAACACTCTATCCAGCTGAGCTACCGGCGCATAACAGTTTTTACTGCCCGAATATAATACCATTACAATTTGAAAAAGTCAACAGTTTTTTTATGATTTGGAGAAGAAATATTCTTTTTTCTAAAACTCACCTGCTATTGAGGTTTTCATAAACTTATCAAAATCACATTCCATACTATTTCCAATCCAAGCTTTCATATAGATGCTTGGGAAAGAGCAGAATGGAAGAATATCAATACCTGCATTTTTATATTCCCTTACGCCTTCGTAACTTACACCATCTTTAAGGTTAACAAGGTAAACGGGAATATTTTTTTGTTTTGCCTGCTTTATAAAATCAAGAAATTCCTGACTTTTAATGTTAACTGTGCCTGAATGGTATGGTCTTAGAATTATAGCTTTTATATTATCTAAATTGTAATTATATACTGCACCCGGAGAAATTGTTACAACAAGAGTCTCTGAATTTTCTCTCAACTCATATTTACCCAAAGCTGATTTTACAATTACAGGTGGCAAACTATAAACTTTATCGTCTGCTTCATTAAACATTATAACTCTATTGCCCTGGTGAAACTCAACCTTTTCGTTGCCATTTGAATATGCAACATAAACTCCAGTACCCTTTTTATTCTTAATAAAATCAACTGCACCATTAAAGTTAACTTGTCCGTTGGAACGAAAATCCGCCATAGGGTATTGAGCAGAAACCAATAAAACAGGAATTTGTGTATTTCCCACAGCAAAGCTAAGAGCAGAAGCTGAAAACTGAAGAGAGTCAGTACCGTGAGTAACAATAATTCCATCATAATTCTTTGAGAGGCTATCGCAGACAACCTCCACCAACTTATTTATTTCTTTATTTGAAAGATTTTCACTATGAACAGTAAATGGTTCAACAATTTCGAATTCAACGTCATTGTCAAATCTATCTATATAATTATTTATAACAAGCTTTTTTGCATCTTCGTCGGTATAAATGTATCCGTCGTGAATAACGCTACCTATTGTACCACCTGTTAAAACAGCAAGTATTTTCATATTCTCTCACCCCTGTACTGTTTATATATTATACAATTTATGTTCTTTTATTTCAATTACCAATTATGACATTTTTTTCAACTACTACAGTTTACAATTTTATAAAAAAGGAGGTTAAAAAATGAGTGTAAAAATTGAATTTCAGGATGAATCTCTTTTATGTCGGTTAAATGGTGAAATTGACCACCACACAACTCTTCCTATTCGTCTTGACATAGATGAGAGAATTGAATGCTGTCGTCCACAAACCGTAATCCTTGATTTTTCCGACGTAACATTTATGGACAGTTCAGGGATTGGTCTTGTTATGGGAAGATACAAACTGCTTAATGAATTAGGTGGCAAATTAGAGGTTACAGGACTTTCAAACAATTCGTACAAGGTTATGCGACTTGCAGGACTTGACAGAATTGCAAACATTAAAAAAGGAGAAAAGAAAAATGGTGATAAATGAATTCAAAATGACTGTTGACAGTCATTCCGTCAACGAAAGTTTCACCCGTGCCACTGTATCGGCTTTCGCATCACAACTCGACCCCACAGTTGAAGAAATCAACGATATAAAAACTGCTGTGAGCGAAGCTGTTACAAACTGCATTGTTCACGGATATAAGAATAATGTTGGCAGAATCTACATAAACGTTAAAATTCATAATGACAACAAGGTTGTTATAACCATAAGAGACCGTGGATGTGGTATCAGCGACATTAAAAAAGCTCGTGAACCACTTTTTACAACTTTAGGTGGCGACCGTGCCGGACTTGGCTTTTCCGTTATGGAAAGCTTTATGGACAAGATTTCCGTTCGTTCAACTGTCAATAAGGGTACTACAATTACGCTTTACAAGAAAATCTGTGGTCGTAAAAAATGACAAGAGACGAACTTATACTTAACAATTTGGGTCTTGTGGGAAAATGCGCTTCAAAGTTTATTGGAAAAGGTGTTGACTATGAAGATTTGTATTCGGCAGGCTGTATCGGTTTAATTAAGGCTGCTGATGGGTTTCGTGAAGACCTTGGTTTTGCTTTTTCCACCTATGCTGTGCCATCAATTCTAGGTGAAATCAAACGGATATTCCGTGATGATGGTGCAATAAAAATCAGTCGTTCTTTAAAAGAAGAGGCACGCAGTCTGTTAATAATAAAAGAAAAGTATGAAAAAGAAAATGGAGTTGAGCCCACAGTTTCCGAATTAGCCCAGCTCATCCACAAAACCATTCCCGAGACAGCACAGCTGCTTTGCGTTTTACAACCAGTCAAATCATTAACCGCTGATAACGATGATGAAAATCAGGTAGATATTCCTGCTGAAGATGAATACACCCCAATAGATAACAAATTATCCGTACATCAACTCTTGAATCAATTATCTGAAAATGACAGACAACTGATTTCATTAAGATTTTTCAGTGGTTTAACACAATCAAAAACTGCTGATATACTTGGAATTTCCCAAGTACAAGTATCCCGAAAGGAAAAAAGCATACTGACAGAACTAAGAAGAAAACTGACAGGGTAAAAAATTTGAAATTTTCTTAAATATATGGTAGAATACAGAAAATGTATTCTATCATATTTTTTAGGGAGAAACTTTATGAGAAAATCTCACTACAGTACAATACTTAAAATCCTTGCTGTTTTTTGTCTTGTTTCTATAGTATTCACCTCTTGTGCAGGTACATACACTGTTGACAAAATCAAGAGTAATTCACTCGAATATATCAGTGCTGAATATTCAGGGGATAAGATGCACAAAAGCAATGATGACTCATACACATCTGTTTGCACATCGGGACTTGTTGAACTTCTTTTTGATGAAACAACTGCAACTGTTGCAATCCGTGATACAAACACAAAGAAAATATGGCATACTCTACCATCCGATAGTATAGCAAAGCAGATTTCCGCATCTGCTGTTGAGATTGTGTTAGCAGACGATAGCAATAAAATATATACCCTTAATTCTCAGGATAACTCTGTAAATTTCGGAAATTTCTCATACACCATTGGTGTTGATGAGATATCTGTCAATTATGCATTAAGCCTTACGAAGGAAACCGGTGCTAAAAACTTTGATGATATTGACAAGGGTGAAATTCGTGCAGATATGACTGTGATTTACCGTATTAAGGACGGTTCACTATATGTCAATGTTAATATGAACAGCCTTAAACTCCCTAAAGATATTCATCTTGAGCAAATCACTGTACTTAATAATTTCGGTGCTTACGAAAATGGCAATGCAGATGATTACATCTTTGTACCCGATGGTAGTGGTGCATTGTTGATGACAGGTCAAAATGACAGTGAAACGGCATCAATAGAGCTTCCTGTATATGGCAACAACCCTGCAACAACTCAAAATGTAACAAAATCCGACTGTCTTTTTGGTGCATTTGGACTTAAAAATGGTGAAAATGCTTTTGTCTGCATTATAGAAAATGGTGACGCTATTGCACAAATAAATGCTGAAAGAAACAGCGAAAGCACCCTTAATCATGTCAATGCAAGTTTTTCTGTAACAGATATACACTACGACAAAACCGAAAAGAATACATACCGACATTACGGATATCAGTATAAAGGCGAAATTGAACTGTGCTACCGTTTCCTTTCAGGCAAATCTGCTACATACTCAGGTATGGCAACGGCATGTCGTGAAAACCTTATAAGAAACTCCACTCTCCCTGCACAATCTCTTAACATTACAAATGAACATTTGCCGATTATTGTCAACTTAGAGGCAGGATACAAAAATGAAAAAGGGAAACAAATAACTCTTTCAAACTTTGAACAAGCAACTTCACTCACTACACTTTTAAAAGCAAAGGGCATAAATAACATTTATCTTTGCTATAAAGGTCTTTACGACAATGAAAAAAATACCGATTTTGATGAAGTCAAGTCAGGTCTCGGCACAAACTCTGATTACGAAAACTTATACAGCTACCTGAACAGTCAAAAATTCTCTCTGTTTATTGATACAAACATTCTTTCTGCTAATTCCTCAGGAGCCAAGAATATCCAAGGTAAAAAAACACAGGCTGAACTCATCAGTCCAGTGACTTCAGAAACACAAAATCACGAATTTTTGAAAATGGACAGTTTTGAGAATAAAATCAATAAGATTCTCAATAAGTCCGAAAACGCACTATTCGACGGATATTCTCTTAATGATATGGGTAAATATCTGTATTCGGACTATTCGAATAATTCGTATTCACGAAATCAATCACAAACTCAAATCTTTTCACAGTTACCTGTTCTTTCCACATCTAAGCAATTAATGATTGAACACGGAAATCTCTATACTCTTAAAGGTGCTGATGTGGTCTCTAACATTCCTGTTTCTCCACTTGCCTATAAAGAGACTTCAGCCTATGTGGGAGTTCCTTTTATACAAATGCTTCTTCATGGAATGATGGAATATAGTACATCTCCGTTAAATCTTTCGGAAAACCCACAGGATGCATTCCTTAAATCCGTTGAGTACGGATGTTTACCAAGCGCATACTGGTACTGTACAAAGCTGAATGAGGAAAATGACAGTTTTTATTATAACAACAATATTAACGACATTGTTTCTTATTACGCTAAAGCACACCAAACACTTTCTGCACTGCGTGATTCCAGAATGACATCACATAGAGAAATTCAACCTGGAGTTTATTGTGCCGAATACGACAACAGTGCAAAGGTTTATATCAATTATACAAATACCGATGTGACAGTACACAGTGTGGTAGTAACTGCGAAAGATTGTGTAACAATTTCATAAAGCAAAAAAGAGACACCATAAGGTGTCTCTTTTAATTTAGAAAAAGTTATTAAACAAATCTTCAAATAAGTTGTCACTGAAAACATCATCCGGAATCAACGTAAATTCTTTTTCTTCCCAGATATAGATTGTAACGGCTGAACCTTTAATATGACTTGTTCCCTCACCAGGTGTAATTTCAGCAACTGTACCTGCCTCATTATCACCAAGATTTGTTTTTGTTTCAACAGTAACTACAAATCCCAATTCCTCCAGCTTAGACTTGGCTATTTCCTCTACCTCACCAGTAACCTTTGGAATCACAACATATTCAGGTCCTTTACTTACTACAAGAGTAATTTCCGTGCCTTCTTGCACCTCTGCACCAGCTGCTAGACTTTGAGAAATAATATAGCCCTTTTCGATTTCACTGCTATAATCATAAACCACCTTAATGGTAAAGCGTTTATTCTGTACCGGATTAGAAACAATTTCTTTGTATGGCCAATTCACAAAATCAGGAACAACAACAGGATTTAACACAGTTGTTGACTCTTCTATAGTAGTTTCTGCCTGACGGTTTGAAATGAACTCGTATGCAACAAAACCACCAAAAATCAAAAGACCTACTACTAAAATAATAATAAAGGTTTTAAAAGCTGTACTGCTTGGTGAATCCTCTTCAATATACACTACCTCGGGTGTTTTCTTATCTTCAGGTTGAATGCTCACTCCTGAATAAGATGACATAACACTTGAAGGAGTTGCTGAAAGTTCATCACGTAAAGTTTCAATGTCTTTTGTACGGTCCTGCGGGTCAATCTGCAAACCATTCATCAATGCATTGATTACATAAGCAGGAATCATCTCAGCATATCTTGCAGGAATAATTAACTGGTCATTTTTTGAACGAGAAAGTGCATCCTGTGGCACACTTCCTACCAACGACCTGTATAGAACTGCACAAAACGCATAAACGTCGGACTTATATCCCGTTTCAAGTTCATGTCCATACTGTTCAATAGGAGTATAACCATCAAAAAATTGTGGAATAAAATGAGTTCCGGATAATCTTGCATCTGCAACAGAAAAACCTGTTAAGCGTAGTTTTCCGTCACGACTAATCACTAGGTTATCAGGGCTTATACCATAATGAACAATTCCACTTCTATGCAAAGTTGAAAGTAAAGTCAGAACAGGCATAAAAAGCTGATTTGCCTTTTCCCAGTTAAGATAGCCCGTCTTACTTCTCAAGAGGAAATCTCTTAAAGTAATGCTTTCCACATACTCACTGACAGCATAAACCGTATTGTTTTCTTCCACAACATCCAAAACAGGAACATGAGCAGAAAATCCTCTAATCATTGCAAGATTAGTCCACAATTCTTTAAACTGACCTAAATAAGTATAATAACTTTCTTCAAAATCTTTGGAAACAGTTACCTGAATACCGTCTTCCTGTCGTTCACAAAAGTTTACAGGGAAGAACTCTCTTACAAGAACAGGAATTTCACGTTCCGAATCATAGGACATATAAAGAGAACCCTCATTATCAGAGGAAATAACACAACCGATAATATACTTTTCACCAACAACGGTTTTTAAAGGTAAATCAGGTGAAAACTGAGGTGAATCAGCAATGTATCCACAATTCGGACATTGCACTTCGCCATTAAGGTCACTCATACAATTCATACACAAATTATCGATATTCATATTGCTCTCCCTCCTTTGCCTTCTAATATATCACATTTAACTATAAAGTTCAAATTACAGTTTTATTACATTTATTGGAAAATATGTTAAGTTTCGTCGGATAAAACAGCTTCTGCACATTTAACGCCGTCAACAGCAGCAGAAACAATTCCGCCTGCATATCCTGCACCCTCACCACAAGGATAAAGTCCACGGATATTTGTCTGATAGAATTCATCACGAAGAATTCTTACTGGTGATGAGCTTCTGGTTTCCGGAGCAGTGAGCACTGCTTCATCCATTGCAAAGCCTTTGAGTTTTTTATCCATTTGTACCAGAGCATCACGCATAGTATTCACTACCTTTTGAGGTAATGCCTCGCTGATGTCACCCATTGTAACATCGGTTGTGAAAGATGGTTTAACGCTACCCAATTTAGTTGACTTCTGTCCTTTTAAGAAGTCACCAACAAGTGTTGCAGGAGCAGAATAGTCGCTACCACCAAATTTAAATGCTTTTTCCTCAATTTCTCTTTGTAACTGAAAACCTGAAAGAGGATGTTCACTTGGAAAATCAGCAGGTTCAACCCCTACGAGAATTGCTGAGTTGGCATTTTCCTTATCTCGTGCATACTCGCTCATACCATTAGTCACAACTCCACCCTTTTGAGATGAAGCACAAACAACAGTACCACCCGGACACATGCAGAATGTGTATGCACCTCTGCCATGTGGTGGATGACAAGCAAGTTTATAATCTGCTGCTTTCAGTTTCGGATGATTCTTATATTCACCATACTGAACAGAGTTGATATATTCCTGGGGATGTTCAATTCTTGCACCCACAGAAAATGGCTTTTGCATCATATTGATACCCTTGCCATAAAGCATTTCAATGGTATCCCTTGCAGAATGTCCGATTGAAAGAATCAAAGCATCTGTTTCTATGTCTTTTTCCTTGCCATATTTATCCTTAACTGTAATGCCATGAATAAAACTATTAGCAACGATAATATTTGTAAGCTGTGTTTCAAAAAGAATTGTGCCACCAAGTGAAATAATCTCTTCACGGACTGCTTTTACAGTTTCCTTGAGTTTATCCGTACCGATATGTGGTTTTGCATTTGTAAGTATATCCTCAGGTGCACCATGGGAAACGAATTCCTCAAAAACGAAACGACAACGACTGTCCTTGATTCCTGTCGTAAGCTTTCCGTCGGAAAATGTTCCTGCTCCACCCTCACCATATTGGATGTTGGATGTTTCATCAAGAATGCGATTAGTCCAGAAATTATTTACATCGTCCGTTCTTGCATCAATGTCTCTACCACGCTCTACAACAATAGGGCAATGACCGCTACGAGCTAAAATCAATGCAGCAAACATGCCTGCAGGTCCAAAACCTGCAACAACAGGTGGCAAAGTGCTTTTTCTTGCTGATTGGGGCATTTTGTATTCATATTTCTGACATTTTGTTACACGGTTATTATTAAGACTTTCAATAATTCTGTCTTCGTCACCGTCAACTGTAACATCAGCTGTAAAAACAAAACGAACTTCACCTTTTCGGCAGTCAACACTCTGTTTGAAAATCTCTGTTTTAATTATTCTGTTTTTATTAATTTTCAAGGTCTTGACTACTGCATCTTCAATGTCATGAAAATCGCAATCAAGGTCAAGTTTTATTTCACTGATTCTGAGCATTATTTATCCTCTCACCTATTGTGTGTCCTGCTGTTCTTCCCGAACTCCAAGCCCATTGCAAATTATATCCACCACAGTCACCGTCAATATTAAGTGCTTCTCCACAACAGAAAAGATTTTCTATCAATACTGACTCCATTGTCTTACTATTGAATTGTGAACAGTCTGCACCACCTGCTGTAACCTGAGCAAAATCAAAGCCACGAGCTGTTTTAATCTTAATTATCCAACATTTGCAAAGCTTTGAAAGTTTTATGATTTCATCATCACTCAACTCGGAGATTTTTCCGTTAGGTGCAATTCCACACTCCTTTAACAAGGTTATGCAAAGTTGCTTGTTCATAACACCAATAAGCACATTTTCACAAAGTCCTGTGCCAAATTCACGACGGTCAAAGAGATAATTGCTGATTTCATCAAGAGTAAAATCAGGTGTAACATCAAGATTTATATAAATGTCGTTGGATGGTGACATTGACACAAAACGTGACAACTGCATAATAGGAATACCCGAAAGTCCGTAGTCAGTAAATTGAACTTCACCATAGTTTTCAAGGACTTTCTCATTATCAATTACTAAATCCATTCTGCAGATTGAACGAACACCTTTAAGTGCTTTTGTAAAGTTATCACAGTTAAGTGACACTAAAGCAGGAGCAATAGGAGTTATTTTATGTCCTGTCATTTTAAGCAAATCATAGGAATCCCCATCTGTACCGTGAACTTTTGCTGCTTTTCCTCCTGCTGCTACAACTACAAAGTCGAAACGGTCCTTGTTATTGACAACAATCTTCTGAACTGCACCATTAAATACAGATTTCACATGAACAACATTATAATCACAAACTATTTCAATTCCTAATCTTTCACACTCAAAACGGAGTGCATCTAACACGGAAGAAGCCTGATTTGACAAAGGATAAACTCTTCCCTCATCTTCCACACGAGTATAAAGTCCCATTTCATTAAAAAACTTTATATTGCTTTCCGGAGTATATTCATTAAGGACAGCATAGGCAAAATCCGTATCTCCTCTGAACCCTGATGTAGCAGAATTCATATTGGTAAGATTGCATCTTCCGTTACCTGTAACAAGAATCTTTTTGCCTACACGTGGCAATTTTTCCAATACTGTTACCTTAACATCATCTCTGTTTTTGACTGTATGCATAATCTCTATTGCACAGGCAAGGCCCGATGCTCCGCCACCAATTACAGCAACCTTAAACATCACTTATCCCTGCCTTTCAAGATAATCATAAAGTCTTTCTATTGTGCTTGAACTCATAACATGTTCCATCTGACAAGCATCATTCTCTGCTGTTTTTTCGTCAACACCCAAGGTGTCTATAAGGAAATGTTTAATTAGTTTGTGTCTTCTCAAAACATTTGCAGCATAAGTTTCACCCTGTGGAGTAATGACAATATCACCATAGGTTACATGCTCAAGATATCCATTCTGCGTAAGAGTATTTACTGCACGATTAACACTTGGTTTTGACACACCAAGATACTCTGCAATATCCGTAAGTCTTACACTATTTTTTTGCTTTGATATAACAAAAACTGCCTCAAGATAATCTTCAAGAGAAGATGTCATATTATAATTATCATTTCTCATTTTTCCAAATTCCTTAAAAAACAAATTATATAAGTATTTTACCATAAAATTAGCCAAATAGTCAATAAGGCTAACAAAAATGTCCCACAGATAACCTGCGAGACAATATAAACACTATTTTGTTTCAATCTTGCTTTCTGCTAAGTCGAAAACTTCTTTTTTATCTTTATCATCCATTGAACGGACTCTTGCAATCAATGCCCTTTCTTCTTTTGTGAGTTTTGAAAGATAAATGTCAAATTCGTTTTTGTCAAATTCAGCCACATCACTTACCATTCCAGCATCTGAATTTTCAAAGAAAACAGCTAACGGAAGATTATAGAATTCTGACAACTTAACTATTGTATCAATGTCGGGAGAACGTCTGCCGATTTCATAGCCATAATATGCTGAACGAGTTATTCCCAAGGTGTCTGCCAACTGTTGCTGTGTCAACCTGTTCTGTATTCTGATTATTTTGAGTTGCTGATGATATTTCAAGACAGTCTCCCCTTTCTTAAATATTATTATACTATGCAAACCAAACCCTTGCAACAAAGATTTGCAATATTTTCAATGGTGTGATAAAATAAGGACAATCGAAAGGGTGATACTATGCCTTACATTATTTCAGCTATAGTTATGATATTATTGGTTGCTACGCTTTTTGCTCTTGCAATTATAATTCTCAACACTGCAGGAGTTAACAAAAGATGTGAGGGTGACGATAATTTAAAGTACCTCAAAGCAAAAAACTTTGACAATCTCAATGCTCTGCCTGTAAGCTTCAAATCCGACAAGCAACAGACTCTTAATGGTTTTTTATACAGCAGTGCAAAAGTTGATGCATACAAAGGTCTTATAGTTTTTTCACACGGAATGGGTGCTGGTCACTTAGCTTACACAACTGAAATAAACTACTTTGCGCAAAAAGGATACATTGTTTTAGCATACGACAACACAGGCACTTGTGCTTCCGAAGGTGAAAAAATCAAAGGATTCGCTCAAGGCATCATTGATTTGAAATATGCACTTGATTTTGTAAAGACTCGTGATGACTTAAAAGATTTATCCGTGCTTTTGGTTGGTCATTCATGGGGTGCTTACAGTGTTTCTAATGTTTCTGCACTTAACCCATCTGTTGAAATCAAAGGAATTGTTGCATTTTCGCCATTCAATTCAATGAACAAGCTTATCCGCGATATTGCAAAGCAAAAAACAAAGGCTAATCTTTCAATTTTAAGTCCATTTTTTGATATTATAAATTTTGTGCGTTTCGGTAAAGCAGGAAATCTCCGTACTTGCGACTCAATCAATTCAAATTCCATTCCTACACTGATTATGCACGGTGGAAATGATATGCAGGTTACTCTTAAGAACAGTCCTGTTGGTAAAAAACATAAAATTCAGGATAATCCAAACGCAAGAACAGTACTTTATGATAGCAAATACCACAATGTTTATCTTGCTAAGGAAGCTGAACAATATCTTAATGATACTTTTGCTAAAATTGAATCCTTGGGTAAAAACAGCCCTGAAGCATACGAGGTTTATCAGAATATCGATTACTCACTCATAACAAAAGAGGATTTGTCCGTTATGGAAACTGTTTCAACTTTCCTTGAGGAGTGTGTTATGAAGAGGGATTTCCTCACAGAATAAGGTGAATTTATGTTTTTAAAGAATAAAACGGATTATTCAAAAATTACAGAATACAGTAACGAAATGGTTGCTAAAAAGAATAATTATACATTACTCAACCAAAAGTATGCACTTAAAAATCAAACTGTACTTTTAGGTGACTCCATCACAGATTTCTTCAACTACTATGAGTTGTTCTATGATTTCTGCAAAACAAGTGGTCAGGCTGTGTATAATCGTGGAATAAGTGGTGACACTACTGACCGTCTTTTGGAAAGACTTTATGACAATGTACTTGCTATCGAACCTAAAAACCTGGTACTTCTTATCGGTACAAACGACATTGGTCGTGGTCTTCCCCTTTCTATGACACTTGAAAATGTTGAAAAAATTATAACTGAAACCAAAAAAGCTTGTCCGGATGTAAATTTCATCATTGAAGCTGTTTATCCTATCAATGAAAACATTCGTGACAAATTTGAAAAACGCAGTAACAAAAAGATAAACGTGATGAATAGTGAGTTTATCAAGCTTTGCAAAAAGCACAACTGTGTATGGCTTGATTTCACAGACGAGCTCAAGGATAGTGAAGGTAATTTGAAAGAAGAGCTTACCTATGACGGACTTCATATCAACGTTCAAGCCTATGAAATAATTGCACAAAATGTTATTCCGTTGTTAAAATAATAGTAACCCCCCGGCTTAGCCGGGGGTTCTTCATATGCGGGCAAAGCCCTATGATACTGGCATCGCCTCAAGAAGTCGGAGGCCAAGGCGGTCTTAGGAAGACAAGCAAG
>JAZNJX010000026.1:0-4626 GCA_045578245.1 Candidatus Fimenecus sp. | reverse complement strand
GAGCCGATGCCACAAAGCTCATGAAGAGATGCCTCAAATTCAAATCGACCTCTTACAAAGCTTGTAGCAAATCCACCAGGCAAATTATGACGTTCAATAAGTAATGTCTTTTTTCCCTCTTTGGCAAGACGTGCTGATGCTACAAGTCCGCCGTTACCTGCACCGATAACAACTGCATCATAGTTTTTTACCATATTACCACTTCTTTCATAATGCTTGAATATAAATAGATTATACCACTCACAAAACAAAAAGCAACAGTTTTTCACTCTTGTTGCTTTTTGTGGAGATTTAATGCCAGACAACTGAAAATTGCTATTCCAAATCAGGATGTTGATCGTCGTGTGCCAACCATTTACATTCTGTGATTTCCATATTGGTAAAAATTGTTTTTGAATGATGAGTTTTCAGGACTACACGCATAAATGCCAAAACGGATTGTATCATTGCCATTCCACATATGGCAGACTCTCATTTGCTTGAATGTAACACCATCTTCAGAACATTCAATACAATAATCATCTTCACGACGGCTGAATCGATATCACATTGATTTTATGATTGCATCAATTTCAGTAGTTGCCCAGTCTGAATATCCGTTGTTTGTAACAACACTACCAGGGTGTTGAAATTTGTCATTTTCATATTTAATAGAACCTTTGAGCCAGTTTTCACTGTCAAGATACATAACTATTCCGTCTATAAAGGTCTGTTCATAGTTTTCTCCTATTTTCTGATATACTTTTCATCGGCTGCAAATTCAGATTTATCAAGCACATATCGCTCAACTCTCATATGCAAATCGTATTTTTCGCGCAAGACGATAATTCTTTTCATCATCGGGGACTTATGGTGTATGTCGAGTGCTTGTTGATTTTCCCAACTGTCAACTAAGAGAATGGTCTCATTATCGTTTAATTGAGAAAAATATTCATATTTCAAATTACCTTTTTCAGCACGGATTTCGTTAACAAGACCACTTGAAAGCATTTCTTCTGCGAATTTTCGTGCATTTCCGTTTGTGCCTGAATAGTAAATATTTATTGTTATTGCCATTTTGTTACCTCTTAAATTCATTTATAGTAAGACTGAATAAATTTCTTCTCCACCATTGACAAAGACTTCTAAAATATAACCGTCACGAATGATTTTAAGGTCTTTGATTTCGCCCTCATAAACAACGTTCTTACGGTGTGTTCGCTTGATTTTAAATCCAGTTTTCTTACGAATAACTGATGAATCGCTATCTGTGAGTAGATGCTGAACTTCTTCCACGGGATATCCATAGATTTTACCGTCAATCAATTTAATTTCACGAGGAACGGACATACAACCGATATCTTTTTTCTTGTAACTTGCATATTTCCAACCGGGTAGCCACGAAATGAGAATTGTTCTTCCTTTGTTGTCAAGAAATACTTGCCCTGCATATTGGTCAGGACCTTTGTCAACTTCGCCTGTGTATTCCGGTGTGAATTTTCCGTCCTCAAAAGTGCCATACATTACAGAAAAACGATGACCATCTTCTTTGCAGACAGAAGCAGTAAGCAGATACTTATCTCCTGATTTCATAAAGGACGGACACTCGGCAAATTTTGAGTTTTCCCATTCACAAAGAATGTCCTTGTATTCCCAACTAAACAGGTCTTCACTTTTATATAAAAGAAGATTTGCAGTTTTCTTTTCACGATTACCCGATGCCATTACACAGTAGTATTTGCCATCAGAATAACACACCGCAGGGTCACGAAAATCTGGACAACCATCAGCGGGAAATCCACCGATTACAGGGTTGTTTTCGTATTTTTCAAAGTTTATTCCGTCAGTTGAATAAGCAACACTGACAGACTGAACACCGTCATGAATTGACGCATAAAAGAGAAAAAGGGTATCGTCTTTGACAATTGCCGTACCCGACCAACAACCGTCCTTGTCATATGGCATGTCGGGAAAAAGTGCAACGGGCAATTCCTCAAAATTCAAGAAATCCTTTGTCCTTGCGTGTCCCCAGTGCATACTTTCATTCCATGGCTTTTCAAAATTGGGCGAATGCTGATAAAAAATATGATAATAGCCATTAAAATATACAAGTCCGTTAGGGTCATTTACCCAACCTTTTTTAGTTGCAAAATGATATTTTAACGGTGTACGATAATTCATATAACCCCTCTTTTCACGTTTGTTAAACAATTATACCATTCATACAAAACAAAAAGCAACAGTGAAAATACTGTTGTAAGGGATTCTTCTGGAGAACTTTTCAGTTAAAAATGCATGGCGAAGGAGTTGTGTCAAAACTATTGCATTTCTTTTATGTCAATGTTAAAATCATACTGTAAGCAACATCCTGATATGTCGTTAATTAAGGAGGATAAATATGAAAAAATTAATGGCATTAATTCTTTCAATTGTTATGCTATGGTCAGCGTGTATTCCTGCTATCGCAGCGAAATCCGAGGACAAAGGCACACTTAGATTGGTTGTCCCACAGAACTGGGAAATGGACATCGGTGACTCAAGAACTGTTGAAGCAGTTTTCTCGTCTGATGTTACAAACCGAGTTCTCACATGGAGTACAGAACCGGAAAAAATTGCTTCTGTTGATGAATGGGGCAGAGTAACAGCTCTTAGTGAAGGTACTGTTACTGTTACTGCACAGAATTCCGACGGACTCACTTCTTCTGCTGTTCTCACAGTAACAACTACACCTACAAAAATCAAGGATTCAAACAAGAAAAAGACCGACTATAACGGTGAAGCTGAAGAGGAAAATGATGTTCTTCAGAAAATCGTTACTCGCTATAAAAAAAGTGACAGTGCAGATATTCCTGCAAATGTAAAGAATGAAAGCGCTTATAAGGATGCAAAAACCGTAACTACTGCTGACGGTGCAGTGTGGGAAATTACCGATTACGGTGTTCTTCGTACGGATAAAAACGCAACTAATTCCCGTGATATCGAACAGAGATTTATGGGTGACAGATATTTTTACAGTGCTGATTCAGGCAACGGTAATGTTCTCGCTATCTTCCCTGACGGAAAAAACGGTATATGGACAGTTATGGCTGAAGGATATACTCACATCGAAATGGTTGAAATGAACGGTACTGACAAAGCTGCTATTATGAGTGAAAACACTCAGGAAGACGTTGCAAGACGTGGTATGGTAGCAAATTCATACTATAACGAAGCAATCGGTGACTTTGTTCCATCAGAAACCGACAATGACGGTTTGTGGACTGCTATGTATGGTGCAGGTGAGCTTATGCGTTACGCAGTTCTTCGTGACGACCCGAATGCAACTGCCGAGGAAATTGAAGCAGCTCGAAAAACTGCAACTCTTTCAACGGAAGCAGTTCTCTTCCTTACATATATTTCAATGCGTCAAGGCACTACAGAAAGTTATGTAAGAGCACAAAGAAACGGTAATGTCACAGACCTGAATATCGGTAAATACTATACCTCTGAAGCTCTTCTTGAAGGTGGAGACTATTCCCAGAACATCCCCGGCATCAGTCCTGCAGATGCCTTTGAAAAAATGAATAAGACTTATATGAATTTTGGTCGTAGAACATACATTATGTCTGTTGACAATCTTGCTGTTCTCAATTCTGATTCATGGAAAGACCCGACTGTTGAAACAGATAATCAATATGCAAAAAGAACAAGACTTCTTGAAGGTTTCTGGGCAAGAACATATTCTCTTGAGGAAGAAAACTTTGCTCTTGACGGTAATATGTATTGGAGCCATAATGGTGATGGCACTGCAACAGGTGTTTCAACATTAGACCCCTCTGATGATGAATATCTTATTCACGGTGAAAATTTAAGAGGAGTTGTTGTTGATGCTTCTGCTGAATTGCCGGAAAGACGCTGGAACGACCTTGTGGCCAATGGACATGATTTAACCGATATTGTGTATAAGGGTGACACAAGTGCAGACGAAATCATTGGTCATCTTTTTATTTATAAGTTGGCATATGACATTCTTGGTGACGAAGACCCTGAATTGAAAGCACTCATTGTAAATACAATGGAGAAATTTGCTCAGCATCTTGTCGATAACGGATATTCACTTTGTGACGGAACAGGTCAGCCAACAACCTGGGGTAAATTTAACAGAACATATTTCCATAATGGTCAGGCTTTAGGTGGTGCTCCTCTGCAGTCAGCAGTTCTTTTGACAGCATTCAAGCTTGCTGCTTATGTGACAGGCAATCAGAAATGGGAAGATGAATATCGTATGGCAGCCCTCGACCCTGCATACGAATATGCAACGATTATGACACAAAATTGGGAACGCTATAAAATGGCTATTATGGAATATGCAGCAAGTGTATCAACAGTTATCCCACTTTTACTCAGACCATTTATGGAAACTAAAACAATAAAGACCGTATATCGTATGATTCTTAACGATTCTGATGAAGAAATGGCTATGCTTGCTTACTATCTTCTTTTCCAGATGGAGGATGATGAGGAACTTCTCACATATTACAGAGAAGGTATTGACGACTGGTGGTATTCAATAAGCTTCAGTGAAAATCCTCTTTGGTATTATATCTATCAATTAGCTTATCCTGATGAAGAAAAAACAGACTATTATGGTAACAGACTTATTGATAC
>JAZNJX010000025.1:0-4591 GCA_045578245.1 Candidatus Fimenecus sp. | reverse complement strand
AAGAACATATGCTCTGTACGGCAAAGACCGATACCTTCAGCACCGAGTTCAACTGCCTTCTTAGCGTCAGCAGGTGTGTCAGCATTTGTACGAACCTTAAGAGTTCTGTATTTGTCAGCCCAAGCCATGATTCTGCCGAATTCGCCTGCGATTTCAGCATCAACTGTTGGGATAATACCATCATAGATGTTACCTGTTGAACCGTCGATTGAGATATAGTCACCTTCAACATATGTCTTACCAGCAAGTTCAAACTTCTTGTTTTCTTCATCCATCTTGATTTCGCCACAACCAGATACACAGCATGTACCCATACCACGAGCAACAACAGCAGCGTGAGATGTCATACCGCCACGAACTGTAAGGATACCCTGAGAAGCCTTCATACCTGTGATATCTTCTGGAGATGTTTCAAGACGAACAAGGATAACTTTTTCGCCCTTTTCAAACCATTCAACAGCATCTTCAGCTGTGAATACAACTTTACCGCAAGCAGCACCAGGAGATGCACCAAGACCCTTACCAGCTGGAGTAGCAGCCTTAAGAGCAGCTGTATCGAACTGTGGGTGGAGAAGTGTATCGAGGTTTCTTGGGTCAATCATAGCAACTGCTTTCTTCTCGTCAATCATACCTTCGTCAACGAGGTCGCAAGCAATCTTAAGAGCAGCCTTAGCTGTTCTCTTACCGTTTCTTGTCTGGAGCATATAGAGTTTACCAGCTTCAACTGTAAATTCCATATCCTGCATATCTCTGTAATGGTCTTCAAGAGTAGCACAAACCTTAACGAATTCAGCATATGCTTCTGGGAACTTTTCAGCCATCTGTGCAATTGGCATTGGAGTTCTAACACCAGCAACAACGTCTTCACCCTGAGCATTTACAAGGAATTCACCCATAAGGCCTTTTTCACCAGTAGCTGGGTCTCTTGTGAAAGCAACACCAGTACCACAATCGTCACCCATATTACCGAAAGCCATCATCTGAACGTTAACAGCTGTACCCCATGAATAAGGGATATCGTTATCACGACGGTAAACGTTTGCACGAGGGTTGTCCCATGAACGGAAAACTGCTTCAACAGCACCCATAAGCTGTTCTTTTGGGTCTGATGGGAAGTCCTTACCAATCTTTGACTTGTATTCAGCCTTAAACTGAGCTGCAAGTTCTTTAAGGTCTTCAGCTGTAAGCTCAACGTCCTGAGTTACGCCTCTGTCCTCTTTCATTTCGTCGATAAGCTGTTCAAAATACTTCTTACCAACTTCCATAACAACGTCAGAATACATCTGAATAAATCTTCTGTAGCAGTCATATGCCCAACGAGCATTACCTGACTTAGCTGCCATAACTTCAACAACTTCTTCGTTAAGACCAAGGTTGAGGATTGTATCCATCATACCTGGCATTGAAGCACGAGCACCTGAACGAACTGAAACAAGGAGTGGGTTTTCTTTATCACCGAACTTTTTGCCAGTGATTTCTTCCATCTTGTCGATGTACTCCATGATTTCTGCCTGAATGTCATCATTGATTTTTCTGCCATCCTCATAGTACTGTGTACAAGCTTCTGTTGTAACTGTGAAGCCCTGAGGAACTGGGAGACCGAGACTTGTCATCTCTGCAAGGTTAGCACCTTTACCACCGAGGAGTTCACGCATTGTTGCGTTACCCTCTTTGAAAAGGTAAACAAACTTTTTGCTCATTTTTATACCTCCAAAAAATTATTAACAAATTTAATTTAAATGTCTCAAAACGCATTGACACATTTAACCTTATAAATTGTAACAAAAAACCAATTTATTTTCAATAGTTTTTCCCTATTTTTTTCCACCATTCATAAATTGTTTGTTTATCAACAAAAATACTTGTTTTTCTTCATAGACTTTTGGTGTTTTTTGTGATATATTTTAGTAGATATTAAATTTAAGGTGATTAGTTTGGAACTTCTCAATTACGAAATACTCAATGCCAGTGGTGAAGCCAGTAAAAACACCATGCCTATGTTTGTTTATGACACATATCCTTGCTTTTTGGATTTAGCTTTTCCTAAAAGTATGAGTGTGCATGATGTTGCAGTAGTTTTCCCAGATGGTGTTGATGTTAACTATACAGTTTTTTCAAGCCTTGACGGTGTTAACTTTTACAAAAAAGGTAAGAGTGCAAAAATCGCAAGATATCTTCGTATTTTCATAAAATATTATAGCGGAGAAAAACCAACAATTAATAATATTGAGATTTTGGGTGAAGATTGTCATTTTCCTTCCAAAAAAGTTGCTTTTCACGAACCTGAGGTATTTGAAAAAACGGAATTTGCAAAAGAGATTACAGACGAAGAGATTCTTGATGATGTAAACGGTATTATCAGCAGAACTATTGGTGAAAAGTATGTGGAACAGTTTGATTTGCGTCTTGACCGGAGACTTAAAGAGGACTACTTCTCCATTGCAAGTTTGCGTGGTAAAATTGTGCTTACTTCTAACAGTGGTGTGGGACTTGCTTCTGCGTTTAATTGTTACTTAAAAGAAGTTTGTAATTGTCACGTTTCAAGATTTGGCAAACAGGTTAATTTGCCAAAGACATTACCTGCTGTAAGCGGAAAAATTGACCGTACAACATCGTTCAAATACAGATATGCATATAACTACTGTACCCACTCATATTCAATGGCATTCTGGAATGAAGAACAATGGCAAAAGGAAATCGACTATCTTGCCATGAATGGTGTTAACCTTGTACTTGACATTCTGGGAATGGAGGAGGTTTATCGTCGTTTCCTCACAAAGTTGGGATATCGTCACAGAGAAATCAAAAACTTCCTTGTTGGTCCTGCTTATTATGCTTGGTTTTATATGAGTAACATCTGCAATATCGGTGGACCTATTCATGATGACTTTTTCTTTGAAAAATGCTATATGGCAAGAAGAAATCATCGCAGAATGCAGGTTCTCGGTATGAATGTTGTATTACAGGCTTACACAGGTATGGTTCCTCGTGACATCAAGAAAAAAGACAGAGACGTGGAAGTTATTGAACAAGGTAAATGGAAAGGCATTGAACGTCCTTTAATCATTTGTCCTGATAGCGTTAAGTACGTTAAATATGCTCAGCTTTTCTACGAGTGTCAGAAAGAGGTTTTTGGTGATATAACTCATTTCTATGCAGGTGATGTTTGTCACGAAGGTGGAAAACTTAACAAAAAAACAGCAAAAGATAGTTATAAAAATGTTATGGAAAGTATGTTATCCTTTGACAAGGATGCTATGTGGGTTGTTCAGTGCTGGTCACTTAACCCTAATAAGGTTTTCACAAAAGCTGTTAAGCCATATCGTGAAAATAATATCCTCATGCTTGACCTTAACACGGATAAGATTAACCACAACGCAAACCGATTCAGCCGTCTTGCAAAATACGGAAATGTACTTTGTGGACTTCTCAACAATTTTGGTGGCAGACACGGACTTCACGGAAATGTTAATGAGATTCCAAAAACGGTGAAAACTGCATCGGAAAGACCTAACTTCAAAGGTATTGCCCTTACATCAGAAAGCACAAATGTAAACCCTATTGTTACAGATATTTTCTTCTCAACAATATGGGAAAATGTTGAAGATGTTAAGGAATGGACAAGAAAATATGCAATAAGACGATATGGCAAAGAGAATGAGCATATCAACGAAAGTATGGAAATACTTTTAAAAACTGCTTATGGCAGTGACACTGGTCCATTGAGTTTTGGTGCGACGGAAACTATGGGTTGTCGTCGTCCACTTGACCCTGAAACAAAAATGTTTACTGCTCGTGGTGTGGTTAAAGTACCATATTCAAAAGACGATTTTGACGAGGCAGTTAAATTATTCTTAAAGGATTTCGATAAATTCAAGGATAATGAATGTTACATTTATGACGCTGTTGACTTGTTGCGACAGTCAATATCAAACAAACTGACCTCACTTGTAAGAAAAACTGTTTCTGCATACAAGAGCAAAGATTATCTTGTTTGTGTTGAATACGGTGATAAGCTTTTATCACTTCTCGATACCCTTGACAGAGTTTTGCTTAACAGCAAGTATTTCACTTTCAGCTCATACATCACCCCTGTTGAAGAATATACGGACAAACTTGATGATTTCACAAAAGAACTTTATATGATAAATGCAAAGGCGCTTATTACCACTTGGTATTGCAGACTTCTGTCCGACAAGGGTAATCTTCACGATTATGCTCACCGTCAGTTGGGTGACCTA
Source organism: Candidatus Fimenecus sp. (assembly GCA_045578245.1). Lineage (GTDB taxonomy): Bacteria > Bacillota > Clostridia > Oscillospirales > Acutalibacteraceae > Fimenecus. The sequence goes on along the minus strand of JAZNJX010000025.1, from coordinate 350 downwards.
GTAAACTCTTTCCACAGAATGCGTTGGGAAAAGTTTATGGAACAGGTTAAAACCGAAATGGACGGTGGAAAACCACAGGAAATTGATTGGTTTAAAATCGAGTGGGATTGGGTACTTGGTGACACAAAATACACTAAAAAAGTCCGTGATGATAGTCTGAAAGCGCTTGGAAAACAGCTATTGGAGAAATAAAAAAGAGTACAGAGTTTTTGAACTGCCCCAATTTGTACAGACAGTACAAAAAAGCACCTATGGTAAGTAAAATTTAATTTTAAGCAACAAACTGATTTCGTTTTTCAAGCGGAGTCAGTTTTGTTTTTAGTTGAATTCTTTCGTTATTGTAGAAATGG
>JAZNJX010000024.1:0-8544 GCA_045578245.1 Candidatus Fimenecus sp. | reverse complement strand
CTCGGTGGTGTATTTATTGCTGCAGCTGCTCCATCATACAAAGAAAAAGACCGTGACCTTATTGCATGGTACAACCGTGAAATTCAGCGTTACGATGCTATTACAATCCATATGAACACAGAAGTTAAGGATATTGCTTCTCTCGGTGCTGACGAAGTAATTGTTGCAACAGGTTCAGTTGCTAACAAGATTCCTGTTAAGGGTGCTGAAAAGGCTATTGAAGCAGTTGATTTCCTTCTTGACAACAGTCTTGCAGGTGACAAGGTTGTAGTTGTTGGTGGTGGTCTTACAGGTTGTGAAATCGCTTACGAGCTTTATCTTCAGGGCAAAAAGCCTGTTATTGTTGAAATGCAGGATGACCTTATCACAACTCCTGGTGTTGCTCTTGCTAACACAAGTTACCTCCGTGATTTCTTCAAGACAAACAATGTTCCTGTTTATCTTGAAAGCCGTACAACTGAAATCCGTGACAATGGTGTTACAATCGCAACTAAAGACGGTAAGACAGTTGATGTTGAAGCTGACACAGTTATCCTTTCAGTTGGTTACAAGCCAGCTCCTGTTGCTGAAAAATCAAAGCACGTACACGTTATCGGTGATGCAAACAAAGTTGGTAACCTTCGTACAGTTATCTGGGGTGCTTGGGACGTTGCAATGAAGTTATAATTTCAAAAAGACATAAAATTAGAGGAGAGTTTTCACTCTCCTCTTTTTGTTTGTTTCTTTAATTATTAGTCTTTAAAAACTGCATCGAACAATGGAAGCTTTGACATTTTCATAACTGCACTGAAAAGACGTCCACCCTGTACTGGAGTTAATCTTCCGAAAATCTTCATAAATTCTGCATCGAAACCGAAAATCATAAGTTCTCTCTTATTTGCGATACCATTGCAAATCATCTTAACCATCTTGTCACAGTCAGTGCTGATAGCATTAATCATCTTTTCGCCCTTTGCTGTGTTAGAATCCTGATTACGGAAAATATCTGTCTTTGTAAAGCCTGGGCAGATAACTGAAACATAACATTTGCCTCTTAAATCTTCTCTTAAAGACTCTGTAAATGATTTAAGCGCTGCTTTACTTGCTGAATATGTAGAAGTACCTGCAAGAGCCATTAAAGCAGCTGAAGAAGCAACATTGATGATTGCAGGTGTGCTTGATTCAAGAATCATTGGTAACAATGCCTTGATTGAATAAACTGCTGAATAGAAGTTAATATTCATAACTCTTTCGATTTCTTCGATTGAATAATTCTGTGTCTTATTGAATTTTGGCAAGATACCTGCATTGTTAATAAGAACATCAGGGTGAATATCGTTTTCTTTAAGATATTCTGCAAATTCAAACCAGTTTTCCTTAACTGAAACGTCAAAGAGTCTGTATGAGAAATTCTTTGCATAATCGCCTAATTCCTCAACAAATTTTTCTGTTTTTTCCTGACTTCTTGCAATACCGATAACCTTACAGTTATGTTTTTTGATAAGTGTTTCAGTAACACCTTTACCAATACCTGCTGAAGCACCTGTAATTACTACAGTTTTGTTGTCAATCCAATTACTCATAATATATCTCCCTTATTTATAATTTTTAATATAATGCTTATAAAATGCGACACAGTTTGCAACTGAGTCAACATCTATATTCTCGTTTTCAGCATGAACTGATGCTAATTGCTGAGCAGAAAGCTTAATAGGTGCAAAGCGAAGCACACATTCGCACACATCAGTAAGTGTTCTTGCATCCGTACCTGCAGGAAGAATAAATGGTGATGCAGGATACTGTGGAAAAATCTCACCGATACAATTCATTGTGTATTCAAACTGAGGCTTTGTAATATCTGCAGGACCATGATACTCACTATCCTCGGTCATTTCAACAGATATTGCATATTTTGATGCAACAGACTTGAACATCTTTAAGTCTTCTTCAAAATCCTTTTCGTCAACAGGACGAACAAATGCCTTTGCAGTACACTGTTTTGACGCTGTACTTCCCTCAATATTATTGAAAGTACAGGTTGTGCCGATAAGTCCACCTGCTTGTGCGTTGATTTTTGGCATTACCTTTTTGATAATTCCACCGAAAAGCCAAAGATTTGCAAAAAGCATATTCATTGGGAAACCGCAGTATGGTCCTAAATGTTTGAACATTGCTTCAACCTGTGGATTGATACGGCGAATGAAAATATCATTTGTTGTAATCTCATTTATAAATGCAGACATTCTTTCAACCGGAGTTGCCTTTGCTGCAGCAGTAAGACTTGCATGGCCATTATCAGCTGTTGCAGTACAGATAAGACTGATTCTGCCCTTTTCATGAACAGCCACCATACCACATTTATCACATTTCATTCCACCCAAAGGAGGTTCGATAAGTGCACCACCTTCGTCAAGAATTACTTCAAACTTAATATTATTTTCTACAAAGTATTTGAGTGCTGTAGGGATTCCGTCACCACCAAGCTCTTCATTATGAGAAGAACCAATCCAGATGTTGCAAGGTGGTTCATATCCTTCATTTAAAAGTTCTTCAAGGGCTGAAAACTCAGCAAACAAAGGTGTTTTTGTATCAACAGTTCCTCTACCCCAGATTTTTCCGTCTGCTATCTCACCTGAAAAGCCATCGTGTTCCCAATCACCACTTACATCCACAACATCGTGATGGGACATAAGCATAATGTTACGATTCTCGTCAGCACCCTTGATTTTATAAATCCAGCAGTCATCAGAAAATGTCATTTTTTCAGCAACTTTATGTACTGTTGGGAAAAGTTCGGTCATTACATCACGAAGTTTTGCGAATTCGGTATCGTCATAACAATCTTTAACCGAAACAGTTTTACACTGAATCATTTTCCCAAGACGAGTTACATAGTATTCAATTTCTTTCTCATTATAAAACGGCTTAAATTCTGTGAGTTTTCTCGCCTTTTTAGTGGCAACTACTGTATTGATTGTGAGAACAAGAACCAAACACAAAACGATTGCCAGAACAACAAAAAGAATAATCATAAATCTACCTTCATCTCATTGAGAGATACATTTTTTTAATGTCATCATATGAAAGTGGAATCACATTTCTTTCCATAAGTGGAGTCATACTCATCTCTGTAAGTTTTTCAATCTCTTCATTAGATTTTACACCAATTTCTGACAAAGTGCAAGCCATTCCCATTTTCTTTTTTAGTTCTGTAATTGCATCTGCCATTTCATATGCATCCTTAAAGCCACAATTCTGTGCAAATTTATTAAGTCTGCCATTTTCTGCCTCTGCATTATATCTTGTGAAGAAGTCAAGTGTCATTGCACAAGCCTCACCATGTGGAACACCATAAAGGTTTGTAAGTGGAAATGAACAAGCGTGACTTCCCGCTGTTCTTGGATTTGAGAATGCTACACCAGCTACAATGGATGCCTCTGCCATCTTTTCACGTGCTTCAAGATTATCAGGTTCACAATACGCTTTATACAACCACTCAAATACAAGTTTTGTTGCATGAACTGAACAGCTTTCACAGATAGGCTGATGAAGAACACTCCATACGCTTTCAAGAGCATGACTTAACACATCAAGACCCGTGGAAGCAGTAACTTTTGGTGGCACACTCAAAGTAAGCCTTGGGTCAACAATAGCTGCTTTTGGATACATGAGAGGGTCATTCATTGTTGATTTCACATTTTTTCTCAAATCAGTGAGAACTGAGATATTTGTGATTTCACTGCCTGTACCACTTGTTGTAGCAACAGCAATCATAGGGATAACCTCGCCTTTATTGATTGGCTTTCCACCTGTGTGATAACTTTCAATAATGTCATCACCTTTTGCAATAGCGCAAGCGGCTTTACAACAATCCATTGGTGAGCCACCGCCAAGTGCAACTGCAAAATCCGCATTATTCTCACGAAGAACTTTTACGCAGTCATTTACATTATCAGTTGTGGGATTAGGTCTTATATCAGAAAAAATATCAACAATAACTCCATTGCAATTCTTGATAATTTCGTCTGCAACACCATTCTTCTTAAGTGTGTTTGAACAGACAAGGACTCCCCTTTTGTATCCATATTCACTTATGATTTTTGGTAACTCCTGAATTTTATCAGTACCAAAATAAATTTTTACAGGTAATGAAAATTCCCAACTCATATACTACACTTCCCTTGAATTATATCTCTTTTTTCCATTTCTTTATTTATTTTGTTAAGCACTTTTTTCTTATCAGCACTCCATAAAGGCTCAACAAGGTATTTTTTAGGTGCATCACCAGTTATTCGGTGAATTACAATATTCTTTGGTATTCTTTCAATACAAGCAAAAAGAACATCCATATATTCTTCTAATGTTAAAGGCTTTACAATGCCTTTTTTATAACCCTCATATAAATCAGTATCTTTCAATATATGTAGAAGCTGAAGTTTTAACCCATCTGTACCACATCTTATTGAAAAATCAACAGTATTTAAAACATCTTCCTTTGTTTCGTCCGGCAATCCGATAATAATGTGTGTTACTACAACAATACCTCTGTTTTTAAGCTCATTTACAGCCTTTTCATAAACATCATTTTTATAGCATCTGCGGATATAATCTGCACTCTTTTCATTTGATGTCTGCAGTCCCAATTCAACCCACACAGGTTTGATTTTATTAAGTTTTTCTAGAATATCAAGAATTATTTCTGACAAGCAGTCCGGCCGTGTACCTATTGAAACAGCAACAATATCATCACGATTGATTGCAGTTGTAAAACATTCTTCAAGGTAATCAACATCACCATATGTATTAGTAAAGCTTTGAAAATACGCTATATACTTTTCTGTTTTTATTTTATTTTTAACTCTGCTTTTTGCTTTTTCAATCTGCTCGTTTACATCAGTCCCTGTTTCGGCAAAATCAGATGAGCCATTGTGACAGAAAATGCAACCACGAGTACCAAGTGTACCATCACGATTCGGACAAGTACAACCAATATCCAGCGCAAGTTTGTACACTTTGCCACCGAATTGGTTGTTTAAATATTCATTTAATGAATAATATCTGCCCACTCATTATCACCCTAATTATATTACATTAAAATATATTTTTTTGCAACAATATATAAGTATAATGTCTTTTATTTTGTTGTTATATCTGTTTTGGTTGACACGGAAACTATTTTCATTTAAAATATTTATGTATTTTTAAATGTCAGGATGTGACGCTTTTTGAAAGCAAAAACTCTTATGAATAAATTCTGTATGAACACTATCAGAGTCCTTTTCTTCTGGATTGTATTAATTGTTGTTCGTGCAAAGGTTAAAAGATACAAGCCAAAGAGCAAAAATTTCATCGTAATCGGTAACCACTCCGATGGTCTTGACCCTATTTACATTATGTGCTCATTGAAAAAATATATCAGATTTGTTGCTGGTGACCACACAATTCTTAATCCTTGGGCAAAATTCTTTTTCAAGGATGTTTCTGGTTGGATAATCAAGGACAGAGATAATCCTGCATCAGTTCTTTTTAACGATATGAAAGCAGCTGCTGACGAAGGAGTACCTACCGGTATTTTTGTTGAAGGCACAATCACACCAAATGGTGAAACAGGTTTCTTCTCTCCAAGAACAGGCGACTTTGTTAAAAATCTTGGTGTTTCTCTTATCACCTATCGCATCAAGGGTGGTTTCTTCCACACTCCAAGATGGGGCACCGGTCTTCGTCGTGGTCCTATTCGTGGCAGAGTTATGGGTGAATATTCTGCAGAAGAATTAAGCCGTATGACCGGTGAAGAAGTCAATGAAATTATCAAGAGAGATATTTATGTAAATGCCTATGAAGAGCAACGTAAAAAGCCAAGAATTTACAAAGGTAAAAATCTTGCAGAACATGTCGAGCGTGTTTTATACATCTGTCCGCATTGTGAACAGGTTGGTACAATGCATTCAAGGGGCAATTATCTCACCTGCGATTGTGGTTATGAGGTAGAATTCGGCAGAGATGGTTTCTTCCACCCATCCAAAAAGGATTTAGTGTTTGACAATATTCTTGACTGGGACAAATGGCAGAAACCTGTATGGAAACAAAAGGTGCTTAGCACACCTGAAAACAGTTTGATTTTTGAAGAAAAAGACCAGATTGTTTACACAATGATTAAGAGAAAAAGAGTTGAACTCTCTGATAACGCTACTATGCGTCTTTATAAGGATAGATTCGAACTTTATCTTAATCCAAAACAGACGATTGTTATGCCAGTTGACAAGCTCAAACTTGTTCTCAATGTTTCCGTACAGTCTCTTATGTTTATTGACTCCGAGCACTTCTTATACGTAAAGTGCAAAAATCCGACAGCAGCAGCAAAATATGTCGCAGCATGGAGATACCTTATCGGAAAAGATTATAAATAGAAAAAATTACCGAGAGCTTTTATAACTCTCGGTTTTTTGTTATCTGTTTCCCTGCTTGTTCTCGTTCTTCATATCAGGGCCGTTTTTCTGGTTTGACCACTGATTGTTTGTTGGAGACTTTTTGTTGTTATTGTTGTTATTATTCTGCTGATTCTTATTATTGTTGTTCTGCTGGTTTTTGTTATTTTTGTTATTGTTATTCATCATTATCACCTCGCAATAGTATTATTGCCGATTATTTTTATATAATTACTGTTTAATTTTTCAAAATAATATGATAGAATAAGAACAACAAAATTAAGGGAGAATTAAAATGATTGATTTTAACCGTTCAAGAGAGATTTTTTTGAAAATTTATCCAAGTGAAAGGCTTGCAAATAAAATTGAGTATTATATTGGTCGCCATGAGTCAAAAGTAAAATTTTTCCTCCTATTCTGCGATAAGAATCGTTGGGAAGTAACTCTTAAGCAAAGACCTATGCTGAAGCTCAGCCTTATTTATGCTTTTCTTCCTACTGTTTGGGACAGATATAAAGAAAAGAATATTCCTGAAGAAATATTTTGGGACACAATGACTGACATTAGAATCTGGATTGATGACCACAGAGCAAGAACTGATGAAGATGGTGTTTATGAGCTTCATTGGCTTATGCATCATATGAATCTTAATATTTTCAAGGTTGGCAGACTACAATATCAGAAAATGGTTTGGTATTTTAAAACTCCATATAATAAAAATGGTGTGGAAATTAAATTTGGTGACAAATTCTTAAATATGCACATTCCTCGTGGTGCAAAGCTTGACTATGACGAATGTGTTAAGTCCCTTGATATGGCAAAGGATTTCTTTGCAACATATTTCCCTGAATTTCCAAATAACAAATATGCTTGCCACAGTTGGCTTTTGTATCCTGGCAATAAAAACTTTATGCCTGAAGGAAGCAACATTTTGAAATTTGCAAGTTTATACGATATTATCCAGGAAAACGAAGACCCCGAATCAGCATATCTCTGGCTTTACGGACAGAAATTCAAAAACGCTGAACTCATAAAAAGCAGAAAAGAAACAGGAAATTACGGACATATTGACGAGCTCCCACAGAATTCTTCTTTACAAAAGAGCACTATTGATTTCATAAAAAATGGTGGTATCTTCGGTGAGGCATTGGGTGTAATAATTAAATAAAATGGAAAAAGGATGCGATTGCATCCTTTTTTTATTGTTCTTCGGAGTATTTCATATTCCAATCGTTTCTCAGTTTTGTCATAACGTTGATTACATCAATTGTGTAATCAAGTCGCATTATATTTTTACCGTTAGTTATTGAATTTTCCATATTTTGTATTTCATAGCACATTGCATCTTCCAACTTACCTAAGATGATTTCTTCCGTATGATTATCGACTGTATATGTAATTACCGCTTTGTCAGCTCTTGGATATTCAAAAATTTCGATATAGGCATTATCATAACAAATCGTTGCTCTTTTTGGTTGTTTTGCGTGGAGTGAGAGAGTTACACTTGCCATCTGTTCTTTCTCATTTTCAATAATAATGCTTGATTGTTCATCCGCTCCGGTAGGTGCAAATTTAACTTGGGAATTGATTGTAGCATTTTTAGTATTCATAAACATTCTCACAAGGGAAAGTGCATAAACACCAATATCAAGTAATGCTCCCCCTGCTAAGTCCATATTGAAGAAACGATTTGTCATATCGTATTCCTTAAAACTACCGAAATTGACCTGCGCAAGACGGAATTCTCCCAACTTACCTGTGTCTATGATTTTTTCAAGTTCAGTATAAAGTGGCATATTATAGATTGTCATAGCTTCTGCAAGAATAAGATTATTTTCATCAGCAAGCTTTACTGCCTTATCTAATTCGACAGAATTCAATGTAATTGCCTTTTCACAGAGCACATGTTTTCCGTTTTCAAGGGATTTAAGAATATACTCAATATGTTTGTTATGAGGAGTTGCGATATAAACCACATCAACATTATCATCAGTAAAAATATCGTCAATGCTTTCATAGACTTTTTCGATATTGTATTTTTCAGCAAATACTTTTGCTTTTTCGTATGTGCGGTTGGCAACCGAATATACCCTACCGCCCATTTTGTTCATTTCCCGTGCAAAGTCGTTTGCAATATTAC
>JAZNJX010000023.1:0-2442 GCA_045578245.1 Candidatus Fimenecus sp. | reverse complement strand
CTTAATCTCAATATTTCTTTTTCATATTGCTGAAGATGTCTGTAATTTCTTGGCATAAAAATTCCTCCTATGGTAGTTATCTTAATTCTACCATAGGAGGGTGTTTTTTTCTATTGTCCGTTTTTAACGGACTTGTTCATTAACCTTGGGATTTTTTCTTTTTAATAACTTTAATTGCTATAAACACTGCAACGGCAACAAGGAGAATGATTGTACCATAAAGGGAAGCTTTTTCACCATATGGTATATAAGCGTCAACGATTGGTTTCAGGAATTGGTATGCAACCAAATCACCCATTTCCTTATACTTTTGGTTGAAGTCATAAACTACTATATACAGCATCGCTGAATAGATATTTGCAGTTACACCTAAATAAAGAAGTGCTGACCATACAAAAGGAGCATTTATAAGCACAAGTATAAGTGCAAGAACTTCACAGATTGTCATAAGGGTGTTAACTGTTTCATGGGACATCAATATAACAATCTGGTCAGTTGTAAGTCCAGACTCAGTTTCAATATACTGAAAAACTGCCTTTTTGACCTCTATATTGATTCTTTCTTCTGTGGTTGATGCTTTGTCAGGATTAAGCTCCGGATTAGTTTCAATGGTCACTCCATTTTCAATTCTTTCCTTTGCCTTTTCCACATCACCTTCGATAAAATAATCCACTATTGAATGAACCTGTGTTTTTACAACCTTATTTGTATATTCAGAAGAAAGCGCAGCATCAACAGCAAAATCTGTAATCTGTCCTGCAAAAGGATTGAGTAGATTTGTTATACCACTTAAAGGACCATTATCGATATAATCTTTTATGTTGCCCGAAACATAGTCCTTTACAAAGTTTTCAAGAGTTATTTTTTCACCATTATATATAAATGTAAGTGATGACAAATCCGTACTTTCTACATATGCGTCGAACTTATCAGAAATCAAATACATTTTTGCACCACTGATAATTGTTGCCAAGAAAAGGCTTAATGCAATGGCTATACACAATATGACAGAAAGAATTATTGAAACTATTTTATATGGTTTTGCATATTTTTTCATAATGTCACCTAAAAATAATACCCTGCATCAAAAGACACAGGGCAGATTTTCAAAGAGCTTTAATTATTCAGCTTTTTCTTCCTTTTTCTTGTGGAAAAGAATTTTATCAACTGGGAAATAGAGGAAGAACTGAACTGCTGAGCAAATCATTGTTGCAATATTCTTAGCAAGAACTTCGTCACACCAACTGAAGTTAACGAAAACGCCTTTAAGTGTTGGGTTAAGCCATGCTGAGAAGAAGATAAGACCAATTGTGAAAACAATATAAATTGGAAGAGCAACTGCAACATTTGCACCTGAGTTGAATGTCTTTTCTTTGTTAACAAAGAAAGCAACAATCTGTGCAATAATATTTGCAACATTACTTACGATAAAGTAACCAAGTCCACCAACTGCAACCGGATAAACAAATACCCACCAGCTGAAATCCTGTGTGTAAAGTTCTTTAATTGCAGGAATAAGCTGAAGTGTGTTAAGAAGTACAAACTGTACAATCATTGCAAGAAGACTTACAACGATAAATTTAACAAACTGCCAGATTGTAACAAGAACTGAACCTTTTGATTCAGCAGCCTTATCAATGTCTTTTAATACTGCCATAATAATTTCTCCTTTTATGTACAAAGATATGAATAAATCATAGCACAAATGCCAAAAATAGTCAACAATTAAAATAAAACGGTAGGCTTTCACCTACCGTTAATTTTTTAATACTTTGTAAGGTATTCTTCGATTTCCCACTGAGTGATTCTTGTTGTGTAACTCTCCCATTCTTGTTTTTTACCTGCAAGGTATTTTGAGAAGATATGCTCACCAAGAACGTCTTTTACGAATTCGCTCTTTTCGAATTCTCTCGTTGCTTCCTGTAATGTGCTTGGAAGATTTTCAATGCCCTGTGCTTTTCTTTCTTCCCTTGTCATATCGTAAATATTTGTTGTAATTCCCTCAGGTGCTTTCATACCTTTTCTGATACCGTCAAGACCTGCTGCAATACAGAGAGCCATTTCGAGATATGGGTTACAGGATGGGTCGGATGAACGAAGCTCAACACGAGTTGCCATCCCTCTTGCTGCAGGAACACGGATAAGTGCTGAACGGTTTGATGCAGACCAAGAAATATAAACAGGTGCTTCAAATCCGGGAACTAATCTCTTATATGAGTTAACAAGTGGATTTGCAACACAAGTAATTGCCTTGATATGGTGAAGAACACCTGCAATAAACTGATATGCTGTTTCGCTGAGTCCATATTTATCATCAGGGTCATAGAACGCATTTTTGCCATCCTTCATAAGTGACAAGTTTGTATGCATACCGTTACCCGCTGCACCGTAAAGTGGTTTTGGCATAAATGTTGCGTGAAGTCCGTTACGACGAGCATAAGT
>JAZNJX010000022.1:0-20545 GCA_045578245.1 Candidatus Fimenecus sp. | reverse complement strand
TGTTGCATTAATACATACTGTATTTCCTGCAAGTTGACAGAACTTATCCTGGGCTACTACTGCTTTTGCTCCTGAATTCTCAAGTATGTAATCTATTCTCTCCTGTGGATAGTTAGGGTCTATTGGTAAGTATGCATTTCCGCCACGAATAATACCATACACTGCTCCATACATTTCAAAGCTTCTCTCACAGATTACTGCGATTACTGATTTTTCACTGTTTGTGATATTTCTAATTTGAGTGTCGATTCTTTCTGCGTATGCTTTGAATTCTTTGTATGTGATTTCGTCATCGTTTGCTATTATACATACTTTGTCACTGTTCTTTTCTGCTTGGTTCTCGAAGAGTGAGTAGAGTGTTGTATTCTCTGCAATATCGTATGTATATGCTGTTTCATTGAAGTTTCTGAGTATCTTTTCTCTTTCTTCTGTTATTGCTGTGATATCTTTGATGAGGGTTTCTTCTTTAAGTGCTTGTGTAAGAATACTTGTATATGCTTCTATGAACTTCTTGATTGTTTCTTCTTTGTAAAGGTCTGTTGAATATTCTACTGCAATTGTAACCTCATCCCTTGTTGGAACAATGTTAAAGTTTAAGTCGCACTTAGCTCCGCCTAACTTAACAGGAACTGATTCTGCTTCCTTATCTCCAAAGATAATTACTGGTATTGCTTCATTCTGGTATGCAAACATTACATCAAACAATGGGTTCCTGTTTGTAAATTGCTTATTAAGTCTTTTTACAAGTTCATTGTATGGATAGTTTTGATTCTCCATTGCAGAAATTGAGTTCTCTCTTATTTCCTGCATTAACTCATTGATTGTTTTATTTCCATCTGTTTTTGTTCGAAGTACTACTGTATTTACAAACATACCAATAGTATTTAAGAACTTACCTGTTCTGCCACTGATTGGCATACCTACACAGATATCTTCATTTCCTGAGAACTTTGAAAGAAGTATATTGTAACATGCCATATAGAATACATATGGTGTTATGTTAAGTTTCTTACACTTCTCTACTATCTCGTTATGTGTTTCTATGTCAAGTTTTTCATAAACCTGTGTACCTGCAAATGTTTGTTTTTCAGGTCTCTGATAATCTGTTGGTAATTCAAGTTCTGTTACTTCTTCTCTAAATACGTCAAGCCAATATTTCTCATTCTCTTCTGTATATGTATCTGTTACTGCAAATTCTCCATACTGTACTGGTTCTTTAAGTTCTCTGCCCATATACAGTTCATTGAGTTCTTTACATAACACAGTCATTGACTCACCATCAACTATGATATGATGTGCTACAACCACAACTGTATTATCATAGTATCCTACTTTAAAAAGTGGTGCTGTGTTTAAATCAAATGCTGTATTAAACAAAGAAATATCATCACTTTCAAGCTTTTGAATTTCTATTGTTGCTTCATCATTAATAACCTGTACTATCTGTCCTTCTCTGTTTTCAAAGCTTGTTCTTAAGCCTTCATGACGTACAATTAACTCATTTAATGCCTTTTTGAGTTCTTCAACATCCATTTCTTCTGCTTTGAATGCTGCTACGATATTGTAATGCACAGACTCAGGACTCATAAACTGAGATGTATATATTCTCATCTGTGCTGCTGTTACTGGAATTACTGAATCGTAGTGTACTTTTTCGTCTTTTTCTATTCTTACAGTTATTTCTTTTGCCAAACTCTGAATATCTTTTGCTTCAAAGATTGATTTTACAACAACTGTATATCCTTTTTCTTCGAGCTCACTTACAAGCTCTATCGACTTAAGTGAATCTCCTCCTAAATCAAAGAAGTTATCAAGTACACTTACTTTTTCTGCACCAAGTACTTTTTCTATTGCTTCTGTAAGCACTTTTTCTTTCTTTGTTTCCGGTGCTACATACTCTGTTTCTGTACTGATGCTTTCAAGGTCAATCTCTGGCAATGCATTTCTGTTTGCTTTTCCACTTGCTGTCATTGGCATCTTTTCGAGATGAGTGAAGATATGTGGTACCATATACTTAGGAAGTTTTGTTGAAAGTTCTGTTCTCAGTTCTTTTGCTTCTGTCTCTTTTCCTGTATAGAAGGCACAGATAAGCTGTCGGTCTTCTTTATCTTTACGAACTACAACTACTGCTCGTTCTACACCGTCAACTGCCTGTATTACACTTTCTATTTCTCCAAGTTCTATTCTGAGTCCTCGGATTTTTACCTGGAAATCTTTTCTTCCTATGAATACAATATTTCCGTCTTCTGTCCAATATGCATGGTCACCTGTTCTGTACAGTTTTCCTTCTCCAAATGGATTATCTATGAACTTTTCTGCTGTAAGTTCTGCTCTGTTAAGATATCCACTTGATACCGATTCACCTGCAATGCATAGTTCACCCATAACTCCTATTGGTGTTGGGTTCATATATTTATCTACAATGTATACCTGTGTATTTGCTATTGGTTTACCTACTGTTACTACATCCTTAAATGTATCTGTATCTGCAAATGTTGACCAAATTGGCACTTCTGTTACACCATAAATATTGTAAATCTTTGCATTTGTCAATTCTTTAAGTTCATTAAGATATGATACTTCCATAGCTTCACCACCAAGAAGTATTGCCTTAATATTTCTCAAAAACTCTCTTTGACTTGGTTCTCTTGTCAGCGCCTTAAGTTTTGTTGGTGTTGTCTGTAAGAACTGTCCTTTTTCTCTCGTAAGAAGTCTATTGAGTGCATACTGATTTCTACATTCCTGTTCATCTGCAAGCACAACTCTAAGACCATTCACTAGTGTTGCGATGGTTTCTGTTACAAATATATCAAAACTACATGTTGATATTGACACTATTGCTTCAAAGTCTTCTTTAATAATTTTACCAAAGATGTTATGTTCATTTTTAGAAATGTAGTTTACAACATTTCTATGTCTTGCCATTACACCTTTTGGTTGTCCTGTACTTCCTGATGTGTAAATGCAATAGCAGAGTGATTCATTTGTCATATCTACATTTGGGTTAGATATGTTTTCTGTTGCTAAGAGTGAGTCTATATTCTCTGGTGATACAACTAGTGTAGCTTTTGTGTCTTTACACATATATTCGATTCGTTCTTTTGGAAGTTCTGAATCTATTGGCAAATATGCTGCCCCTGTTTTGAGTATGCCGAATAAAGCCGACAAAAGATAGCTCTTTCTCGGTAACATTAAGCCTACAATATCACCCTTGCCTATTCCCTTTTCGATGAGATTGTTTGCTATTCTGTTTGCTTCTTCATTTAGTTCTCTGTATGTAACCTTCTTATCACTTGCTACAAGTGCTATCTTGTCTGGTGTTCTTTCTACCTGCTCTTCAAACAACTCATGAATACTCTTTTCTCTTGCATATTCTACTGTTGTTTCATTGAATTCGTTGAGAAGCTTTTCTCTTTCTTCTGCTGTTATTGCTGTGATTTCTTTGATAAGGGTTGTTGCGTTGAGAAATGTCTTGAGAATAGAGATGTATCCATTAAGGAAACTCTGGATTTCTCTTTCTGTATACATTCCTTCTGCATAGGATGTTCTGATTGTATATCCTTCTTTATCCTTCATTATTGTCACAGTCAGATTAAACTCTGTCTGTTCTTCAAAGGATACTGATTCCAGTGCAAGCGGACCTTTCTGTATATCCTCTTCATCACCAATAAAGTAGTTCTCAAATACAAACAATGTGTCTATTGATTTTGCTTCAATATTACTTGCCTTGTATATTTCTGCAAGTGGTAATATTCCCTTTGCATTTGCATTGATTGTCTGTTTCTGTGCTTCCTTAAGCACATCACTTAATGTGCTGTTTTCTTCTATTCTGATTCTTACAGGCACTGTATTGATAAACAGACCTACTGTTTCCTCTATATTCTTAAGTGGAATACTTCTACCTGATATTACTTTATTAAAAACAATATCTTCATTTCCTGAATATTTTTCTAAGGCTATACTCAAAGCACTTTCAAATACCGTATTTGATGTCACCTTATTCTCTCTTGCAAATTCTTCTATTCTCTGTGATACTTCTTCACCTATTGGTGTTCTGAATGTGACAAGCTTTTCATTCTTTATATTGTCTTTCTTATCCTTATCATATATATGTGAAGGCTCACTATCTGCAAGTAATGTTTTCCAGTATTCTGTTACTTCTTCTGTATTCTGCTTCTTTATCCAGTTTACATACTCTGCATAAGATGTCTGTACTCTATTTTCTTCATTAATCTCTTCCATCAATGCTTCTACAGACATTCCTGCTTCGAGCTTACCATAATATCTCTGTAAATCACTTATGAGGATTGGTAAACACCAGCCATCTATTATGATGTGGTGGGTATGCATAAGCATAAAGCGTTTGTCATTAAAATCAATTACACTTATTCTGAACAATGAATCATTCTGTAAATCCATTGTTCTTTCTGTATCTTCGTTGACAATTCTATCTAAAGCTCCCTTTGTATATGCTTCATTGTATGAGAATACTGTGAATTCAGGTTTTTTGTTCTCTACTACTACCTGTTTAATTGCTCCTGTTGTTTTAAGTACTGTAAATGATGACCTGAGTGCATTATGTCTCTGTGCAAGTATTTCTATACTCTTCTCAAGCATTTCAAGACTTGCTTCTTTGTTTATTCTTGTTAAACTTTGAAGCTGATATGTCTTTGTATCCTTACTCTGGAAATATTGTGCATAGATACCCTCCTGTGATGGAGTTAAATCATACACATATTCCATATCTCCTGAATACAACTCATTCAATTCACTTAATTCAACCTTTGTTGCATTAAGTGGATTAAAATCAGTTTTTTCTCTCTTCTGTGTTGCTTCCTTCATTGCCTTTGCAACATCTGAAAGTGTATCACTCTGCATAATATCTGCCACATGAAGCTCATATCCCATTTCTTCAAGTACTGATACTATGTAGATTGCACGAATTGAGTCGCCACCTACATTAAAGAAGTTATCCTCCATACTTACCTTTTCTGTACCGAGTACTTCTTCTATTGCTTCTGAAAGGGCTTTCTCTTCCTTTGTTTCAGGCGCTACATATTCTGCTTCTGTTGTTATGCTACTGAAATCTATCTCCGGTAATGCTTTTCTGTCAAGTTTACCGCTTACTGTCATTGGCATTACTTCAAGATATGTAAATACATGTGGTACCATATATCTTGGAAGTGTTGTTGAAAGAATTGAACGGAGTTCTCTTGCATCAATCTCCTTGCCTGTATAAAAGGCACAGATAAACTGATGGTCCTGATTATCCTTACGCACAATTGCCACAGCACGTTCAATACCATCAATTTTTTCTAATTCACTTTCAATCTCACCAAGCTCAATTCGAAGTCCACGAACTTTTACCTGGAAATCATTTCTACCAACATAACAGATGTTTCCATCATTTCTCCAATAACCCAAGTCACCTGATTTATAGAGTTTTCCTTCGCCAAATGGATTATCAACAAACTTTTCTGCGGTAAGTTCCGGATTGTTAATATAACCTGAGCCAACACCATCACCTGCAATGCAGATTTCACCCGTTACTCCAATTGGTGTTGGTTTTAAATAATTATCCACAATATATATTTGTGCGTTGGCTATAGGTTTACCGATATGAATATCAAGTCCATCAGCCTTCTCTAATCTGCCGCCCATATCCCATACACTACATTCGCTTGGTCCTATAGGATTATACACCTGTGCATTTGGAGACTTTTTGTACATTTGGTCAAGCAAATCAGTTGTTAATGGTTCACCGGAAGTACAAATACAAGCCATACTTTTTAATGCCGAACAGTTATATTTGTCGTTATAATAAATTTTAAGACGTGTTGGAGTTGTCATAATAACATTTATATTATTTTTTGCGACAACATCCAAAAAGATTTCTTGCATTGTGCTTTCTGTATCGTCTAAAACAACAGTTGTAAAGCCATTAGTTAATGGCAATAATGTTTCTGCAATAAAGTAATCAAATGAAGCACTGTTTACACAAGCAAATATTGGATTTTCAATATTATTCAATGTTTCAAGCGTATTATTATTCAAACAGAAATTCAAAAGACCTTTTCCTGTAAGAAGGCATCCTTTTGGCACACCTGTACTACCGGAGGTGTAAATAATATAGCAATCTCCCATATTTGTAACTGTTGTAGCACTCTCTGTTGGTAAAATTAAATTAAAATCATTCAATTGGACAACATTAGCATCAACAGAAGTTCTGTCTAATTCATCGCTGATTAAAAGACTGACCTTGCAATTTTCGCACATTTGCTGAATTCTGTTTATTGGGAATCTCTTGTCAACGGGTAAGAATATTGCACCTATTTTTAAGATAGCTAATTGAAAAACAATCAATTCATGACTTCTCTCAAGGTGTACTGCCACAATTTCTTTTGCTTTTATGTTAAGAGAGCATAATCTATCAGCACATTCACATACTTCATCTTTAAGCTGTGAATATGTAATTTTTTTGTCTTTAAATACAACTGCAGGTTTGTCGGGAGTCTTTTCTGCCTGTTCTTCAAAAAGCTCATAAACTCCTTTGTCTTTTGGATATTCTAAACCAGTATCATTGAAAGAGAATATTACCTTTTCTTTCTCTTCCTCTGTTAAATATTCTAATTCATATAACGGCTTGTCCGGATTTTCAATAGCATCGCGAAGAATCACCATAAGACGATTGTGAAGGACATCAATATCTTCTTCAGTAAACTTTTCTAACTGATAATCATAATGCAAACGGAAAATGCCATTACAATCATAGTCATCCACATGAATTTGAAGCGTTTCAGCCTGCATACCATTACAGTACCACTCACTTTCAAAATTTTCACCTTTAATTGCTGATACTTGAAAACTAAATAGAACATCATACCACTTTTTTGTACCATTTGTATCTCTGGTTGCATTTAATATATCCACATAATTACATCTTTGATGTCTTAATATAGAAAGCACATTCTCTGTTGTTCTATTTGCATTTTCGATGAAAGATTCGCTATATTTCAAATCTGCTAAAAATGGAACAGTATTAACAAACATACCAACTGTATTCCTTTCCGCAGCGTTGCTTCGATTTAATATTGGTGTTCCTATATAAAATTTCTCTGTATTATTTTTCAACTTGCTATAAACATATGAAATTATGGTTAAAAATACAGTATATGGGGTAAAGCTATGTTCATTTGCAAAGTCTGTTATTTTATCAGCAAAATCTTTATTTAAAATATAGGTTTTTCTTTTTGCTTCCTTTGATATAGCCTCTCTCTCGTCAAATAAGACTACATCTCCCTTCTCGTTGTGTAAGGAAATGAAATACTTAATATCCTTAGAATACCTTTTACTTTGAAGATAATTCTTTTCGGTCTCTACATATTCGCTATAACTATTTGCATTAAAGTCTTCGCCCTGTAAAATTTTGTAAAACTGTGATGATAATACTGAAGCTGTCCAACCATCAGAAATAACATGATGAAGTTTAAAGAGAAGACCACAAAAATCCTTTGAGTGGAATCCTTTAATCTCAACCAACTCTTTATTAATGTCAAAAGGGACTCTTGCAAAAGCATTTGAATACTCATGCACCTGCTCTTTATCTTCGAATGTTAAAATCTCAACTTCTATTGGTGAGTATGGCAAAACACACTGAGACACTTCACCGTTTTTTACCAGCAGTTTTGTTCTCAATGTATCGTTCTTCTCATATAAGATATTTACAGCCTTTTTGAGCACCTCTGCATCCCGAGGCTCATTCACAAGCATAATACCACAAGTGTTTCCTATACTTCCACCTATGGTTTTTTCCATATCGTACGCTTGTATTTGTGCTTTGGTTAAATTCATATCATCACCGAGTTTTACGTTTATTTATTCATTTTGCCTTCAATGCATTTAATAACATCTGCAACTGTTACCAGAGATTTTACCTCTTTATCAGAAATACTAATGTCAAACTCATCTTCAGCAGCACATATAAGTGTTATGATATCCAAAGAGTTGATTTTCAAATCTTTATGTATCATTGTGTCTTCATTTATAACTTGTGTATCGTCTTCTACAACTTTATAAAACAATTCTCTTATTTTCTCAATCATAATTATCCTCTTCTTGTTCTTTTAATTTTCTTTGTTGTTGTTTTTTCAAATTCATTATTTCTAAAAACAACATTTGCTATATGCTTGTATGCAGGCAAATTTCTGTTGAGAGCAAAAACTCCGTTTTTAATAGTTTCCTTAATGTCATCACTTGCTCCTGCTGCATAAATTTCAGCTATGATTTCATCACCGTTTGCATAAACAATAACTTCATTTATATCAGAAACATTTTTAATAATTTCTTTTTCTAATTCTTCTGGTGATACATTTTTACCATTTGAAAGAACAATTAAATTCTTCATTCTTCCAGTCACATAAAGGAAACCATCTCTTAATTCACCTATGTCACCAGTCTTGAACCAGCCGTCTTCCATTGCTGCTTGTGTTGCTTCTGGGTTTTTATAGTAACCCAAGAAAACTCCTGTTCCATTAACCATGATTTCGTTTTCTTCACTGAGCTTAATCTCAACATTATAAAGTGCATTACCGACACTTGTAGGGTCATAGTGCTCATTTCTCATTGATGAAACACTTGGTGAACACTCACTGATACCATAACAAGCAACCACCTGAATACCAAAGTTTGTCAAGCCTGTAATACTTTCTTCATGATTTGGTGCACCACCAGTAACGATGAGTTCAAGGTTGCCCCCTAATCCATCAATGATTTGTTTAAAAATCTTTCTTCTGATATCGATTCCCATCTTTCTTAACACATTGCTGATAGGAATCATTTTCTTGATAAGACCTTCTTTTCCACTTGCTCTAACTGCAGACCAGATATTCTTATAGAATACTTCGCCTACAAGAGGTACTGTAGGAATATATTTTGGCTTTGCGTATTTAACATCATCAGCAAGTCGTCTTAAGCTGCTGTTGATAAATATCTTACAACCCGAAACCATAGCACTTGTTGTTGCAATAACACCATAAGTATGATTTAACGGCAACATAAGAAGTGCTGTATCTGGGAGTTTAACGCTTTTAACAACGCTGATTGAGTTCGTGCCAAGGTTTCTTTGACTGAGCATAACACCTTTGGGTTCTGCTGTTGTACCAGAAGTAAACACAAGAGTACACATTACATTTCTATTGATTTCTAATTCTTTAAATTCAGTTTTTCCTGATGCCAGTAAACCCCTGCCTTTTGCTAAAATCTCATCAAAATTCATCATATTGATAAGCTGTGGACATCCAGAAAACTCAGCCTCTTCTTTATAATCGTCTGAATGAACAAAAACCTCTGCATCACCTTTTTCAATAAAGTATTTCACATCTTCTTTTGTACATTCTTTATCAATTGGCACAATCACATTTCCACTATTAACTGCTGCAAAATATGTAACTATCCAATTATAGCTATTTTCACCGATTACAGCTATGTGCTTTCCTCTATAGCCTTCATTAATGAAATATTCACCTAAAGCAGTTATATCGTCATTGAATTCACTATATGTTTTTGTTTTTTCTTCTTTGTTTTCAAGCCAATGAAAAGCAATCTTGTATCCGTGGGTGTTTGTGCAATAATCAACAAGTTCTCTTAAATCGTTAATTAAGGGTGCATCATAGTAGGGATAAATTTTGTTCTGTGTTTTCATAGTTTTCCTCCAAAACATTTATTATTATATCATACCATACCTTTCAGTTAAATTCAACAAAAAAACTACAATAATATAGTATAATATTTTTCCAAATAAGTTAACTAATTAAATACTGTGTATATTATAACTTATAATAAATAATCTTTCACTTTTTGCTTTGTTTTTCCACAACCAAACTCTTGTTTTATACAGAATTATGTGATACAATATCAAACAAATTTATACTTTTTATGATATAGGAGTGTTTAGATGTATCTTACAATGTTGAAGAGTAAAATTCATCGTGCTACTGTAACCCAGTCGGACTTGAATTATGTGGGAAGCATTACAATTGACAAGGTGTTGATGGATGCTGCTGGATTAGTTGAGTATGAGAAAGTACAGATAGCAGATATTGATAATGGAAACAGATTTGAAACCTACATAATTGCCGGTGAGGAAAACAGTGGTTGTATTTGTCTTAATGGTGCTGCAGCAAAGTGTGTTGAAGTGGGAGATAAAGTTATCATTATGGCTTATGCTCAGATGACACCTGAAGAAAATGAAAGTCACCGTCCAAAAGTTGTTTTTGTTAATGATAAAAACGAAATCAACGAAGTTGTTAACTATGAAAAGCACGGAGAAATAAAGTAATTTAAAGCCGATAGCGATTCCTATCGGTTTTAATCTCACCTAAATAAATTAAAATTACACCTTGACAAAACAAAATGTACTGTGTATAATGTTTGAGGATTTGAAACGGAGAGTATGAATCCGACAAATAAATATAGGGGTATAGCTCAGTTGGTAGAGCAGTGGTCTCCAAAACCACGTGCCGTGGGTTCGAATCCTACTGCCCCTGCCAAGAATCACCTACTATTTTTTAGTGGGTGATTTTTTATGAAAAGAAAGAGAGTTTTGAAATGAAGAAATCTAATGCTTTTGCACTTATACCTATTGGTGTATTCGTTATTTTTTACCTTACATTAGGTATCGTTTTTGAATATGTTATGAAAATACCTATGGGATTTTACAATGTTCCTGTTGTAGTTGCTTTTCTTGTTGCATTGTTTGTTGCAGTACTACAGACAAAAGGTGTTTCTCTTGATAAAAAGTTTGAGATTATGGGAAAAGGTGTTGGTGATAAAAACATCATCACAATGCTCATCATTTTCATGCTTGCAGGTATCTTTGTAGGCGTTGTTGGCAGAGATTCCGCTGAAAGTGTTGCATATTTCATGCTTTCAATCACTCCCCCACGTTTTGCGGTTGTTGTGCTTTTCATTATCAGTTGTTTTGTTTCAACTGCAATGGGTACATCCGTTGGTACTATTACACTCATAACACCAATTGCCGTAGCCATCTCAGAGGGTTCAGGATTTTCTCTGCCACTTTGTGTTGGTACAGTTGTTGGCGGTGCGATGTTTGGTGATAACCTTTCATTTATTTCTGACACTACCATTGCTGCTTGTAATGGTCAGGGATGTAAAATGAAAGATAAATTCCGTACTAATGTTTCAGTTGTTATTCCTGCTGCTATTATTACACTGTCAATCATCCTCGCATTATCGCTTAATACCGATATCCCAGAAGCAATTACAAAAGAGTACAATATGATTCAAATTATTCCTTACATTCTTGTTCTTTTAAGTGGAATTATCGGAATTAATGTGTTTGTCACACTCATGATTGGTATTCTTTCAGGTAGTATTCTTATGCTTATAACAGGGGCAGTAACATTCCCTAATTTGCTTTCAGAAATGGGTGCAGGTGCCGCTGGAATGTTTGAAACATCAATGGTTGCTATCCTTGTTGCAGCTCTTTGCGGTTTGATAAAACATAATGGTGGTTTTGACGCATTACTCAATGGAATCAGAAAAATATTCAAAGGGAAAAAGAGTGGTCAACTTGGTATTGGTCTCTTAGTTGGTCTTATGGATATTGCTACTGCAAACAACACTGTTGCTATTGTTATGGCAAATCCTATTGCAAGTGAGATGGCTAAAGATTTTGATATCTCGCCAAGAAAAACTGCATCAATTCTTGATACTTTCTCCTGTATTTTTCAAGGTATTCTCCCTTATGGTGCACAGATTCTCGTGGCGCTTTCAGTAGTTAACACTCTTGGGTATGAATTGACTGCCTTTGATATTATTTCACGTCTTTTCTATCCTATGATGTTACTCGCAAGTTCACTCGTGTTTATCTTCTTAATCCCTGAAAAGAAAAAAGATAATTCATAATAAAATGAAAAAAGTGAGGTTCAATACCTCACTTTTTTAACTTTCATCAACAAATTTCATATTCTCTATAAACAGCTCTGAAAACATTGGATTTGTTGACAAGTCTATATATTCTGCCTTATCTGTATAAGTGTTTACTGCGTTGTTTTCACAAGCAAATTTCACTGTACCCAACAAGCTACTGTTATTTATTGCAACACATTTTTCTTTTAATTCGTTAGGTAGCAAACCCACTTTTACTGCATTATCAATATTGATTTTTGCAGAAAATCCACCCGAAATATACACTTTTTCTATTTGGTCAAAGTCGATTTTTTCAATGTTAATCAATGTGATAATTCCCGAATAAACTGCAGATTTTGCAAGTTGGAATTGGCGAACATCTGCCTGAGAGAGGGATATATTTCCGTAGATTTTGTAATCTTCTTCCATAAATCCTGTTTCGTCAATTTCGTTATCAATAAGCTCCGCTACAATATCCACAAGCCCTGTTCCACAAATACCTTGTGGACTTTTTTTATTTATAGTGTCAATTACCATATTGTCATTTTTTCTGCTGAATTTATAGATAGCACCATCTGTTGCACTCATTCCACAAGAAATATTTGCACCTTCAAAGCACGGACCTGCTGCAGCAGAGGTACAGATAACAGATTCCTTTGAATAAAGCACAATTTCTGCATTAGTACCCAAATCTACCAAAAGATTATACTGTTCACTTTCAGGAAATCCGATATAGTTCATTCCCGCCACCAAATCTGCACCGACAAAAGAATGAATTGACGGTAAGGAAATTACAGTTTTAATCCTTTTAAGTCCAATTCTTCCACCATTTTCAGTCTTTCCCTCAAGGAACTGTGCTTTATATGGCACAACGCCCATTGATGAGCAATCAACTCCGAAAAACGTGTGTAACATTGTGGCATTACCTGATACATACAGGTCCAGATTTTCTTGAATGTCCAAATCAGCAATAATTCTGTTGATTTCTGTTATCAAAACTGAGTTCAATTTACTGATGCCGTTTTTTCGGCAGTAATCAATTCTTGATATTACATCTGCACCAAAAATCCGTTGAGGGTTTGTTGCAGTTTTGACTTTTACAATATTTCCCGTATCTCTTGAAACGAGAGCTAATGCCAAAGTTGTAGTACCAATATCAAGGCAAAGACACATATTATCTGTAATTTCACCCTTAACTTCTGCACCTGTTTCGGAATAGATTTCACTCTGCATAAAAAAAGAAACGGACACATCACTACTCACCCTATACTGGCAGGACAATTCTTCCCTGCCGTCAACCAAAACTTTACATTTTCGGCAAGTACCTTTGCCACCACAAGGGTGAGAAATTGATTTTCCTTTTCTTATTAAAACATCCGAAAGCAATTCACCTTTTTCAGCAAATATAACTTCGTCGTTTATTCTGATTCTACACATAAAGATTTTATCCTTTATTTTGTTTTTTAGGTGAGATTTCGTTCCATAAGGTAAATCCCAAAATCAACAGGCCACCAACAATCTGCATAACAGTCATCTTTTCGTTAAGGACAACAACGGAAATCAACACAGCAACAAGTGGGTCAATATAGCTGAGAATAGCTGCTTTTTGCCCTGGCAATTCCTTTAGGGATGAGAAATAAAGACAATATGTAATACCTGTATGCACCAAACCAATTATGAGTAGAAATGCCCAACCCCTGCCATTCAAAGATTGTAAGTTAACTCCGTCTGTTAATAATACATAAGGTACTAGAACAATTATTGCTGCAATGAATTGCAAAAATGTTCTGTGAATACCCTCAACATTTTTAATAAACTTATTCACAAGGATAACTGTTGCATAAAGAGAAGCCGCACCAAGTCCGAATGCTATGCCCTTTAAATGACTGCTACCCTGACTCAAATCACCGATACCTGTAATTAAAACAATACCAATGGTTGACATCAAAAAGCATACCCATTGTTTAGCATTCATTTTTTCCTTAAAAATTATAGGACAAGCAATAGTTACAATAACAGGTGCAAAATAGTAACTGAGTGTTGCAACAGAAACAGTCGTATATTTATATGCTTCAAAAAGAAGAATCCAATTAAAACCCATTGCTACACCTGACAAAACCAGCAATGGTATTTCTTTTTTGATTTTCGAGAATGGTATTTTCTGTTTTGTCACAAGAAGAAATCCACCAATAAGCAATGCTGCAAGAACAGCACGATAAAGAGCTATCTCACCTGATGGTAAAGGAATATTCCGCACAAAAAGTCCAATTGTACCAAATATTCCCATTGACAGTATTAACATTGTTCTTGCACTCATTGTTTTTTTCATAAAATGTATCTCCAAAAATGTAATAAAAATATTTTATTGCAAAGTTTAAATATCGTCAACTGTTTTATTGTAAAGATTTGAAAAATATGATATTATTTTGTAAATACGTCACAAAGGTGGTGGGTAAATGTTTAAAGAATTACTGAAAATCGAATCAAGCTGGGAATTCTTGGAGACCACACCCCTGCCTATAGCAATTTATGGCACAGGAAATGGTGCTGACAAAGTTTTTGACGAGTTCGACAGACTTGGCATCACTGTTGCCGCTGTTGTTGCAAGTGATGGTTTTGTAAGAAAACGCAGTTTTCACGGATTCCTGGTTAAATCTATTTCTCAACTTGAAAGTGAAATTGGTGATTTTGTTATTGCTCTCAGCTTCGCCAGTCCTTTGCCTAATGTAATCAATAACATCAAAGACTTATCTACAAGACATAAAATTATCATGCCATCCGTACCGGTTTTTGGTGATAATATTTTCAATAAGCATTTTCTTGGAGAACATCTTGAAGAAATCGCAAACGCATACGATTCACTTTGTGATGAACAATCAAAAAAGGTTTTTGAGAAAATTATAGAGTTTCAGATTACAGGTAATTTAAACCTTTGTTTTGAATGTGAAAGCACTAAAGATGAGGTTTTTAGAATTCTCAATTTAGATGAAAATGAAAGTTT
Organism: Candidatus Fimenecus sp.; assembly: GCA_045578245.1. Lineage (GTDB taxonomy): Bacteria > Bacillota > Clostridia > Oscillospirales > Acutalibacteraceae > Fimenecus. Next base: position 5,616 of record JAZNJX010000022.1, on the reverse strand, counting down.
TCTTGACCTTGGTGCTTATCGTGGTGATACTGTTCAGGAATTTTTGCAACATGTAAAAAACTATGAAAGAATAATCGCAGTTGAACCTGATAAAAGAACTTTTAAGAAGTTACAAACCAACTGCGAAGACCTTAAAAATTGTATTTGTCTTAATAATGCTATTTGGAGTGATATTTGCATCTTAAATTTTGATGACAACAAAGGCAGAGGTGGCTCGGCAAAAGATAATGGCATTGAAATTGAAGCAATCTCCGTTGATTTTCTCACAGAAAAATTTGGCAGATTTACTTATCTTAATGTGGATGTCGAGGGTGCAGAAAAAGAAATGCTGCAAGGAGCAACAAAATCCCTGCAACAAGACAAGCCAAAAATTTGTATGGCTGCTTACCATCGAAGCGAGGATATTTTCCACTTGATAAATCGAATTAAAGGAATAAATCCTGACTATAGAATCTTTCTTAGACATCATCCACACATCTCTTTCTGGGACACAAATATTTATTGTATTTAGGTGAAATTATGGCAATTAAACTTATCGTTACCGACCTTGACGGTACATTCCTCAACACAAATCACGTTACAATTCCACAAGAAAACATTGACGCCTTTAAAAAAGCTCACGAAATGGGAATAAAGGTTGCAATTGCAAGTGGAAGAACAAAAATTTTAACCGACTACATAGTAGAACAATTGCCATTCCTGGATTATCTCATAACCTCAAATGGTGCCATAACATACGACATGAAAACAGGTAAAGCAGTTTGCTCAACTCTTATAGATAACAAGCAATCTACTGAAATTTTTAATATCCTTAAGGATTATAATCTTATTTATGAGGTTTATTTCAATGGTGACTGCTACATGAATAATGAGAGTTACTCAATGTTTGATGCAGAGCATGTGCCACCACATATTCACGCATTACTCAAGGATTTTATTAAACCTGTTGCTGATTTGAAGACGCTCATAGATGGACAGGGTATTGAAAAGCTTAACATCCTTAGTCTTTCAGGTGAGGAAAGAATAGAGCTGGAAGAAAAAATCAACAGGACCTGTAATGTTGCTTTTGCTTCCTCGTTTCCCATCGTAAAAGGTGCAAATGGAAATCTTGAAATGACTGATATCAAAGCAACAAAAGGCTTTGCTGTTAAAGGTCTTGCTGATGCTTTAAATATCGGCAAAGAAAGCATTATGTGCTTTGGTGATGGTGAAAATGACTGCTCAATGCTTTCCTTTGCAAATTATTCCTTTGCTATGAAAAATGGTAACGACATTGCAAAGGAAACGGCAAAATTCATGACCGAAACCAATGATAACTACGGTGTTGCAAAAGCAATAAGAAAATATGTATTTGGAGAATAAAATGGATATAAAAAAGTTTAAGGGTGCCATTTTTGACCTTGATGGTACATTACTTGATTCTATGCACATATGGCACGATGTGGACGAAGAATTTTTCAGTAGAAGGAACTTAAAAGTTACTCCTGAATATGTCCAGGTTATTAAAAATATGCACCTTAAAGCTGCTGCAGTTTATACAAAAGAGAAGTATGGAATTAAAGAAAGCATAGATGAAATAATTGATGAATGGCTTGACCTTTGTACACAAGGATACTTAAACAATGTTGATTTAAAAGAAGGTGTTTTTGAATATCTTAAAATGCTTTCTGACAATGGAATTAAGATGTCTTTTGCAACTGCAAGTGAAAAGCAGGTTTGTGAAGGAACCTTGAAAAAACAAGGCATCTTTGACTTTTTCTCAACCTACGCCTATGTTAGTGAAATAAATATTGGCAAAACTGAACCTGACATTTATCTCCTTGCTGCTGAAAGAATGGGTCTCAAAGCTGAAGAATGTGTCGTTTTTGAAGACATTATTGAAGGGGTTCGGGGTGCAAAAAAAGGTAATTTTACCGTTTGTGGTGTTTATGATAAAAGTTCAGCACATGATGAAGACGAGATAAGAGAAGTTGCCGATTATTACATAAAATCATTTATAGAACTCCTCTAATCTATACAATTTCACACTTTACAAATCTATAAAAATGGACTATTATATATATAACATTATTTTACAAATTTTTTATGAAAGAAGAATGATATATGGCAAAGACAGTTTTAGTTGAAACAAGTGCAAGACATGCTCACATTTCACAAGAACACCTTGAAATTCTTTTCGGTGAAGGCTATGAACTCACAAAGAAAAAAGACCTTTCTCAGCCTGGTCAGTATGCTTGTGAAGAAAGAATTGCAGTTATCGGACCTAAAGGTCAGTTCCCTGGTGTTTCAATTCTTGGTCCTGTAAGACCTGCTACTCAAGTAGAAATTTCTGCTTCTGATGCTCGTTCAATCGGTGTTGCAGCAGTTGTTAGAGAATCAGGCGATATCGCAGGTACACCTGGTTGTAAAATTGTTGGACCAAAAGGTGAAATTGAAATCGAAAACGGTGTTATCGTTGCAAAGCGTCATATTCACATGACTCCGGACGATGCTGAAAAATATGGTCTTGTTGACAAACAGGTTGTTGAAGTTAAAGTTGCATCTGATGACAGAACACTTACATTTGGTGATGTTGTAGTCAGAGTTCATCCTAACTTTGCTCTTGCAATGCATATTGATACTGACGAATCAAATGCTGCACTCTGCAAGCCAGGTACAATGGGTGAAATTCTTTAATTTAATTATATAATTAAATTTGTTGGTGGTTAAGTTTTTAACCACCAACTTTTTTTACCTAATTTTCCACTTTTTTAGGAAGATAGAATATAATTGGTTTCTTTTTTTCTTGTTTGAAAACTTTGAATAAACCAAGTGAATTCTTAAAACACCACTTTCCGATTGTTATATATGGCACGACATAAAACAACGGAATAATCAAAAAGCAGGACAATACCCATCCTGAAAAAGATAAGCAATATAATGCATATTGCACACTATGCCCTTCCATAATTTCTATGCTTTTTTCAATGATTTTAAATGGGCTTTTTTCTTCTTCAGCCAACACAACTGAGGAACACATGGAATATCTTTTTAGCGTAATATACAGAAAACTAATTCCAATTATGAAAAGCAAAATTGCAGATACAAACAATGTTAGGTTAATGTTAAAGCCATTGTTTTCAAACCTATAACTATAGACCAAAAGCATTGAAATCGCAACACACGGAGAAAGGTAAACGGCACTCCAGCTTATTGATAATAAAAATCTGATTATTGACGTAAGAAAAAAAGTGAAGCATTGATTAAATGAAACACATCTGACAATATTTACAAAGGTTAATTTCTTATTCAATGTTTTTACCAAGAAATAACTGTCAGTGATAAGCCTTGCACTTCTCCATAAGAAAACAGACAATATTAAACTGATTGTTATCAGTGACAAACGAATATATTTTGCATAAGGTGAAATATACATATTAATCTCTGTACTGTTTAATAATATCAATAAACAATAATTTAAAACGGCAAGGGCTGCAAATGACATAACGGGAAATATTGAAATCACAAAGCATTTTGCACAATTTTTCATCATTATCCTTTTAGCATTAAGTTTCAGAAATGTTCTTTCCATTCTGTTCCCTCCTTTTTAATTATTGTTGACACAAAAAAACAAATAAATACTTAAGGAGAAAGATTTATGTGCGGAATAGTTGGGTTTGTTGGTGAAAAAGAAGCGACTCCAATTCTTATCGAGGGATTGCGTCGTCTTGAATATCGTGGCTATGACTCAGCAGGAATCGCTGTTAAGGGTGAAAATGTTACGGTTGTAAAAGAAAAAGGAAGAATTGATAATCTTGAGGCTTATGTTAATGAAATAAAACCTAAAGGGACTATTGGTATCGGTCACACCCGTTGGGCAACTCATGGTGTACCTGACAAGACTAATGCTCATCCACACAAGTCAATGAACGGTATCGTAACGCTTGTGCATAATGGAATAATCGAAAACTATATTGAACTTAAAAACGACTTAATTAAAAAAGGCTATGAGTTCAAATCTCAAACAGATACCGAAGTAATTGCACAGCTCTATGATAGTCTTTTTGATGGTGATGCTATCGGTACCCTCATCAAAACTGCAGAAGCATTAGAGGGTTCTTATGCCGTAGCAATGATTGTCAAAGGCTTTGACGATAAGGTTTTTGCAATGAAGAAAGATAGCCCTTTGATTGTAGGTTGTGGTGACGGTCAAAACCACCTTGCTTCCGACATTCCTGCAATTCTCCCATATACAAAGGATTGCTATATAGTTAATGACGGTGAGTTTATCGAAATTTCAAAAAATGAGATTCATGTTTTTGATAAATGTGCAAAAGAAAAAGAAGTAGAAATCAAAACAATCAATTTAAGTATTGATGCTGCTGAAAAAGGCGGATATGACTACTTTATGGCAAAGGAAATCTACGAACAACCAAAAGCAGTAAAGAATACTGTTTCCCCTCTTATAAAAAACGGTAAAATACAACTTCCTTTCGAGTTTCCTAAAAACTTCATAAAAAATCTTAACAGAATATATATTGTTGCTTGTGGAAGTGCTTATCACGTTGGTGTTACTGCAAAATATATTATTGAGGATATGGTAAGAGTTCCTGTAACAGTTGACATTGCAAGTGAATTCAGGTACAGAAATCCTATCATTGGAAAAGGAGACCTTTGCATTTTTGTAAGCCAGTCAGGCGAAACCGCCGACACTCTTGCATCACTTCGTGAAGCAAAGACAAGAGGTGCTTTCACAATGTCCATTGTTAACGTGCTTTTCAGTACGATTGCGAGGGAAAGTGATGGGGTTATCTACACAAATGCAGGTGCAGAAATAGCAGTTGCTACAACAAAGGCATTCTCTGCACAGTTAAGTGTAGCCTATATTCTTTCTGCATATATGGCACATGAAAAAGGTCTTTTGAGTGATTTAGAATTAAAAGTTTTTACTGATGAACTTCTCTGTCTTCCTGAAAAAATTAAGACTGCTCTTGACTGTGGTTTAATTGTTGAAAAACTTTCGAAACGTATTGCCAATAAAGAGCATATGTTCTTTATTGGCCGTGGTATTGACTATCCCCTCTGTCTTGAAGGTTCACTTAAATTAAAGGAAATATCCTATATCCACTGTGAGGGTTACGGTGCAGGTGAATTAAAGCACGGTACAATTTCGCTTATTGAACCTGGTACTATTGTTGCTGCAGTTGCTACTGACGATGCTCTCTATGGCAAGATGATTTCTAATATCAAAGAAGTTCATGCCCGTGGCGCATATGTAATTGCAGTTGTAAAAGAAGGTACAAAAGATATTGAGGATATAGCTGATGAGATAATTTATATTCCTGAAACATCAAGATATCTTATGCCATCACTTACTGTGATTCCGTTACAGTTACTTGCATATCACACAACAGTTGAGCGTGGTCTTGATGTTGACAAACCAAGAAATCTTGCTAAATCAGTTACTGTTGAATAAAGCTTTTAAAACTCCTGCTTTTTTGAACTGCCCCAATTTGTGCGGACAGCACAAAAAACACCCCCTATGGTGTTGAATATTAGATTTTAAGCAACAAACTGATTTCGTTTTTCAAGCGGAGTCAGTTTTGTTTTTAGTTGTATTCTTTCATTGTTGTAAAA